>CAZADH010000137.1:0-15178 GCA_964483805.1 uncultured bacterium
CAAGGAGACACAGCATGCGACGCATCATCCCTCTCTCCCTCATGGCCATCGGTCTGACCGTGCCGTTGCTCGTTGCCCCATTGTCGGCCAAAGATCCCGCCGGCAAGAAACCCTCGCAGGCCCAGTTGCGCAAGGCCCAGAAACAAGAAGCTCTTCAGGCGGCGATTGTCCGTGCCAACGCCGGTGATGCCGAGGCACAGTATCTCGTGGGCATGTCGCATCTGCGCGGCAAAGGCGTGGCCAAAGACCCGGTGAAGGGCGTGCAGATGCTGGAATCGGCGGCAGGCCAGGGCAACAAGGATGCGCAGATGGCCTTGATCGATGTCTACAACAAGGGGCGTTTCGGGGTCGCCAAGAACCCGGCGCGAGTGGAAGAGTTGTACAAACAGTTGGGCATTGCCAGCCCCGCAGCCACCAAGGCTGCCTACGACCAAATGAAGACCAAACTGGATGCCGCCCTGCAGTCAGATGACGAGCGGGCGCGCTACATCAATCGCGCGCGCCAGTTGGGCGACGACCCGCCACTCGCTACGGTTGCTTCGATGGTCATCGAGGGTACGCGACTCATGGAAAAGGCCCACGGTCAGAATCCGGTGGTCCCGCGTGCGGTTGCTGGTGAGGGTGCATTGGCAACGACCACGCCGCGTTGAGCTTGCACGAAGCCTGGGTCGGAGATGGAAATACTATGTATTGCTCACTCCGACCGGGCGCCCCGATTACGCGAACAGCAGCAGGCTGAGCGCCATCACCACCATCCCCGACACCACGCCGAACATGGCAAGGTGATGTTCGCCGTATTTTTCAGCGGTCGGCAGCAGCTCGTCGAGCGAGATGAACACCATGATGCCGGCGACACCGGCGAAGACGGTGCCGAAGACACGTGCGTCAATGAACTGAGACAAAACAACATACCCCAGCAATGCGCCAAGGGGTTCGGACAGACCCGACAGAAACGATAGTCCGAAAGCCTTGCGTCGGCTCCCAGTGGCAAAATAGATCGGGACCGAAACCGCGATCCCCTCTGGGATATTATGAATGGCGATGGCGACGGCAACGCGCCACCCGAGTGCCGGGTCATTCATCGCCGCGGCAAAGGTCGCCAGCCCCTCGGGGAAGTTGTGAATCGCGATGGCCAGTGCCGAAAACCAGCCCATCCGCAACAGTTTCTTCGACCGTTCGGCCTCGGCCGCTGCCTCGGGCTCGACCGGGCCGGCCGTTGGGTTGGCGCTCTCCTGCATTTCGGCAATATCGCGCATCTCGTGGGGGTTTTCAAACGAGGGTACCAACTGATCGATGATGGCGATCAACACCATGCCACCGAAGAAACCCACGGTGGTGTACCAATACGCGCTCGGTTCGCCCATGGCCGCGGCCAGCGAGGTACGTGCCTTGGGAAAGATCTCGATCATCGAGACGTAGATCATCACGCCGGCCGAGAAACCCAGACTTCCGGCGAGGAAAGACGAATTCGTTTTCTTGGTGACCAGGGCCAGCAGGCTGCCGATTCCGGTCGACAAACCAGCGAACAGGGTCAGGCCGAAAGCATACGCGACAGATGGGGTTACCATGGGTGCACCTCGCAGAGTGTGTGCGCGATTGGTCCGCGCATGATACTACAACGGGTTGAGAGAGGCCACAAACCGCGCAGGGTGTCGCGCGCTGTGTCCCCCGACCGGCATGGCAGCGCGTTTGTCGTAAGTTAAGGGTACATGAAGGTGTGGCAGATGGCACGGCGGGGTCGTCAGGCGACACGGGATTCCGGCCGCGGTTTCGTTCGGCGCTGGCGGGCCCCCGAGAGCGGTACGTCGGTGACCCAGGCAAGAAAGTGGCGTGAGGACCGGATTTTCGGGCGTTTGACATTTGTTACCTGACCGAAATATACTTGTAACAATTACCGGATCCCATTCGTATTGAGTAAGCAATAATGTGGTGGATAAGCGCCGAGGTCCGACGTGTGGTGCGTTTGGCTTCAGGCAGTCTTTCGAATAAGGAATTGAAAGGGGAGTATAAGTGAAGAGACTGTTTTCGGTTCTGGTCCTGGTGGTTTTGTTGAGTGGCGCGGCCTTTGCCGCCGAGATCAACCTCTCGGGCGCCAATGGCAATGGTTTGGTGGTGGCGGGTGACTCGAGCCGCGGTCAAGACATGACCGTGCGCATGACCTGCTCGATCAACAAACTGACCTCGCATGATGTCCAGACTCCGCGCGGTGAGTTCAGCGTCCTCGAGGCCCCCGGCTTCTACTTCGGTGGCGCTTACGGCGCCCCCCAGTTGCCGGTCATCACGAAGCTCGTGCAGATTCCGGTCGGCGCCAGCTTCAAGGTCGAAGTCAAGAAGAGCGACGCGACCGAGTATGACCTGGCCCAGCATGGCATCAACCATCCGATCTTCCCCCGCCAGCCGTCAGCTCCGAAAGACGGTTCGACCGTTCCGTTCGTCTATGAGAAGTCCGCCTACATTTCGAAGGGCTTCAATGGCATGCCGCTGGCCGACATCAAAGAAGCCGGCACGCTGCGCAACATGCGCCTTGCCCACCTGACCATCGCTCCGGTCAAATACGATGCGGTCGCCAAAAAGATCGTCGTGTACAACAACATCGAGATCGAAATCGTCATCACCGGCGGCGACATGAACGCCACCAAGGCCCAGCACGCCAGCCACTACTCGCCCGCGTTCGCCTTCGCCGAGAAGATGGTTGTTGTTCCGTCGGCTCTCAAATTCGCCAGCCGCAATGCGCAGCAGGGCTACCTGATCGTTACCGCCCCGATGTTCAAAGATGCGATCGCTCCGTTCGTCGCTCTCAAACAAGAGAAGGGCTTCAAGGTCCAGGTCGTCACCACCGAGCAATTCGGAACCGGCGCCGCGATCAGCGAGAGCCTCAAGACCTTCATCCACAACCTGTACAACAATCCGACCGCCGACATGCCGGCGCCGAGCTACGTTCTCTTCGTTGGCGACAACGAGCAGATCCCGGCCTTCAAGGGCAAGAGCGGCACCCACATCACCGAGTTGCCGTATGTGTGCGTCACTCCTGGTGACAACATTCCCGACATTCTGACTGGTCGCTTCTCGGCGCAGAATCTCGAGCAGCTCACCCCGCAGATCGAAAAAACTCTGCAGTATGAGAAAGCTCAGTTCGCCGACAAGTCGTTCATCAACGACACCGTGCTGGTTGCCGGTTGGGATGGAAGCTGGGCCAAGAGCCACGGTTGGCCGCACATCAACTACGCCACCAAATACTATTTCAACGCCGAAAACGGTTGGAAGAACGTGACCGCCTTCTTGTCGGCCGGTTCGGGTCAGAACGTGGCCGCCATCCAGGCTGCCATCGCCAAGGGCGTCACCTATGTGAACTACACTGCACACGGCTCGTCGACCAGTTGGGCTGACCCGGCCATGTCGATCAGCGACATCAACAAGCTCGGCAACAAGGGCAAGTATCCGCTCGTCGTCGGCAACTGCTGCTTGACCAGCAAGTTCGAGATCGGGACCTGCTTCGCCGAGGCTTGGCTGCGCGCCAAAGACTGTGGCGCCATCGGCTACATCGGCGGCACCAACAGCACCTACTGGGACGAAGACATTTGGTGGGGCATCGGCCTGCACCAGATCGTGAAGCCGAATGATCAGGGCGTTCCGCCGTTGAAAGAGAACACCGGTCGCGGTGCCATCGATTCCTTGTTCGAAGGCGTGACCAACGGTGCCTTCATGGTCGTTGGCAACCTGGCCGTCGAAGCGTCGAACTCGAGCCGCAAACTCTACTACTGGGAAGTCTATCACCTCATGGGCGATCCGGCCCTGAAGATCTACCTGCCCAAGTAAACTCGGGTAGCAGGAATGAAGCGCCGGCGGGAAACCGCCGGCGCTTCTGCAATTAGGGGCAGAGACGACTGTGCAGGGCAAGGATGCCGGGTGCCATCAGCGCTTGCCAAGGATACTGCAATACAAAGTAACTCTACGTGCGAACTCGTGCCGGTGAATCAACAGCCGCGAGATGTTCTCGCTGAGATCGATTTGCCTCATTGCCAATGAAGAAATACACTGCGGTTCCAGCATCCTCGAGGAGTTATCTGTGAGCAACGAGAATCGGTTGCCAGCGACTGACGAATCTTTTCGCAATCGCATTTTTGACCAGTCGCCGTTGCCGATCGTCGTCATGGATCCCGTCACGCAGCGGTTTCTTGACTGCAATCCGGCGGCGGTTCGAGCCTATGGCTTCTCCGTGGTCGAAGATGTTCTGGGCAAAACACCACTCGACGTTTCGGCCCCGACCCAGTATGACGGCGCCTCGGCGGCACAGCGCACCGCCACGGTGATCGACGATGCACTGGTGCACGGCAGAGCCGTCTTTGAGTGGCTGCATCAGAGGCCCGACGGTGAGTTGTGGGACGCAGAAGTCCATTTGCTCAGTTTTCGTCTCGACAACCGCGTGTTGTTGCAGTTCTCGCTGGTAGACATCACCCAACGCAAGGCGGCGGAGCGCTTTCAGACCGTGATGCATCAGTTGTTGCTCGACCTCAACTCATGCGACGACCTCGTCGAGGGGCTCGACCGGGTTCTCCGCACCGCATTGCAGGTGCCGCAACTCGACGGTGGGGGCATGTTTCTGTTCGACCCGGCCACAGAGGAGCTCAACCTGGTCACTCATGCGGGCCTCTCCGCCGAGTTCGTCGATCTCGTGAGAACCATCCCGGCTGATTCACCGAGTTCGAAGATGGCTCGCGCAGGTGAGCTTCGGCACGCGACGCACGCTGAACTGATGCCCGACCACAATGAAGTGCGTTTGCGCGAGGGACTCCGTGCATTTGCGATGCTTCCGATTGGACGTCCGGGTGAGACCATCGCAGTTCTGAACGTGGCTTCGCGCTCGACTGATCACCTGCCCGCGGCATCTCGGCGGCTGCTCGAGTCGATCGCCCTGCAGGTGGGCGGCAGTCTGAAGCGCATCCAGGCGGAAAGCGCCCGTCGCGAAACCGAAGAGATCTTCCACCAGTTTCTCGACAACAGCCCAGTGTACGTGTTCTTCAAGGATGATCAGATCCGCGCCATCCGGCTCAGCCGCAACTTTGAACACATGCTGCATCGACCCGTTGCAGAGATCATCGGTCGCTCCATGGACGAGCTGTTCCCCGGAGAACTGGCCAAGAAGATGATCCTCGACGATCAGGCCATCCTGCATGCCGGAAAACAAGTCGTGGTCGATGAAGAGCTCGAGGGCCGTAGTTACACGACCATCAAGTTCCCGATTCACATCAAGGGCAAACCGCGCTATCTGGCGGGTTACACCATCGACATCACCGACCGCAAGAGGGCGGAACAGGCTCTCGCCCACGAATTCGAGCGGACGCGAAGTATTCTATTTTCAATACCGTCTGGCTTGCTGATCTACCGGTATGTAGCCCCGGATCGACTCGTTCTCGAGTTTGCCAACGATGAGGCGTTTCGGCTGACCGGCATCGATCTGTCGACCGAGATCGGCCGTGACTTCGACGACATCTGGCCGACCGCGCGCCAACAAGGCTTGACCGACAGATACCTGAATGTGATGCGCTCTGGCGAAGGGTTCGAACTCCTTGATGCCGAATACGGTGACCACCGCATGCGCGGGACCTTCCGCGTGAAGGCGTTTGCCATCCCTGGCGGCCGTCTCGGCACGGCGTTTGAAAACGTCACCAAGCTCAAGACCGCGGAGTCCGCGGTGCGCGAAAGCGCAGCCCGCTTCCAGGCATTCATGGACCACATGCCTCTAATGGCGCTGATCAAAGACCACGACCTGCGCCCGCTGTTCTTCAATCGGGAGTTTCTCAACCACTTTCCGGCCGAGGACTGGCTTGGCAAGACTCCGGCCGAGCTTTTCCCGCCGGATGTCGCAACCGCGATGGTGGCATCCGATCGCACTGCCCTGGACCAAGGTGTGCTGTCGTATGAGGAGCACTGGACCGACAGGAACGGTCGCCCACTGATCCTCGAAACGCGTAAGTTCGCCATTCCTCGCGAGGGTCGCGCGCCCGACCTTGGCGCCATCATCGCTGATGTGTCCGAGCGACGTCACGCCGAGACCATCGTGCAGACCGCCCAGAAACTCGAGGCTCTCGGTGTTCTTGCGGGTGGCATTGCCCATGACTTCAACAATCTTCTCAGCGCGATTTTCGGCGCCATCGATCTGGCACGCATCGAACAATCGCCCGAAGAGCGGGACATGCGCCTGGCCCAGGCGATGACGGCAATGGATAGGGCCCGTGCCCTGACCCAGCAACTACTGACCTTTGCCAAAGGGGGAACCCCCGTCAGCAAGGTCGAGGCAGTCGGCCCGTTTGTCGCCGAGACCGTGAAATTCGCGCTCTCAGGAACCTCGGTGTCGGTGCGGTTTTCGCTGCCCGATGACCTCTGGCCGGCGCGTTTCGATCGTCACCAGATTGGCCAGGCGATCGACAACCTGGTGATCAATGCGTGTCAGGCGATGGCGAGCGGGGGGACGCTCGCGGTGTCGGCGAAGAACTGTGATCTGCGCGAAGGCGGCCACCCCGTATTGCCGAAAGGTGCATATGTTGTAATTACATTTGTCGACCATGGTGTTGGTATTCCCAAAGACCACCTTTCGCGCATTTTTGATCCATTCTTCACCACCAAGCCGCAGGGGCACGGGCTTGGTTTGGCCACCTGCTACTCGATTGTGCGGCGGCATGGTGGGTCGATCGATGTTACTTCTGAACCGGGCCGTGGCAGCACCTTCTGCGTATATCTGCCGGCGGCGCCGGCCGAAGCCGCCGTGTCGCCGTCGACGAGCCGGCAAGTTCACACCGGTCAGGGGACGATCGTGGTCATGGACGATGAACCGCTGGTCCAGCGGGTGTTGGGCGCATTGTTCGAGTCGTTTGGCTATTCGGTGATTCTGACCGCCGATGGGGCCGAGGCGATTGCACGCATCTCGGAGTTGGCGCAACACCGCCACGACCTGGTTGCGGTCTTTCTCGATCTCACCATCCCGGGGGGGATGGGCGGCAAGGCGGCGATTGCTGAAATCCGCAAGGTCTGCCCAGACCTGCCGGCGTTTGTCATTTCGGGATACGCGGACGACCCGGTGATCGCCAATCCCACCGCCTTTGGCTTCACGGCAGGGGTGAGCAAACCGGTCGATCGTGCGCTCCTGGCAGGATTGCTCGCGACCCATTTGCCAAAGAGAAGCTGACGGCGCGGGCAAGTCCGTGCCGGCGCAAGCGCCGTTCTCGCGCCACTCCCAAGAACGTTCCCTGTCTTCCCTCTCATGGCTGCGCGGCGATGAACCGGTCCGCGCTATGAAAACTGTCGAGCCGAGGGTAGGGGAGATCTCGCAATACGGGAGCAAGACAAAGAAAACCCCCGCAGGTCCGGGAATGGCCGTGCGGGGGCTCTCGTCTTCGCGTCGCCGTCGGCGCCGCGGTCAGTGCATCAGATCAAGGGCCGCAGCCATTGGATCTTGCGCAGGTAGTTCATCTTCTTGAGCAATTTCTCGTTGCAGTGGTGCTCGGGACCCATCAAGCTCTTGACCTTGCCGTCCCGGTCGACTTCGATCTTGTACTCGAGGCACGGCGCGAAGTCGGTATACATGCGGTTGCGCAGCATGGTGCCGAAATCCGAACCCTCGATCAGGGCGATGACCTCGGAGTTCACGTTATCGCTCAACGGGTCGAGGTTGTAGGTGCCGACCACGCTGTATTGCCCGTCGAACACAAAGCACTTGCTGTGCAGGCGCTGGCTCGCATCCTTCGCCACCAACAACCGCAGTGTGGGGCAGTCTTTCATGAGCTGCATCCAGTCATTCATGAAGAACGCCTGCGGGAAGATCGCGTCGGTCGAAGCCCCACTGTTGGTGTGCAGGAAAATCTTTACACCACGGGCACTGGCCCGCTTCAGCGCTTCCGTCAGTGCGTCCGAGAGCACGACATACGAGTTCTGCATGATGATCTCATGTTCGCACGCATCGATGAGTCGGATCATGTTGGCGGCCACGTCGTTGCGCACGCCCACGCACGAATGCTGGTCGACGATCTTCAGCGGGTTCTTGCCCTCGCCGCGCCAGATCTCATGACCGGCGTAACCACTGATGTTCTTGTAATTCGTGATCTCTTTGGTGAACAACTCGACGTGTTTGCGCAAACCCTCGGGGAACGCCGGATCATCGACCTTGTAGGTGCCGTTGCCCTGGATGTAACGATTCATGACGCGATACGCCACGTCGAGCTTGGTGGTCTGGTCTTTGAAGTTGATCCAGTCGGGCTTGATCAGCCAGTTCTTGAGGTTGCCCCACTCTTCGTCGAAGCAAAGCTTGAGGTGACGGGCGACGTACTCGCCTTCCATGACCACGTCGGAATCGCGATAAACGATCTTGTGCTCGCCCTTGCCGACAAAATAGTCTTTGCCGATGTTGCGACCACCGATGATCGACAGGTGACCGTCGATGATGATGATCTTGTCATGGTTCGAAGCGAACATCTTCTTGAGGTCGAGCAACGCCGGCAACAGAGCTTTCGCCGGCGAGTTGTACAGCTTGATTTCGACATTCTTGAAGCGGGCCAGCTCTTCCAGTTCGTCGGAATCGCCCAGCTTGTGCGTGAACCGATTGATGCGCCCGTCGATCATCAGGCGGATCTTCACGCCTTCCCGGGCCTTCTTGCGCAGCAGGCCGAGATACGACCAGCCAAACACATCGTTCTCGACGATGAAATATGTTGTGTCAATGGTCTTTTTCGCAGACTCGACCATGGCCCAACGGGTGTACCACGCCTCATCGTTCTTCCAGATGTAGCGGACGCGCGTGTTGATGTCGCCCGGAGGCGTCTTGATGCTGTCGAAGACTGCCTTCAGATCAGGGTTCGCCGGCAGCGGAGCCATGGCGAAGGCCGAAGCGGCGAAGCACAACAAAACAACCCCGAGGAGGATGCGAGACATCCGAATCATACTGTTCCGCATTAGGGAACCTCCGATCGATATCAATAGACAACATGTTAATCCTGACAGGAAAACCGCGGCCTGTCAAATTTTCGGATTGAATCCCAGCACCGGGGTATTGCCCGGGCATCAGCCCTATTCGAGAGAAACCGTGTCGGCGGCAAGCGTGACGAGCATTCTGCTTGCGGGCGTTCTCGAATTTCCCTACACTCTCCGGGGCGGTACAACAGGGCTGTTGTTCCACTTGCAGTGCGTCGAGGTCCCGTTTTCTCCAGCCAGTTTCCTGAGGCACTGGTCCCTGGACCCCGCTGCCAGTCTGACAGGAGGCCGAGGAGTGGGCGACGAGTTGCGGTGTGCGTTGCAGGCGCGATGCGGTTGCCGTCCTGGGTGCAGAAGACCGGTTGAGATGCGCGCGATCGGCTCGTGCCGTCCATGAGCCGTCATCTCGGCATCGAACGGGGTGTATTGCGCCCGCCCAGCGAGTCGCGCAGCCTGCTGCTGCGCGTGGTGCGCAATTGCCCGTGGAACCGTTGCCGGTTTTGCCCCGCCTACAAGTGCGAAACGTTTTCGGTCCGGCCGGTGGCCGAGGTCTTCGCCGACATCGACGCGATGGCCGCCGACCCGCTGAGCCGTGAGCACCGTACCCTGTTCCTGCAGGACGCCGATGCCCTCGCCACTCCAATCGATCATCTGGTCGCGATTGTCGAGCGCGCGCGCGCGCGGTTGTCGCACGTCGAACGGATTACGGCGTATGCACGAAGTAACACGCTGGCGAGCCGGCGTCCGGACGAATTGGCACGATTGCGCGCGGCCGGGCTGAACCGGGTTCACGTCGGCGTCGAGTCGGGGTGCGATGCTGTTCTCGCGCGCCTCGACAAAGGCACGAAATTTGCCAGGCAGAAGCAGGGGTGTGAACATGCCCGTGCCGCCGGTTTCGAGTTGTGTTGTTACGTCATGCCGGGACTGGGTGGCGCCGACCTCAGCGAGGCGCACGCCGCCGACACGGGTCGACTCATGGTCGAGGTCGCACCCGATGTCGTTCGCCTCCGCACGGCCATGGTGCTCGATGGCACGCCACTTGCCGACGACTATCGCGCTGGCCGGTTTGTGCCGCTCGACGAGGTCGGTGTTGTCGCCGAGATTCGCCGCTTTATCAACATTGTGCGCGACACGCCCCTCGAACTGATCAGTGACCATCGCATCAATCTGCTTCTCGAGCTGCGTGGCCGCCTGCCCGCAGACTTTCGTCGCCTCATCGGCACGATCGACCGCTTTCTCTCGCTTCCTGAAGATGACCAGGACCTGTTTGTCGCCGGACGCCGCCTGCAGATGATCAAGATCCTCGACGAGTTCGCCCGTCCCGACGTTCGCGCTGCCATCGCCGCCCGTCGTCACGAGTGGCGCCCGCGCTTGCCTGTTGATGTCAATACGTTATATTGAATATGTCTCCTGGTCCAAGATTGCGACGCATATCGCGCTTTCGCTGCGGCTCGTCTTGTTTGCCTACTGTTACCGGCCAATCGAGGCAAGGATAACCCAATGACGCGACCATCCTGTGCTCCTCCCTATGTGGGGTCCTGCACCCCCGGCCTTGCCGACGATCTCCGGCGGTTGTTGGACGGCCCGCCCGGCGCGGTTTCGCGTCTTGGCGAGTCGACTTTTGCCACCATGACGGCGTGGCGTCTCGACCCCGATCGGGTCAGGGTGATCTATGCCGCAGGTTCGGCGCTGAGTCCGCTTCTTGGTCGGCCGGTCAGCGACGATGAGGCCGCCGCTTTCGTGCGCGAACACTTGCTCTTGACCCTCGACCCGGCCGAAGCCCTGGCGGAGTCTCCACCGGTGACCGTCTGGGTCGATCGGCAGGCCGACCCGATGAACATCTCTCTGGTCGGAAACAGCGGCTCGGGACGGGCGACTTATGTGGGCCACTGCTTCAATCTCAAGGGGATCGGCCGCACGGTGCTGGCCACCTCGACCGACCCCCAGCGCTCGAACGGAGCCCTCGACCTCGTCGGTGCCCTCTGGGAAGCCGTCTGCGCGAATGTCGACGCCGCCAACCTGCGCACCGGCGCCCCGCCGGTTCTCGCCGTCGTCGACCTGAACAAGGGGGTCAAGGTCCCCTGGTACGACGACCCGATCCCGACCGGGATGATCGTTCGCCTCGATGCACACGGAGAACTCGATCGCCCGTCGCATTTGTTCCACGGTGGCGAGGGCGTGCATAAAGAAGCAATAACAGATATTGCTCGTGCCTTCGGTCGGCAAGACGCCGAGAAGTATGTTGAGCGTGTCATCCACGGGGGCTGGTCGGCTGGCAACATCTCGCTTCGGGGTCACTTGATCGACTATGACTCGGTGTTCGCGCTGCGGGGCCGTGCTCCGCAATGGTCATTTCGGCCCAATTGGCTCAGCAATTTCTATGGTTTGGAATCCCAGGGCCAGAAGATCCTGCTCGAGGCGATGGCGACTCATCCTCTCAACCTTGACGGCGTCGTCGCGACTGCGTTGCATGCAGCCTTCGACGTCGCCCGCCGCGAGCAACTCGAGCGCAGGTTCCTCGATCTCGTCGGCGTTGCCCCCAACGATGGCGAAACCGTGCTTGCTGCAGAGCACGCAACCGTGGCTGCCCTGGTGAGCCGTTGGGAGTTTCTGGCTGGGCGCATGTATCCGAATTTCAAGGCCACGGCCGCCTGGGATGCTGAGAATGCAACGCTCAGCGTCTACGATCTCTCCCGTTTCTTCCGCCTCTACCCGCTCGCCCGTTTGCGTGGCCCGGTCGACGAGCAGACCGCCCTTGGACTGATGCGAAACCCGCTCGGGTTGATGAAGCAGTCCAGCGTGACCGAGGAGGGCGGGATGCCGGACAAGGTCACTGGACCGCTGCTGGCCAACCATGCCGTAACCAGCGATGATCAGTTGGCGTTGGTCGATCGACAGGCGCTCGAGTTTGTCGATATGTATGATGTATTTCTTGGTCGCGTTCTTCGTCTTCTGGGAGGACGGACCGCCACATCATCCGCGCACGCATCGCACTTGGCACTGGGTGCCCGCGCCTACATCGTCAATGAAGAGCGGACCTACATGTGCTCCCGCCCCGGCCACGATACGCTCATCGCGTTGCTGCAACACTTTCGTGCCGGTTCCCTCGATGGTTCGGGCCTGTCGCGCCTGTTGACAAGGCTGGTCGCCTCGTGCGACCGCTCGTCATCGCTGCTCGACACTGGAGGCGCCTTCGCCGACGTTCAGTTGTTTCTCGATGGCTACTCCTGTCTGCTCATTAGCATTGCTGGGGAATTCCGGCCCCGACTCACCCTCTGGCGGAACAGCCGTGTCGGCATTGGCTTCGCAGATCGCGTGCCAATCTCTGACGGCACCTGGACGGTCGAGTGTGATGGCATGCGCTGGAACTGTCAGATCGACCAAGAGGCCGAGGGTGTGCACGTGGTTGGTCCAATCTTTCCCATCGATCGACTGGCCGCGGATCGACCCAAGTGGCGATTCTACTGCAATGGCACCCCGGTCGATCTTCGTCTCATCCGGCGACTCGACCGGCAGACGTCGGCAGAAGCAGAATAGGATGCGACCGCCTTTGCGGTGTTGGTCAATGCGACTGTCCCTTTGGCAACAATGCCTCCCAGAGTGATCCAGAACCGAGTTGCCGGCAGCGCATCGCTACCTCGTCTCTGACGGCCGTTGGTCCTTCGCTTCGATTGAGGCCAAGAAGTGCTGACACCCGTTTACAGACAGACCGAACGAGCCTGTCGGAAAACGACTTTGCACGCGCGAGTGGAGGCCATGGCATCTCGGTCGCCAACTTTCAGGAAACGTTCGGTGGATTTACCGACCGTTCCTGTTCATTTCTTTGTCATTTGCGCCTGTAATGCGGGGCCAGCTTGCCAATATTGTGGGTAATACACCATAATAACCACTCTGTATTTACCTTTTCTCTACCTCTATGTAAGAAGCGTCGTAAACCTTTTTGTGCTTTCAGATTGGCAAACACGGGTTCAATCGCCCCAAAACGCCTCCCGCAGATCTGCTTCCCCTCAGGACTGTCAATACGCCGCATCATCTCATCAATAAGACCTGCCTGCTCGGGACACGCTGGCACCGGGATAACCCGCCGCTTGGCAAACGGTAGCAGACGCAAGGCCTGATTTGGACACACCCCGCGCACCTCGCGCTTCTCGTTGTATTGCCGCAAACCGACTGCGTTGTGCGAGCTGCCTTTGTTCGTCGGTGACATGCCGAGGCACGAGTCTCCGCCGTTTTCGCACGTTGCCAATTGGCAGTCGTTCGGTGTTTATCGAGCTCGCAGTGCAACGTGTCCAATGCTGTCGGTGCAACCGCGTTCGTCAGGTGGAGATCGGATTTGCGGAGGAGCGGTATTCTTACACAAAGCGATTTCGGCGGTATGTCCTTGAGCTTCTGCGATATGCAACAATACAAGATGTTGCTCGTCATCTGCATTTGTCGTGGGACACGGTGAAGGACATCCAGAAGGCCGATCTGTCCAAACGCTTTGCCCGGCCGTCGTTGAAGAACTTGCGACGCATCGCCATTGATGAGATCGCCGTTCTGAAAGGGCATCGATACCTGACCGTCGTCATGGATCTCGACTCGGGCGCGGTCGTGTTCGTCGGCGATACGAAAGGGCACGAGGCCCTGGAGCCGTTCTGGAAGATGCTTGGTCGGCGCACAAATAGAATCGAAGCCGTTGCCACGGACATGGGCACCCCGTATTTGCTGGCGGTGCGTGAGCACCTGCCGAACGCGATTCACGTTCTCGATCACTTCCACGTCGTCAAGTCGCTGAACGACAAGCTGTCTGAACTCCGCCGGCAACTCTATCGAGAGGCTACTGACGTATTGCAAAAGAAGGTCCTGAAGGGAACACGTTGGCTTCTCTTGAAGAACCCGGAGAACCTTGAGGTGTCGAAGAATGAAGACCATCGACTTCAAGAAGCACTACGGCTGAATCAACCGCTGGCGATCGCCTACTACCTGAAAGAGGATCTTCGCACGCTCTGGACGCAGGCATCAAAAACGCAAGCAGCGAAGAACCTCTCGCTCTGGGTCCGGAGAGCGGAGGCCTCGGGCATACGCTTGCTTCAGACGTTTGCACAAACCCTTCAGACACATCGCAACGCAATCCTCGCATACTATGACTGCCCCATCTCAACAGGTCCGCTTGAAGGCATGAACAACAAGACCAAGACCGTGAAGAGGATGGCCTACGGCTTTCGCGACATGGCATTTTTCAAACTCCGGATACTGGCAATTCATGAGACGAAGTACGCTTTGGTCGGATGAACCGCTTTAAGAACGGCTTGGTCGCACCGACGTGATCCTGGCTCTGTCCATTCTGTCGGCTGCGAAATGGCGAGCTGTCAGCCGGCTAGACAAGTAACGTCACACGTTATATCATGGTCTCATGATCAAGACGTTTCGGTGCAAGGAGACTGAGAAGGTCTTCAAGCGGCAATACTCTCGGAGGCTGCCTTCTGATATTCAAGAGACGGCCTTCCGAAAGCTTCGCATTTTGCATCGTTCTGTCACGGTAAATGACCTTCGAGTGCCTCCATCCAATCATCTTGAAGTTCTAAGGGGCAATCGATCTGGTCAGTGGAGCATTCGAATCAACGATCAATGGCGAATCTGCTTTGTCTGGAAGGGTGTAGATGCGTTCGACGTTGAGATCGTCGATTATCACGGCTGACAGTGAGGAGTTTTATGACGACGAAGCGAATCCCTGCGTTGCATCCTGGTGAGGTTCTTTTGCACGAGTTCTTGACTCCTCTTGGGTTGAGTCAAAATCGCCTTGCGAATGACATTGGTGTGCCTCCAAGGCGCATCAATGAAATCGTTCTCAAGAAGAGGTCCATCACGGCGGACACGGCCTTGAGGCTTGCCCGATACTTCAAGATGTCTCCTCAGTTTTGGATGGGCCTGCAAATGGACTACGAGCTTGATCTTGAGGTTGATCGGCTTGCCGGTCGGTTACGGCAGGAGGTCAAGATTTACCATCGGACGAAGGCGGCTTGAGCGCGCAACGAAGTGGACTGAGGCATGGGTCTTGGGAAGCAGTCCTGTATCGTGATTTGCATGGTTCAGCTTGGTTCTTGGTAGGGTGGTGCTGATTGCTGCAACGATGGGTTCGACGCTGTTCACTGCAATGATAAACAGTGCTCATTCACACACATAACTAGGCCTTCGAGCGGACAGCGGCAACGGTCATGCCGCTTGCGTTCGCAAG
>CAZADH010000138.1:0-15135 GCA_964483805.1 uncultured bacterium
CGGCGGCCACGAAGGTTCCGGTGGCCGTGATCTGCTGCACCCGGCCGTTACCGGTGTCGGCGATGAACAACTGGTTGCCGTTGACGGCAACCCCGACCGGCACGGAAAACAGGCCATTGGTGACCCCGTTACCGCCAAACGAAACGGCCGGGTCGGCGTCGGCCGGAATCGTCTGGATCCGTTGATTGCCGGAGTCGACCACGGTCAGGTCGCCGGTGTCGTTGTTGATGCCGATGCCTTGCGGCAGATAGAACTCACGCAGCGCCGTACCCGACCGCGACGTGCGCGCGGTGTTCGCGTCGTGCCACGCCGTGTTGCCCAAGTCGTCGAGACCGAGCCAGGCAATGAACGAGCCGTCGGCGGCCAGACGTTGAATGCGGTGATTGTTGGTGTCGGCCACGTAGAGGTCACCGTTGCCGGCCACGGCGACCGCCGTCGGCGAATCGAAGTTGCCGTTGTCGGTGCCGGCGGTACCGAAGGTGGCCTGAAAGACCCCGTCGTTGTCGAACTTGCTGATCCGGTGGTTGCCGATCTCGGCCACGTAGACGTTGCCCGCCGAATCGACGGCCAGACCGGCGGGCTGGTCGAGCAAGCCCGGGCCGGCACCGCGCGAACCAAACGTGATCTGCAGGTTCCCGCTCAGATCGAAGCGCTGAATGCGATCGTTGCCGGTGTCGGCGACAAACACGTGGTCGTTGCCGTCGATGGCGATACCCCAAGGGCCACTCGATTTGCCCAACCCCGGAGATGCCCCGCCGAACTGGCCGTTGCCGGTGCCGGCCGCGCCGAACCGACCGTTGCCGGTGCCGTCGGCGTTGAAACGCCAGACCCATGAGTTGTTGCTGTCGGTGGTCATGAAACCGCCTCACCAAAGTTGCTGTCGAGGGTGAACGAATTCGTATAGCTCAGCGTCACCACCGGTGTGGGCACCGGCACTCCGTGAATCGTCAAGACCATCGGGCCAGTGTTCGCGCGCGCCGGAATGTTAGCGGTGATCCGCGTGTCAGACCACGAGGTCGGCTCGGCCGTCAGGCTCGCCGGGAAGGTCAGCCGACTCTCCCCCTGCGAACTGCCGAAACCGTTGCCCTCGATGACCACCTCGGTCTCTCGCAGCGCCCGCGTCGGCGTGATCGAGGTCACGCGGGTCACTGTGAAGTTGGGGGCAGCGCGCTCCCGTCCCCGCACCCGCACGGTCACGACCCCGGTACTGCCAAACTGCGGCACCTGGGCGGTGATCGATCGCTCTGACCACAATAGCACCGAAGCGGTGGCGCCGTTGAAGAGCACGGTGCCCGTGCCGGCCGCGGCATCAAAACCGTATCCCGTCAGCGTCACCACGGTCTGGGGCGGGCCGTAGGTGGGAGCAAGCGCTATCGGATAGTCGACAAAAGTGAATGTGCCGCCCGTGGCCATGCCGGCTGCTGTGGTTACCGCGACTGCGCCGGTCTGCCCGAACTCAGGCACGACCACCCGGATTTGCGTGTCGGACCACGACACGATGGTGGCGCTGAGGCCGGCAATGGTGACGGCCGAGGTCGCCGTCGCCGCGGGACCAAACCCTGTGCCGGAAATGACCAGGGTGCGCCCGGCCGCAGCCGCGGCCGGCGTAAATGTCGCGATACGAGGTATGACCGTCTGTTGACCGCCCACGGCGAAGGCAAGCGCAGCCTGCCCCGACAAGCCGCTGCGATCGACGACCGCGACCGACACCGTGGCGAGGCCCGCCTGTGCCGGGGCATGCCAAACGATCGACCACGGATCAGCACCGGTCGCAATGGTGCCGCCGGTGGTGCTCCAGGTCGGCGTCAACCGGAGAGCGTCGGCGTCGTCGCCATCGAAAACGGTCGCGTGCAACGATACGGGAGCCGACATGCCGACCGTCGAGGTTGCGGCGTCCATCGTGAGAAGAGGCGGTACGCTCGTTGCCGTATCGGGGACCAATACAACGTGCATACGTGGCGGGGTGGCCGCCGCAAAGAACGGCACCATCTGCTGCACCGAGCGATAGCCCGGCGCGGTGATGGTCACCAGCGCCTGCGACGCCGTTTCCGGCAAGAGCGGTGAGGTGAAATTGCCGGCAAGATCATCGGCAAACGGCATGCCCCAGACCATCGCCGCAGCCAGGAACGGAACCCGGTTCTCGGGCGATCGCACCTCGATCACCAAGCGGTTGGTGGCCGCGGCCAGGGGCAGTGCCACGGCGCCGCCGTTGCCGTCGACACCCGGGGTGATCGCATCGCTGCGGGCCAACCACACGGCCGCGGCGCCGGGGGCCAGCAACCGCGCAATCACGCGCACGGGCTGGCCAAGCGGCACACCGCTGATGGCAAAGTTGCCGGCGGCATCGGTGCGGCTGGTCAGATCCGGTCGCGACTCGATGAACACCTCGGCACCCCCGGTGGCCACCGCCTCGCCGCGCACCGACAGCGCAACCCCGGCCGGCGGCACCACGGTGCCGCGGACGACCCCCGTCGTGACCGCTGGGGCCACGCCCACACCGCCGTCGCCACCGCCGCCGCTGCCGCCACAACCCACGAGGGTCGCGAGCGCAGCCAGGCTGACGACAGCCAACCACCATGCCGTGCGTGACCATCGGCGGGAAGGGGGGCGAAACGTATTGCTGCTATACATACAGCCTCCGGGAACGGGTCGTCAACCATGGAGCCCTGTTGGTGTTGGTGAACCCCGACGAATCGTGGGTGCGGCGCAACCCGTTCGAGCTGCGCCGCACCATGGATTCAGTCCGAGGTGAGTTCCGAGGTGTCGATCGCCGCCGCGTCGGGGTTTTCCCACTCGCCGTCACTCGGCATATAGTCGAGCGTCGGCAGCTTGTCGCGCAGGTCACCGGCGTAGCTTGCGTACTGCCACGGCTTGTCGCCAACCTTATCGAGGCTGAACTTCACGTTCGAAGTGAAGGTCCTGTTTCGGGGCACGAGGAAGACCACCTCGGTGCCTTTGGTCGGATCCATGATCGAAGCCGTGAGTGTGATCGTCTTCGGAGTCGGCACACTCTCGTCCTTGAACGCGACGTTCGCCGTCAGCATCTTCAACGGTGCCGTCTTGTCAGCCATCTTGAAGGTCAACAGCCCGGCGTTGATCGTGAACGTTTCCACACAGTCGAGCGGCGACGTGACCGGAGAGTCACCGTCGATGACTGGCTGATATGAAACGAAGGTCATGACCGCCGGTGTTTTGCCCGGCAACACCTGGGTGATCTTGGCCTCTACCTTGAAGCGGAAGTCACGCAGATTCGCCCGGAACTTCTCGAAGATGTACTGCATCGGGAACACCAACACGGTGCGCTCGACGGTCTTCGCCGCCCCGGCGTACCAGTACCCCGTCGAAGGCGTCCAGGTCACGCTCTGCTGCGGTATCTGCCCGGCCTCACCAGGCGTATCGCTGATTTTGGCCGAATTCCCGTCTTTGTCGACCATGCTGACCGTGAGATCGACCTGCTTGATGTTCAGGCGCGGGTCGTCACCGACCGCAGGCAGCGTGAACTTGACCTCCGCCCAGTTGCCCGGCGGCACCACAGTGATGCACTCCTTGCGGATGGCGTCAGAGTAACCGCTCAGGCCGATGAACCCACCACAACTGGTGTTCGACTCGATGATCTTCTGTTTGTCGAACTTGAAGACCTCTTTGCCCTTCTTGTTCTTGGCGACGTTCTTGATCGAGAGCGACGAACCGCCGCCGCCGAACCAGCCACCGCCACCGGCATCGGGAGCCTGGGCCGGGTCGATCTTCTCGGGCGGGCTCGCGACCTGGAGCATTTCGTCGTTGATGCGCTTCAGAATCGGCTCGAGATACTTGTCGATCTGGTCATCGGGCATGGCCGGTCCAGACAATGTATTGACCTTGATGCACTTGTTCTGCACCAGGTTCTCGCGCACGTCCTGCACGCGCTTCTCTTCCGTGCGGCTCCACAGGAAGCAACCGACGACCTTCTTCGTTTTTTCGTCGCTGCTGTAGTGGGTGAACGTCTGGTCCCAGTCGACCTCGACCGTAAACCCGCACTTGGGCGAAATCCCGAGATAGGCAAAACTGAACGTCACCGGGATGCCACCCTTGCCGTTGACCATGGCATTGTAGATGTCGGTGCCCAGTTTGCTCATCTTGATCTGAAAGACCATATCCTGATTGGCAAACGTCGGGGCGACGCCGCCCATCTGGCCCCCGCTCGAGGTCAGGTTACCACCGAGATCGTACACCATGCACGACGCCGAGGCGATCGGGAGACAGGTCAATTTGAGGTCTTTCTCGGCGAGTTTGAGTTTCTTGTCGAGATTCTCCACCTTGTCCTTCGCGTCCGGGGCCTTCCAATCGGCCGACTTCAATTCGAAAATGCGCTTGCGGATGGCCGTGCTGGCTTCGGTTGGCAACGACAGGTTGATGGCAAATTGCAGAATGCCGCCCGCCACCGACTTCTCTTTATTGTTCTCGTCAAGGCCCTGATACTTGATAAGAGAGAACACCGGCTTGCCGTTGTTCTCGACCAACCGCGGCGACTTGGGCACGTAATACCACATCGCCGGGTTCTGGGCGTCTTGGATGCAGGTGAATTTCTGGTCGGAACCCTTGATGGGTACGGTCACGTCTTCCCAATCATTGGGATCGAGGCTGGGCAGGGCCCATGCCGACACGGTCGTCATGACGACCATTGCCAGCGTCAGCAGGAATCGTTTGTTCATGATATTGCTCCTGTATGTATTACGTTTGCAGGTGGTCACGACCAGGCCGTGACCACCGCGGGTGACCGCCACAGCGATCACCCGCGTAGGGCGTTACTTGGTCACATTGGTGGCGATACCGTCGGCATCCCATTCCGGAACGAGCACGAGCATGCCTTCACCGGCCAGATCGCGCGGGTCGTTGTCGTCCTTGCCGCCGGCCGTCATGACAATGTCCTTGCCGTTGACCGTGCACTTGATCGTGCCCGTCACCACCGCCATCTTTCCGTCGTCACCGTAGGGGATCTGGATGGAGAGCGGGTTGTCTTTGTTGGCCTTGCTGATGGTGGCAACGATGTCTTTCGTCGTCGGCACCAGGGCGCCCTTGTCATCAGTCTTGTTGTACTTGGCCTTCAGTTTGATCTTCACTGCCTGGGCCTTGTCTTTGCCGGCAACATCCCAGTTCAGGGGCGTGGCATCGACCTGCAGTGTGCTCAGGAGGCTCATCGGCGTCGACATCGCGATGTCACCCGTGATGAACGGTTGATATTGCGTGATGACAAAGGTCTCTACCTTTCCGGGCATCTTGACCTGGATGTTGGCGACGACCTTGTAGAGGAACTCGCCGACCTTCTCCTTCGTGTACTTGGCAAACATCGACTTCAAGGGGAAGTTCAGCTTGGTCTGCGTCAAGCCGTCCTTCGACCAACCCAGTTCGGGTTTGTCGGGATCGTAGGTCAACAACTGGGCCTTGCCCTCGGGCTCGATCTGCTTCTTGTCTTTGCCCACAACCGACACGGTCAAGGTCAGCGCCTGCACACCCAACTCCTTGAGGTCGCTGGCTTTCGGCATCACGAACTCGGCATTCTCCCAGCCGCTGTTGATGAGGTCGCGAATCAGCTTCTTCTCGAGTTCGGGCTTCGCGGCGATGTACGAGCCAACGCCAATGAACGAACCGCAGCCGCCGGTCTTCTCGACGACGGTGCGCTTGCGGAAATCGACGAAGGTCTCACCCTTGCGAACCTTCTGGATGTCTTTCATCGCATAACCGATCCTGATCTGGCCCTTGACCTGACCGGCCGCGGCCGCTGCGTTGAGGGCGCCGAGTGCGCCTGCCACGCCACCAGCCGCCTTTTTCAGCTCATCGGCCGATCCGGAACCGGAACCCGTCGCCGAACCGGAACCCGAGCCGGAACCCGTCGTCGGGTTGTTGACCGGCGCATCGTTGGTGGTCTTGGGTGCGTTCTCGAACGCCTTGGCCGTCTGCTCGATGATATCGACCGGCGGCGACTTCGCCACGGCCGGGTCGGCCTTGAAGTCCGGCGGGAACTTCGGGCCATCCATCAACTCGGTGTACAACTTCTCGAGAATCGGCTGGAAGCACTTGTCGATGAAATCCTGGTCTTTGTCGCTCGCCTGGATGATCTCGACCTTGATGCCCTTGTCGCCGCTCATCAGTTCGCGGATCTTCTCTTTGTTCACGCCGGCCGAAATGCCCGAACCGGCGTAACCGACCTGCGCCTGAAAATCGAGACTGGAGCTGACGTGCTTGAACGCCTGCTCGTAGTTGATCTTCGCCGTACACTGGGTCGCCGGCGTCAACGCATGATACTTGTAGGTAACGAGCACCGGGATACCGGTGTTGTTCTTGCACAGGTCAGCATACACGTCGGCGCCCAGGGTGCTCAGCTTGATCTGGAACGGCACTTCGGAACTGCCGAACGTCGTGGTGATCGTCTTGGCCTCTTCGGACTCGCCGAGGAACTCGCCGTTTGGTTTCATCAGATCGATCTTGCACTCGCTGAACGGCAGGGCCGACAGCTTGATCTTGGCGCCGGCCGGCAGTTTGCTGGCCAGCTTGCTGTTGATCTGGTCGATCGCCTCGGGCGGAATGCTCATCGTCACCGAGAACTGGACGATCGCACCCTGGTCGAGCTTGCTGCGGTCTTTGGCGTTGGCAGCCTGATACCGCACCAACGAAAAGACCGGTTCGCTGTTGCGCTCGACCACGCGGGGGCGAGACGGCACGTAGAACCACTGGTCGGGGTCGATCGCATCGCGAATCACGGTGACGACCTCATTGCTCGACCCGATCTTGACCACGAGGTCGTACTGGTTCTTGCCCGTGCTGTCGGGCTGAGCAAAAGCGCTACCCGCAAAGAGCAACGCCACCATCAAAAAGAAAACCACCCTTCTCCCCATCATGTGCATGCCTCCTTAAGGCTACTGTCCACCAGCCGTTGTCGCCGGTGAAATCCAAGAACACAGACCGGCATCTACGGTTTCCCGCTGCCGGTCGCCGTCTCCCACTCCTGCACCAAGACCAGTTCGGGCCCCTGGTTGCGGACGTCTGTGAGTTTGTTGAGCGAAGACTGAATCGTCTTCTTATTTACAACGTATTGAATCGATGCCGTCACTGACGACGCCTTCCCCGGTTCCGGCGTCGGGATCAGAAACGCCGGACGCTTGTCGGCCGAAGTCGCGGTTACGATCGCCTGTTGGCGACCCACGAGCGGGTCGACCAATGTCGCGGTAACCTGCGTCAGCCCTTCGCCATCCCAGGGCAACGCCTCGCAGTTGACCCGCCAGATGTCGAGATATGACAGCGGGGAGGCCACCGGCATGTCGCCATTGACCACCGGAACGAAGCGCGTGATCGTGATGGTTTTCACGCCCGACCGGGCCTTCACCGTCAGCTTGGCCTCGATGCGGTACTTCAAAACCTCGAGCTGATCGCGATACTTCTCGTACAGCGAGGCCATCGGAAAATTGAGCGAGGTGCGCGTCGTGTTGCCAGGCTGTTGATGCCAGTCGTTGTCGCTGTTGACCCCGCCCCAACGCGCCGCTTGTTGCACACCATCGCCCGGAACCTGGCCCTCGTTGTCAAAGATGGCAATGGCCAAGGCGACTTCGGTGACGCCCAACTCGCGGACGCCGGTCATCTTCGGCAAGACCAGGCTCGCCTCCGGCCAGTCACCTTGTGGCGCGGTAACGATCAGCTTGTCGCGCAGTTCGGGGTTCTTGGCCAGAAAAGGGCCGATGCCGATGAAGCCACCGCAACCGCCGCGCGCCTCTTCGACCAACGGACGCATCATGCTGATCACCTGTTGATCGGTGCGAACCGCGCTTACCTTTTTGAGTTTGAACGATGTCTTGAACTGGACGACCGCACTGGACGGTTTCAGTGGCGCCAGGACCGGATCGCCAAGACTCGGAGACGGCGATTGCAATGCCTGCGGATTCACTCCCGTTACCCCGGAGTTCGGCGAATCATACAACTCGTCGTAGATGCGCCGGAGAATCGGGTCGAGGTAACGGTTCAGATCGGACTCCTTGCCACCGGCGCGACCGATCATCTTGACCTTGAGGCAGCCGTTTTTCGTCAGGGTGTCACGCACCGTGTCCTTGTCGACCGCAAAACCCAGGCCCACGCCAGCGCAGCCGATCGCTGCCGTCGTGTTCGCCGACTTCGACAGATAACTGAAACTCTGCTTGTAATCGACGGTGACCTCGAACCCGACCGGCGGGGCAATCGACGAGTACGTATACTCGCACCAGACCGGAATTCCGGTTGCGCCACTGGTCAAGTCGGCGTAGAGATCGGCACCAAGCCGACTCAACGACAACGAAAACGGGATCTCGCTCGAGGCAAACCCGGTCGTCACTTCCTTCTGCTCAGGGGCTGCCGTCACGAGCGGATCGCCTTTGCCCGAGAAGGTCCACAATTTGATCTTCTTGTAGGGCAGGGGCGACAACCGAATCTCGGTGGGAAACCCCAGTTTTTGTGCCAGTTTCACGACCTCCGGCTTGAGCGCGGCCATCGCCGCCGCCGTCGGATCGAGCCGGACCGCGAACTGGACATTGGCCCCCTCGACGAGCTTCGAGCGGTCGTCGGGGTCGGGCATCTGAAACTTCGTCAGCACGAACATCGGGCCGTTCTCATTCACGGCGACGCGCGGTTTGGCCGCCGCGTAATACCAGATGTCGTTGCGCAGGGCGTCGCGAATGACGGTGATCGCTTCGTTGACCCCGTTGTCACCCTTTACATATACAGTGTATTGCAGCCCGGTGCCCGCCGCGGGTTGGGCCAGGGCCGCCGTGGCGAACCCCATGACCATGAGCAATGCCAGCATCCAAACGGGAAGCGTCGACCGAGAATACGCGCAGACGGACATGGTCGTTCCTTTTCTGTCGGCGGCCATCATGGGGTCACCGTGAATGAGGCCGTCAGCGTCACCGAATCGCCGCCCTGGGCGCGATGGGTGGTGCTCTCGCTGATCGTCTCTTGCCGCTGGGCCTGGGCATACCCGACCGCGACCGCACCGCTGGCCAGGCCGACCGAGGCCGTCGCGGCCCCGTCGTTGATCACCACCGTGCGCACCCGTTGCCGCACGCCCGTTTCTTTCGTCCACTTCAGTTGCGCCCGGGCACTGACCGGCAACGTCTGCTTGTCCGGCGGCGCCGGGATCATGATCTGCACCGGAATCTCGGTCAACGAACCGCCGGCCAGCGGTCGCCGCAGCGCCTCCTGCCCGCCAATGTCGATCTCGAGGCCGAACTCTTCGGGCCGGACGGCGATGACCCGTGCCGCCGAACCGAGCCGGTCGGTCACCCGCCGCTGCAATTCAGCGATGTCAGGTTGATCGGCAACGATACCGGCATTGGCGGTCAAAATCAGTTGGTCTCCCGCCTTCATCGCCATAAAGGGCTGCCCGGAACTGTTCGGATCACTCAGGCTGATGCGACCTGGAACATACGATACCGACCCGCCGGCCTCGTCGACTTCGACGATGCGAATCGAGCCCAGGTCGCGACCGAGATCACCGGCGAGATCGCCGGCCCACGCGGTCGGCGCCAATCCGCAAATCACGCCAAAGATCGCGCAGGCCGAAAACAGAAACACGCGATAAGAATACACCGTATTTACAGTCCCCCGCTTACACGCCAGCACACCCGCACATCTGCGAAAGCCAGGCATTGGGTTCCTCTCTCTCGGATCCACCGACAACCCAGCGCGACAGGAAGGCAGGACGCCCCCCCTGTCGCGCCGGGTCGCCGAATAGATTACTGGTTGAGCAGATCGCTGTCGGTGACGAACAACAGATCGTTTCCGTCCTCGATCATGCTGGGATATTTGATCTCTTTCTTGAACTTCGCCGATTCAAAGGTCAAGGTCCCTTCGAGGGTCGGCACATCGAGCCCACCCTTGTCGATGACCACAAACCCCGAACCCTGCTTCGACAAGGTCACATTGGCGGTGATCGTCTTCCCTTTGACGCTCGTGTTCTTGACCACGAGCTTGACCAGCTTCAGATCGGACGAGGTGTTCCATTTGTCAGCCGGAATCAGGTCGTTGTCGGCCTCGTATTTCTTGCCGTAGAAGGTCAAGTTGTCGCCGTTCAGTTCGATCAACTGGACGGCCGACAACGGCGTCGACACCGCGGCCCCACCGTCGAACACAGCGGCAGTCAGGTTCTGGTTGATCGTCGTCCCCTTCCCGGGATCGAAACTGATCTTCCAGGTCTGTTTGTATTGCAGCTCTTTGACCTTGTCTTTGTAGGCATCGAAAGCACCGGCCAGCGCAAAGGCGAGGGTGGTGCGGGGGTTGCCGTTGGCGTCTTTCCAGGCGTAGCCGTCGGTCCGGGTGACCTTCGCCATCTCTTGTTTGACACCCTTGACCTGCGTGCCCGCCTTGTCGACGATCATGACCTGGATCGAGATCTCAGTGATGCCCGCCGCCGCCAGCTTGCTGGTGTCCCCCAGGTCGGGCAACGAATAGAACGCACTCGACCAGTTGTAGGCCGGCATGATCGCGATCATGCGGGCGCGAATCTCTTTGTCTTTGTCGGCATCGCCCGTGAGATACGGCGACAGAGAAATCACGCCGCCACACGAGGTTTTGCGCGTGACCAGACTGCGCTTGCTCATGTTGAACTCGAGGTTGGTCTTCTTCGACTTCTTGATGTCTTTGATGGCCAGCGACGAACCGCTCGAATACCACCAATTGCCGGTGGTGGTCGGCTCTTTGGCCTTGGCCGCGTCGATTTTCTCGGGGGCCTCGACTTCGAACATCTCAGCTTGCATCTTCTCGAGGACCGGATCGATGTACTTGTCCATGTCCTGGTCTTTGAACTCGGGGCCCTCGATGCGTTCGACGGTCAGCGAACCCGACTTGGTCAGGTCTTCGCGCAACGTCTGCACCGATTGCTGGCTGTTGCCGCCGCCACCGTAGTAGTGACGACCCCACCACGTGCGGTACCAGTTGTTCCAGTTCGACTTGCTCTGCGAATCCGAGCTGTAGTGCGACGAAGCCCTCTCGAGATCGCACTTGACCTTGAACCCGCACTTCGGGGTCAGGCCCTGGTAATCGAACGCCATGCTGACCATGATGCCGCCGCCCTTCGTGCACAGGGTTTCAGCCAGGTCGACGGTCAAAGCGTTGAGATTGATCTGCACCGGGATCGCCTGGTTGGCGAACGTCGGGGCAACATCGGGCGTCTGCGGGGCATCGCCGAGCTTGTCGCCGCCCGGACCATAAACGGTCAGTTTGGCATCGGTCATCGGCAACGGCGCCAGCATGACTTCACTGGCGGCCATCTTGGCAGCCTTGGCGATTTCGGCCTTGATCGTGTCGATCGATTTGTTCGGCAGCGAAAGGTTGACCGAAAACTGCAACACTCCGCCGTCGAGCAGTCTCTGGGGGTCTTTGGGGTCTATCGCCTGATACTTTACGAGCGAGAAGACCGGCCATGTCTTGCCTGCTTTGTCGGTGAACTCGGCCAAACGGATGCGGCTGGGAACGTAATACCATTGCTTGGTCTTGATTGCATCCCTGATGCAGGTCACATGCTCGTCGCCGACGGCGACGTCGAGCGAATCCTCGCCCGCCAGGCTTGCCTGCGCATGCGTGCTCGGCGCCCACAGCACGAGCAGCGCCACGGCCATCAAAAAACAGAACCAGGTCTTTCTCATCATTACTGACTCCTCCTTATATTTTGGCGCTCCCACGCACTCTGGCCTGGGCATCACCATGAAACCCGCCCATTGTCCCGAACAAACGGTGTTCGTTGTTCGGCCCCGTACCCTGTCGCGGTACCTACCACATTTTCGATTCCCAGAGAAATTGGCCGCAACGACCCCGTTTCTGCACGAAACGCTCCCGCTGATTCCATTCTTCCGTGCGCTTTCCCGGCACGCGCGTCGGTTCCGATAACTGCACCTGCACGCTTTTTCACAAAGGGCGCCAATCGTCATCGGAGAACATCAGGAGACCGTAGGAGAAATCCTGCTGTTCGGGTTTGTTGTTGAGCGCCCAGGAGTGGCGAACCCCGTCCGCTGTGTGGAAGAAGATCATCGCCTGGATCCGCCCCGGGGTACCCGTTGCCCCAATGGGCACCAACCATTGCAGAGGCTCGGGCGGCTCGACGTAGCCATTGCGTTTTTGGGCCATGATAAACCGAACCACTTCGCGTTTGCCTTCCCGCATGCGCACCTCGATTTTGACCAGGCGCGTCCGGTCGGTTTCGGGGCGGAACCAATTGATCAAGCCAAAGTCGAGTTTGATCAGCTCGACCAGATCGGTCGGACTCGACAGGGGCACGTCACCAACCCGCACCGGCAAGGTTTCGGTATCTGTAAATACATCGTCTTTCTGAATCTCGACGCGCTTGTCGATCTTGAACGTGGCTTCGGCGAGCGGGTCAACACCGGCTGCCAGGATGTTCTTCAGCGGGATCTTGGCCATGCGCACGGCCTTCCCGTCTGCGTCGCGCCATCCACGCACCCGGGTCCACGTGAAGGGCCAGCGACCGTATTCCTGCCCACCCAATATCAGGACCACATCGAGTCCGACCGATGCCAACGGCAACCCGGGAATATCGGGAATATCTGGCAGCAGCAGGTAGGAAAACCGCCAACCGTCCTGGCCATCCTCAGCGATGTTGTGTGAATCGCGAATCTCTTTCGGATACCGACCAAGACCCAGGAATCCGCTGACCGCACAGCTCCAGCCACGGACCTGGGCATTGGTGCGTTGAAACACCTGCCAGTCGCGTTCGGCCTGCGCCTGAGCCACCGGCGCCGTGGCCCGCCCGCCTGAGCGCACCAGGTCGCGAGCACTACCCGACGAGCGCAGGCCCGCTCCCGGCAGCCCCGCCGACCGTGCCGCCGTCGGGGCCGACCCAGCCCCGCGCCCGGCGTTACTCCGGTCGGAATACAGCACCGTGGTGCCCCGACCGGACCGGGAGGGCAGGGCAGCCGCCGCAGCCCCCGTCGACGACGCCCGCCCAGGCAACGCCGCGGCCGACCCACCCATTGAGGTGGTTGCCCGCGAACGATCGCCTTCTTTGGCGCCGCGGGCTGCGGCAGGTGGGGCATCGAGAAGGCCGGCGTTGTATTGCAGGCCAAACTTGACCCCGGTCGGGGAATTGACCAGCACATCAATAAACCCCGAATCCAGCGTCGGCAGGACCACCTTGAACGAGGCGGTTCGCACCACATCGGCAGCGGCGATCGCCCGTGTCGGACTCGCCATCGCCGGCATCTTCGTCCCTTGCATCGAATAGAAACTCATGCTGACCCCGCTAAGCGGCAATGGTTCGATGTGAATGGGTCGGCCACCGGCCGCAGGGACCTTGACGCGCAGCCGTTCGAGAACGGAGTCGGGGGGCGCCACCACAAAAGAACAGTCAATGACGCCCGACTCGATCAGCTTGTTCGGGTTGCGCGGATCGGGCCGCTGGAAACGATAGACCATCAATTCAGGCACATTCTTGCCGTCGACCATGCGCTCGAGCAGATACGGCGACTTCAGCACGCAATACCACTTGGCGTTGTCGTCCTGGCTCGGAAACAGCATGCATTCGTAGGTGCGGCCGTCGACCGAAATCCTCACATTGTCGAGGATGCCGCGCGCCACTGGTGCCGCCCCCAACGGGGCGGCACCGAGCAGGCACAACAGGGCGAACAGGCCGAGGTGAACTCGACCGACCGTGCGCATTTAGCGATCGTTACTCGTGGCAGACACCCGGCGGCCCGCGGTCTTGGCCGGTGCGGCGACGGGGGCGACGCTATCTCTGTGATTGCCGATGAGCATCATGTCGAAGTAGCCGTCGGTCGTCGTCTTGTCGTTGGCCAGAAGAGCCACGACTGTATTTACACCGGGTTGCAGCAGACCGACAGGCACGTCGTCGCGCGTGCGGTTCCAGTATTCGTAATCATGCCCATCTTTGAGCTTCATCATCGGATCCTCGTCGACGAGGACCCCATTGACATAGACCGCCGCAGCGTTGTTGCTGGCGACATGCAATGTCACGCTCTTGTATTGCTTCGGGTCGGTGACCGTAAACTCCTTGCGGAACACGACGCCGTCACATGGCTTGAAGTAGGTCTGAATGAAGGGAGGCGTCAGCCGCTTCGACGAACCGAAACCGAACGGACAGTGGCCGTGCAAAGGCAGCGACAACGAGGCCGGATCGACCTTGCTCGGCACCTGCCAGCACAGAATGTCGGTGGCCTCGGTATCGAGCTGATAGTCCCAGTCGCGCGACCGGCGATCGATCAACACCGTCTGCGTCGCCGACGGCTCTTCGCGGAATCCACGCTTCTTCATCAACTCGGTAATTCTGTCTTTGTCGGTCAGGCGCGCCCGGGCCATCCTCGTTTTCTCGAGGCTGTCTTCGTGCGTGTCCATGATGCGCGGGGTCAAGAAGACCATCAGTTCAGTCTTGTTGCCGGTTTCCGACTTCGACGTGAACGCTTTGCCGAGCAACGGGATGTCGCTCAACAGTGGCGTCTTGCGCTCGACCTTGGAGCGGCGGTCTTCGATGAAACCGCCCAACACGATGGTTTCACCGTTGCCGATGGTCACGTTCGTGGTCGCCTCGCGGTTCGACATACGGGCCGTGAACTCTTTGGCGTCATACGAAGTCACGGCGTTGATGCGTTGCATGACCTCGATATCGATCTGACCGCCACGATTGATGTGCGGTGTGACCTCGAGCTCGATGCCGACCTCTTTGGTGTCGTAGGTCTTGATCGGACCTGCATCCGACGGGCGAACCGAGGAGATCAACGGAATCTTCTCGCCAATCTTGAACAACGCCTTGCGATGGTTGGCCGCCACAATATGCGGCGAACTCACCACCCGGACATTCTCTTTCTTCTTGGCGGCGTTGAGGAACAACTTCAGCTTGTTTTGCGACGTGATAAACACCTTGAGCGCATCGACCGCCTGGGTCGGATCGCTTTTCTCGATCGTGCCCTGGTCGACGGTCGAGGTCATCATGGTGTCGCGCGAACCGACCGGGTTCTGCGTCAGTGCCTTCAACTCGAAATTGAACAAATCGTTGTCGGTCACGGTGACATCGACGACGAGAACGTCGATCAACACCTGGCCGCTGCGGAAGTCGAGCGAGTTGATCACTTCGATGACGTCTTTGATCAACGGACTGCCTTGCTCTTTGAC
>CAZADH010000139.1:0-15081 GCA_964483805.1 uncultured bacterium
CGTCTGGGGAGTATAACAAGCCACTCTCGGCCGGTCAACAACAATGCGTTACAGCCCGCCCATCCTCGACGTCGGGCAGCGTTGGCCGGTGAGTACTCGTCGCACCGCCTGCCGTACCCGCAACGCCCGCCAAAGCAAACGAGCCGGGGCGGAAGCATGCTTCCCGCCCCGGCTCATTGTTGGCCGGTCAGCGCCGCACGCCAACGTCCGCCGCGACGGTTGCCGGAGTCTCCGGCTTGTCCATCAGACGAACAACCTTCTTGTAGGCCAGGTCGAATCCGCACACGAAGCCAACCAAACCGGCCATGATCACAAACACGGTCGTCCAGATGCGCACGGTGCACCACCTCCCGAAATTGATCTCGGACCGCAACGGGCCGACCACCGGACAGTCGTGCGGCCACTGTCCTGTTCAGCCGTTGCCGCAGTCATCGACCCGGACCGCAGATTCGTTAATGAAGAAAAAAGAGTCGCGACAACACCCATCGACTGGCACCTCGACGGCACCGGATACGCGCAGCGCAACGGGGCCGTCCTCAAACGGTACCCTGGCGCGTTGACCGGGCGGGGACAGATGCTATAATGGGCGTCATGTTCACGATGCGCCGATTCGTCGTCTCGACCGGAATCCTTGTTGCCCTCGTCGCTGCAACCCTGTTCCCGACGGCCCTGCCAGCCGAACCGGATTCGGCGGCCTCCGGGACAGCCATTGCCTCCTCACGGGCAGACCCCCTGGGCCTGTTTCGCGCGGTCATCACCTGCGACTGGCCCCTCGTCGGTGGCAGACTGGTCGCCCCCACAATCGCCCAGGCAGCGGCCGGCATTTTGCGCGAACCACTCGGCCCAACAGGCAAACCGATCGAACAACTGGGCGGCGAGTGGCGGGTCGTCACCGCCGGGCCACGCCTGCAAATCGTTTTCGAGTTGCCACTGCTTCACACCAACAGCGGCACGGTCCAGGCTTTTCTGCCGGCCCTGAGAAACCGCCTCGCCGCCCTACCCATGCCCGCAAGGCCCTCTGTCGCCGATGCGGTCTACACGTCGCTGGGTTGGCCCAACGTGAGCGCCGGTTCCGGGTTCTCTGGACCCGTGCGGGCAACACTGACCACCGAAACACGCATTCCCGGCCAACTTCCCGAAGTCGCTCACGAACAACTTCAATTCGACAGACCGTCGTCGGCAGGCGCTGATAACCCACCGGCGCAACAGTCTGTCGATGATCCCGAGAACCCCGTCACTGCGTCGACAACGCTCGCGACCTGCGGCGGACAGCGCTACCAGGTGGTCTCGTGGTCTCAAACCGAGTGGGGCAATGTCGTCTCTGCTCTCGCCCTTGCCCGAAAATGGCATGATATCGCTTCTGGAACGGTCACCGGTGCGCGCCCGGTCACCGAAGTGTTTCTCGACACCGCCGGCGTCCATCTGGCGCTGGGCGTCTCCGGCCCAATCACCGAACTTGCCGTGATTGCCGGCCGACCCGATTCCTTTGTCGGACTCGCCACCCGCGCGCTGACCGACCCGCAACCGGGTGCCTGGACGGAAACCCGGGATCGCGTCGCGGCCGCGCTACGCGCCGACACGGCGGACCCCGATCGCGATCTGGTCTCGCTCGCAATCAGAAACCACGTTGGCTTGCCGGATCTCACCGACACCCCGATTGCCTCGCTCTCCTTCAAGTCACCCGAACACACACGGCAGGTCACGGCCCTACCCCGACTCGATATGTTCGAACGCATCCAGTTTTCGTGGGGATGTGGCGGCGTCGGAGTATGGCGGCAGGCCGACCCCGGTCCGTCGCGACTGGCCGCATGCGTGTTGATCCCGGGGCCGGCCGCGTTGCTCGACCGATTGCGCACCCATCTGCAGGGCGGCCCGCTGGGTCGCTGGCCCGGACTCATCATCACCCGCGACACCACGCATCTCGTCATCGCGGGCAGTGGTGTGGCAGGCCCCGACTGGCTGGGCATCCTGCACGAACAGCTCATCGCCGGCGTGTCTGCCGACTCGGCCACCGGCCCCGATTCGTTTCAACGGTGGCGCGTCGACGTTGCCCAGAACCGCCGCTTGTTCGCATCGTTGGTCGGCAATGAACCGACGGTCGAAATGCTCGCCACCCTCGACCGAACCCTGCATCCGCCACGCCAGCAAGCAACGCTTCTGCGGTCGACCTCGCCCGAAGAGTTCGCACGCCTGATCGCGCCGGCCGGTGCCGACCGCGAACTGCTTTCCGGTATCTGGGCGCGGATCATCGTCCATCCGGTGCGCATGGCCACTCTGCTGGCACAAGCGACCGAGGCCGGCATGCAGGTGCCGCCCCTCGATGAGGTCCGGGCCTGGCTGGCGCCCCAACGGCGCTGACCGGCACGCGCACCGGCGCGACAAACCGTTCGGCAAGGCCGATCATTGACACTCTTTCCCGGCATTGGCTATACTTTCTCTGAATAATCTCTGCATCCGAGTATCGAGTCGCACACCCAAAAGGGGGACACACCTTGAAGAAGCGAGTATGCGCGCTGCACCCCAGCTTCATCGTCATGATGCTTCTCGTGTCGTTGCTTGGCACGCCGCTGGATGCGGCCGACGCAACCGCGAATTCTGCCAATGCCACCCGTGCTGCGGTCCGGCCGCCTGCTGCGACCGCCGGCCACACGTCGACAAACCGCAACACACCTCCGCAAACACCGGCGAACGCCCGCGAATGGACAATCATGGTGTTCATGGCCGGCGACAACAACTTGTGGGAATCCGGCGACGCCGACATCAACGAGATGGAGCGCGTCGGTAGCAGCGACAAGGTGACGATGGTCGTCGAGTTCGATCGCCTGGGCAGCGGCACCCGTGAGGTGGCCGCGGCCAATGGCGGCTGGCGCGGCGCCCGCCGGTTCCTGATCAAGAAAGACACCGAACCACACCGCATTTCCTCGCCGGTGGTCGGTGAACTCGGCGACATCGACATGGCCTCGGAACAAGCCGTCGTCGACTTCGCAAAATGGGCCCGCGCCGCCTATCCAGCGCGACGCTACGCACTGATCTTGTGGAACCATGGCACCGGTTGGAAAGAGATCATGCCCAGCATCATGGACGCTTCGGCCCTGGGTTACGGTGCTGCACCCAACGCGCGTCGCCGCTCCGGCAACGCCGGTCGGCAGCGTTACGCCGACGACGCCTTCAATCCCACGTTCAATCCCCCGTCGTCGTTCATCCCCAACATCGCCTATTCGATCAATTACGATGACACTGCCGGTACGGCCATGAACATTCCCACACTCGGGCAGACGCTCGCCAAGGTCAAAGGGGTGCTGGGGCAACCCATCGACCTGCTTGGTTTCGACGCCTGTTTGATGCAGATGCTCGAGGTCGCCTACGAGTGTGCACCGTCGGCGCGCTGGCAGGTCGGCGCTGCCGAGCGCGAACCCGAGACCGGTTGGGCCTACGACGCAGTTCTGGCCGCGCTCGAGAAAAAACCGGCCATGGACCCCAAGGAACTGGGCGAAGTCATCGCCCGCACGTATCACGCAGCCGGAGCCAGCGCTGAAGGAGGCTCCAACAGCACAATCTCGCTGCTCGACCTGGCGAAGATCTCCGAAATCACCAACCGACTCAACAAGCTCAGCGACGCGTTGGCCGCCAACATCGGCGAACTCGAGGCCATCGATGCGCTCCGCGATCAAGCCCTCAAGTATTACTACAAGGATTACGTCGATCTGGGCGACTTCTGCCAGATTGCCGCAAAGGGTTCACGTGACGCCACGGTGAAAGCCGCCGCCGATGAGCTTTACGATGTATTGACATCGAAGAGCGCCAATCGGTTCATCGACCTCAACCTGCACCGCGGCAACATTTTCAAAAACAGCACGGGTCTCTCCATCTACTTCCCCGACCGCAACGGTTTCAAGATGTTCAGCAAGCGGTATCAGATGCTGAACATCTCGAAAAGAGAACGCTGGTACCCCTTCCTCGATCAGTATGCCACGCCCAACGTGCCCTACCTGCAAATCAACCAAATCGAGCTCACCGATGAAAACCGCGACGGCAAGTTTGCTCCGGGCGAAGCGGTCCAGGCCCGGGTTGTCGTCGAGAACCTCGGGCGGAAACCGGCCTCGGGCTTCACGTTGCATTTTGACACCACCAGTCCGATGATCACGCCGGCAACGATCGACCAGAAGGTGACCGAGCCGTCGGTCGCCGCCGGTAAGAAGGCCACCCTTCCAGAGGTCAAATTCACGCTGAGCAAGGACACCCCCCTCGACACCGAGATCCCTTTGAATTTCAAGGTCTCCGGTGCCGGCCCGTTTGTGGCCAGCTACACTTTGAGTTTCTACGTCAAGGCCGCCTTCGCCGCCAACAGTCAGGCACTGCTGGTCATCACCGACGCTTTTTCGGCCACCGCGCAGACCCTGCAGAATCTCTTGCGTAACGCAAACGTGAAGTTCGACCTGTGGGACCGGATGCTCGACGGCGACATCAAACCCGACGTACTGGCGCGCTATGCCAAGGGTTGGGTCCTGTTCTCGGTCCAGAATTCGTCAGACCAGCAGAAGCTCACCGATGGCGAGATCGCCGCCCTCGACACGTTTCTCGACAAGGGCGGCCGGTTGTTGCTCACCGGTCAAGACCTGGGTTTCGGCCTCCGCGAAACCCCGTTCCTGGCCAAACGCTGCAAGTCGACCTTCGTTCAGGACGACACCAACATCCATGTGGTCAAAGGCCTCGCGGGGTTTGCCGACAACACGGTCATCGACATTCATGACGGCGACGGGGCAAACAATCAGAAGTGGCCCGACGAGATCGATCCGGGCCCGGGGGCAACGCCAATTCTAGGCTATGTCGCCGAGGCGCGCGACATCGATGACGAGTCGCAGATGAACGGTCCCGATTTCAAACCAGGCAGCAAGACCCGCGGCATTCGTTCCACCGGCACGGCCGGCGTTTCGGTGGCCGACAATTTCCGCCTGGTGTTTCTCAGCTTTGGCCTCGAGGGCGTCAGCACCGAAGCGAACCGACAACTCTTGTTGAAACATGCGCTGGCCTTCCTGCTGCCCGATCTGCAAACCGAAATCCGCAACTACTCGCGGGCGAGTCGCGCGGCGGCACGTGCCCCGCGAACCGCAACGGCGATCGAGACGCAGAGCGATCTGCTGGCAAACTGGTCGGACCGCATCGTCACCCGGGCCCGGCAGACCCTCGAGCAACGTCCCCAGGACGCCGGCGAACTCGAGGGCGCCGTGACTGCTCTGCAGCAAGATGAAGTCACGGGGCACAGCGATTTGACGCGCCAGTTGAAATCCCTCTTGGAATTTCGACGCCAACATGGTAATTAACTGACGGCATACCTTCGATAGGGCACGTGCCCCGCTGACGCAATCGTCGACGATTCTGTTCAGCAGAGCATCAAGAGCCTTATCAAGCGAGCGATTCGACACAGGTCGTTCTCTCGTTTCCCCGAGGGGGGTGAACCCAGGAACCCGGGTTCGCCCCCTTTGGATTGTACATCGGGCCACAACCGATGGGCGGCACATGAATAGACGCAGCCCGCATTGGTGCGTACAGTCGGCACTACGCAGGAGGTCACGGTCATGGAGAAACGGATGGAACGGCGCGCGCCATGAGACGAACACTGCGAATCGCCCTCGGCTCCGGACCCAACGACCGTGCCCCCTTGGCCAACGATGTCCCTGTGGTCGACAACAGCCGGCGCCAGAAGCTGGTGCGGCTCTATCTCACGGCAACATTGCTCCTCAGTCTCATGCTGTCGCTCTACATCTGGCAGTACACCAAGATGGTCGAGGTCAAGCTGCGACTCGAGCAACTCGAGAAGAAGCGCCAAAGCATCGAGACCAGCAATGCCGTGGTGGCCGCCGAAATCAGCAAACTGACAGCTCTCGACCGGATCGAGCGGATTGCCCGTGAGGAACTGGGCATGGTCGTGCCCAAGCGCCTCTGTTATCTGCCCATGGGCAACCCCGCGCCAGTCACGGGCGCGAAAAAGCCCTGAGCCCAAAGGTGCCTGTGGCCCACAAGACAACGATCGAGCCGGCCGTGACCGCTGTTGCTGATGCCCCCGGTCTGCCCGGGGGCACGAGACCTGCGGCCCATACTCCGGTGCTGCTCGACGAGGTGCTCGACTGGGCGATTGCCGCGCCGGCGCGCACGTTCCTCGATGGGACATTCGGATTCGGGGGGCACAGCCGGGCGATCCTCGCCAGGCATCCCCACCTGCGCACGCTGATCGGGCTCGACCGCGACGGGCAGACGCTCGCCACCTGCACCGACCCCGATCCGCGCCTCCGCCTTGTGCACGCACCGGCGTCGGCCATGGCACAGGTTCTCGCCGAGGCCGGGCTCAACCATATTGACGGTGTATTGCTCGACCTCGGGGTCAACTCGGCGCAGCTCGACACCGCGGCGCGCGGTTTCTCGTTTTCGCACGACGGGCCCCTCGACATGCGGATGGATGCTGCCGCGGCGATCCCGACCGCCGCCGAACTGGTCAACACCTGGCCCGAGGCGGAACTGGTCCGCATCTTCTTCGAGTACGGCGAGGAACGGTGCAGCCGCCGCATCGCCCGGGCACTCGTCGAGGCCCGCGAGAACTCGCCTTTTCTGCGCACCCGCCAACTGGCCGACGCGGTTCGCGACGCCATCCCGGCACGGTTGCGCCCGGCGCACATTCATCCGGCAACCCGGGTCTTCATGGCTTTGCGCATCGCCGTTAACGACGAACTGGCCGAACTGCGTCGCGCGGTGGCTGCCGCCATCGACGCACTGGCGCCCGGCGGCCGACTCAGCATCATCACCTTTCACAGTCTCGAAGACCGCATCGTCAAACAAGCGTTCGTGGGCGCCGCCCGCGGCTGTGTCTGCCCACCTGCATTTCCGGTCTGCACCTGCGGCAAGAAACCCGTCTTGCAGGTGCTGACGCGCAAGCCTGTCGTCCCTGGCGCACACGAAATCGCGCAGAATCCGCGCGCGCGCTCCGCCAAACTCCGGGTCGCCGAAAAACTGCCGTTCTAGGAACCGCCAATGTCTGAAACCCGCCATGAAGCCAATCCCACCCGCGTCCGCTCAAAGTTACCGCGCCCCTTGCGCAGTCGCACGCAACGCCTGGGCGCCCTGCTGTCGATGCTCCTATTGGCCATGTCGGTGTATGCCGGCCGCCTGGTCCAGTTGCAGGTGTGGCAGCACGACCGCTGGACCGAGCTGTCGGAGCAAAACCACCGCCGCACGCACACCATCGAAAAAAAGCGAGGCGAGATCACCGACCGCAACGGGCAGAAGCTGGCCCTGTCGACCGAAGTGTACTCCGTCTACGCCTACACCCCGGAGGTAGCCTCCATGGCGGCACTGGCCACCGTACTGTCAACGGTGTTGCCGCAAACCCGCGAAGAGATTCTCGCCGGGGTCACCGGGCGCCGTGGTTACCTGCGGATTGCCAAACAGGTCGAGTGCGCCACGGCGGAGCGCATCCGGGCCATGAAACTGCCGGGCGTCACCCTCGAAGAAGAGTTTCGGCGGGTCTATCCGGAGAAGAAGCTGGCCGCCAACCTGCTTGGTTTCTGCGGCGCCGAGGGCAACGGCCTGGAGGGGATCGAGCTGCACTTCGACAAGACCTTGCGCGGCTACCCCGGACTGGCAATCGACGACGACCTGTCGGTCAACCGTGGCTCGGGAATCCACCGCACCATCGTGCGCCTGCCGACCGGCGGCTCCAACATCACGCTGGCGATCGATGCCGTCATCCAACACATCCTCGAAACCGAGTTGGCGGCGATGGTCGACGAGTTTCATCCGCATGATGCCAACGCGGTCGCGCTCGATCCCTACACCGGTGAAATACTTGGTATGGCTGGTTGGCCCACCTACGATCTCAATGAGTTCGCGAAGGCATCGCCCGACGCACGCCGCAACCGCATCGCCGTCGACATCTTCGAACCGGGTTCGTGCATGAAGATCTTCGCCGTCGCCGCCGGTTACGACAGCCACAAGCTCAACGACGGTACGCGTTTTCACTGCAAAGGCCACGCCGAGATTTTCGGCAAACGGATCAAGTGCCATGGTAGTCATGGTCTCGTCGATCCGTATATGGCCATCGCCGAAAGCTGCAACTCGTCGATGGTCGCCATCTCACAGATGGTCGATCAGGATGATCTCTACCGCACCTATCGCGCGTTCGGTTTCAACGAGCGCACCGGCATCGACCTGCCCAAAGAAGATGTCGGCATCTTTCGCCCGCCGTCGCGGTGGTCAGGCCTGTCGGCGCCATCGCTGTCGATCGGTCAGGAGATCGCCATCACTGCGGTGCAACTGGTGGCCGCCTACGGCGCCATCGCCAACGACGGCTGGTTGATGACCCCGCATCTGGTCAAACGGATTTCGTCGTTCCAGGGCGACCTCGTCGAGGAAACGCTGCCCAAACCGCGGCGCCAGGTCTTGAATCCCGCCCTGTGTCACAAGCTGCGACAAATGTTGTCGGGGGTCATCGAGAAGGGCACCGGTTCCCTGGCCAAAATGAACGATTACACGGCCGGCGGCAAGACATCGACGGCCCAAAAAGCGAACCCCCGCGGCGGCTATTTCTGGGACAAGGTGGTCACCTCGTTCGTCGGCATGGCGCCGATCGAGCATCCTCGCATCGTCCTATTGGTGCTGGCCAACGAACCGCGCGGCGACAAGACCGCGTTGTTTGGCGGCAAAGTCGCCGGCCCGTACTGGGGCCGCGCCATGGATCGCATTCTCAAACATCTCAAGGTGCCCCCTGACAAACACCAGGCCGCCGGCGGACCCGGTGCAGCCAATGCCGGGGTGGTCGCCACCATGACGGTCGCCGATCTCGCCGGTTCTTCAGGGGCAGGCACGGCTGTATTGAATACGTCAATACAAAAGAACACAGTTCCCTTGCCGCCGCTCGCGTCAGCCGCGGTCACACCCCCACCGCTGACCGCTTCCGAGAGCCTGGCCCGTATCGCCTCGGGCAGCTCACCGCTGGAGCTGGCGCGGGTGCCCGCCTCCTTTGCGGCCACCCTCGGGACACCAACGATGCCGGCACCGATTCCAACCCTGCCGAATCTGAAGGGCATGACCCTGCGCGAGGTTGCCGATGTTGTGCGCGGCCTGCCGATCAAGCCCATTCTCGAGGGCAATGGTCTGGCCATCCATCAGTCATGGCCGCCCGGAACCCCTCTTGATCGCATCGATCGACTTGTCGTACACTTCTCGCCTCGAGCACTCGCCGTGCCCACGCGACCGCATTGATCGCGCATTTTGCCAACTCACGAGGTTCGCATGCCTACATTCGCGTCGCTTCTTACCCAGGTTGATTCAATCGCCCGCCACGGTGATTGGCAGGTTGCCATCACCCAGGTGACCTACGACTCACGCCAGGTCCGGCCGGGGGCGCTGTTTGTCGCGCTGGCCGGTGCCACCCACAACGGCCATGGCTACATCGCCGCCGCAATCCAGGCCGGCGCGGTCGCCGTCATCACCGAAGGTCCCCTCGACGGCATCGGCGTTGCCGCCGCACGGGTAACCGACGCGCGTCGGGCGCTGTCCCAGGTGGCCAGGGCCGTGCACGGTGACCCGAGCCACGATCTGACCCTCATCGGCGTCACGGGCACGAAGGGCAAGACCACGACGACCTACATGGTCCAGGCGATTCTGGCCGCGAATACCGGCACCCCGGCCTTCCGCTTCGGCACCGTCAGTTACGATCTGGGCGGCAGTGAACGGGCTGCGAAGAACACCACCCCCGAGTCGCTCGAACTGGCCGCCATGCTCGCGGAGTGCCGTGCCAACGGGACGAAGTGCGGCGTCATGGAGGTGTCGAGCCATGCCCTCCTCACCTCCCGCGTCGAGGACCTCTCGTTTGCCGCCGCAGGGTTCATGAACCTTTCCCTCGAACACAGCGAATTCCATCCCGACATGGAACACTACTTCGCGGCAAAGAGCCGACTTTTTCTCGAACTGCCCCAGCGCGACAAGCCGTGCCTGATCATGATCGACGACGATTGGGGCCGGCGCCTTGCCACTCGCCTGCGCCAAGGCGGGCACCGCGTGCTCACGGTCAGCTTGCAGGACCCCGCAGCCGACGTGCACGCCACCGAGATCCGCACCCACAATCGGGGGTCCGAGTTCGTCTTGTGCTGGCAGGGAGCCCGACACGCCTGTCGTCTGCCGATCCCCGGACCGTTCAACGTCGGCAACGCCCTGATGGCTGCCGGCCTGACGCTCGCGGTCGGCGTGCGCAGCGAGAGCGTCGTCACGGGGCTCGCCAACCTCAAACAGGTGCCCGGTCGTTTCGAACCGGTCCCCAATGATCTCGATCTGACAGTGATCGTCGACTACGCCCATTCGCCCAACTCGCTCGAGAACGTCATCGACGCCGTGCGGCAGATCACGCCGGGCCGCTTGATCACAGTGTTTGGGTGTGGCGGCAACCGGAGCCACGAGAAACGCCCGGTCATGGGGCGCATCGCCGCCGCCGGCAGCGACGTCACCGTGGTCACCAGCGACAATCCGCGCAAGGAAGAACCCACCGAGATCATCCGCCAGATCGTGGCCGGAATTCCCATCGACCTGCAGCAACAGCAGGGACGCATTGTCGTCGAGGCCGACCGCCACCAGGCGATCCAGAGCGCCATCGACCTCGCCCGCCCCGGTGACACGGTGTTGATCGCCGGCAAGGGCCACGAATCGGGGCAGACGTTTGCCGACCGCATCGTTCCCTTCGACGATCGCGAGGTCGCCAGGGCCTGCCTGACCGTCCGCAAAGAACGTCAACACAATGTAAACACTGGTTCATCGGAGCGCCACCATGTTTGAGGGGAACGCCGCGCAACTCGCCACCTTCATGCGGGGTCGCCTGGTGCACCAGGGCACGCGGGTCCCCACGGGGGTTTCGATCGATTCGCGCACCGTGCAACCCGGTGACATCTTCTTTGCCATCAAAGGCGATCGCTTCGACGGCCACGCCTTTATCGGCAACGCCGTGAACAGCGGCGCTTCGACGATCGTCGCGGCGCAACCGCGCCCGGCCGGAACCGACCCCGGTTGCCACTGGATCGACGTGCCCGATCCGCTCGTGGCCCTGCAAGACTTGGCCCGCGCAGCCCGAAAGCAGCATGCCGCGCGGTTCATCGGCATCACCGGCAGCAACGGCAAAACCACGACCAAGGAACTCACCGCGGCGCTGCTGGGCACACGGCATCCCACCTGGGCCACGCAGGGCAATCTGAACAACCACATCGGCCTGCCGCTCAGCCTGTTGCGCCTGCCGGCCGAGACCCGGGCCGCCGTCATCGAGATGGGCATGAGCGCCCGCGGCGAGATCGAGTTTCTCGCCGGTATCGCCAAGCCCCAGATCGGCGTCATCACCAACGTCGGCCCGGCCCATCTCGAACATCTCGGTTCGCTCGAGAACATCGCGGCGGCCAAGGGCGAGTTGCTGCAGGCACTCCCTGCCGACGGTTGTGCCGTCCTCAACGCCGACGACACCTATTACCGCTTGTTGCGGGGATTGGCCCCGGCGACTGCGACGGTGCGCACCTTCGCGTTCGGCGGCGACGCCGACCTCGTTGCCGAAGAGTTGTCGGTCCTGCCCGACGGCCTGTCCATTGCTCTGCGCCACCAGGGTCGTGAGCGCGCCAAACTGCGCTTGCCGCTGCTGGGACGCCACAACGCCGCCAATGCCATGGCGGCATTGCTCGTGTATTTACATCTTGGCGGCACCTTCGTCGACGGCATCGAGCACCTGTCGCGGGTCCGCCCGATCAACTCACGCATGGAACCGGTGGCCATCGACGGCATGCGCCTCATTCAGGATTGCTACAACGCCAACCCCTCATCGATGCAGACAGCGGTACACTTTCTCGGCGTCTGCACCGGCCGAAGAATAGCGGTATTGGGTGACATGCGCGAACTCGGTCCGACCTCCCCATCGCTTCACGAGAAACTTGGGCAGCAGGTGGCCGAGGCCAAGATCGACATGCTCGTCGTCGCCGGCGAGTTGGCGCAGCACATTGCCCAGGGCGCTCTCGCCGCCGGGATGCCGGCGGCCCAGGTCCATGCCTGTCGTGATGCGCAAGAGGCCGCCCGGGTTCTGCGCCTCGAACTGCGCGCCCACGACACGATCCTGGTCAAGGCCAGTCGCGGCATGCATTTCGAAACCATTATCACCGCCGTCTGGCCGGCACTCAAACCCGATCTGCACTGAGTTTTTCCAGCCCACCGAAGGGACGAGCAACCATACACTATGTTTACAACCTTCTTCAGCACCCTCTCGGTGCGCATCATTTTTGCCGTCATCACGTCGTTTCTCATGGCGCTGGTGATCGGGCCACGCGTCATCGCCAATCTCGTCGCGCGCCAGATCGGCCAGACGATCCGGGAAGAGGGCGTCAAGGAACACAAGAAAAAGGCCGGCATCCCCACGATGGGCGGGGTCATCATCCTGGTGCCGCTGGTTATCACCACGTTGTTGTGGGCCAAGGTCAACACGTTGGTCGTGCTCGTAATGGCGGCCACCATCGGCATGGGGCTGATCGGCATGACCGACGATCTCACCAAGGTCATCAAGACTCGTTCCCTTGGACTGACCCCGCGCCAGAAACTCGTGCTGCAAATCGCCATTGGATTGGGACTCGGCGCAGCCATCGTCCACTTTCCCGAGCTTCGCTTCGAGACGCTGGGCACCACCCTGCCACAACGTGCCGAGATCCCGGCCACGACCATCAATATTCCGTTCATGTCGTTTGGTGACCTGCGCTGGTGGTACGTGCCGTTCGTCACCCTGGTCATGGTGAGTTTCAGCAATGCCGTCAACCTGACCGACGGCCTCGACGGCCTGGCCGCCGGCACGATGGGCATCGTCACCCTGCCCTGCATGATCATTGCCTACATCGCCGGCAATCGCGTATTCAGCGACCATCTCGGCGTGATCTTCATCCCCGGCGCCGGAGAACTGGCGGTATTCTGCGCCGCGCTGTTCGGGGGCTGCCTGGGGTTCCTCTGGTTCAACTCGTATCCGGCCCAGGTGTTCATGGGCGATACCGGCTCTCTTGCCCTTGGCGGCGCCATCGGCGCCCTCGGGGTACTGACCAAGACCGAGCTGTTCCTGGTCGTCATCGGGGCAATCTTCGTCGTCGAGGCGCTGTCGGTGACCCTGCAGGTATCGTATTTCAAATACACGAAGAACCGCTACGGCGAAGGTCGGCGCATCTTCAACATGGCGCCGCTGCACCACCATTTCGAACTCGCCGGCTGGGCGGAACCCAAGGTGGTCTTCCGCTTCTGGATCGTCACCATGATGCTGTCGCTCCTCGGCCTCGCTTTGTTCGGCGGCACCCTGCTCTACAAATAGCAACACTCTGTAAACACGACGTATTTTTCGCTTCCTGGGTGTTTCCAGGCTTGCCGGATCGAGTTCATGAAATCCAGCCAACCGAAGCAGGCATAGAGAGGGGGGCTCCCGTACCGGCATCTCGGCGGCAGACTCCATCAACCAAGGGTGCCTCTTTGGCCACCGCCGACGCCCCCGCCACGTAAGGACCCGGATTTGTACCCGTTAGCAAAGACCCCGCCAGTGATCTACTGGCGGGGTCTCTGGCAAAACGCGGGGGATGTTCCCCGGCTGTTCCGCCAACCACTGGCGGACTGCGATGGTCAGGCTTTCTCTTCGGCTTCCCGATCGGCGAGGATTTCGGCCTCGGTCTTGGGGCGGCGCTCGAGGACGAACCCGCGCACCACACTGTCGAGTTTGTCGAGGGCTTCCACGGTCTCCCGGTCGGCCTTGGCCTTTTCGAGGCCCTGGCGGACGCGGTCGACCTGTTCCTGCATTGTGACGATTCGCCTCTTGAGGCCGTCGGTCATGTCGTTCATGGCATCGGCCAGGTCTTTCAGCTCGTCTTTGGGGCGCAGCTTGATCACGTTGGTGAGGTTCCCAGCCCCGATGTCACGCGCAACGCGTTCCATGCGATAAACCGGACCGGCAATGGTGTGGGTTACGAAGATACTGATGAACGCAACCACGCAGATGCTGATCAACTCAGCGATGACGACCCCAGGTAACAGGGTCTGCCCCAATTGATGCGGCTCAATCGGCAGCTTGTTCTCGTCGACCAGCTTCTTTTCGAGCTTGTCGATCGAAATGCCGTAGACGATCGCGCCGACCAGATTGGCCACGATGATCACGATCAGAATGAAGATCATGGTCAAGCGGCTCTGAAAACCCGGCTTGATCAAATAGCGTTTCCTGCGGCGCATCCCGTTCATCCGGTCCCTCCCCAGTCTGTTTCGTTCATTCCCACACTTTGGTCTGTCTCGAGGCACGGCTCGAGGCAACACCGAATCACAGCTTCAAGTCACCCAGATCATCGGCGACGGCATCACTGCCGGCCACCGGGGGCATCTCGCCTTCCGCGGGAGCACCCGCCTCGCCCCCACCAGCTCCATCCGCCGACCCCAGCAGTTCGTCGAGATCGTTCGCAGCCGCTTCGCCCCCACTGCCCTCGCGAGCGGCCGGCGCGCCGGCGGCATCAACCACCAGATCATCGGCCCCGAGCAGGTCGCTTGCCGACTCGTCACTGACGGCATCGGGAAACGCGTCGAGCAACCCATTGAAGGCCTGTTGATCGCCGGGCTTCGTCGCTTCGGCGGACGATGCCACCGCCAGCTCAGGCTGCCCGAGGATTACCGCCAGATCTGCATCACTGAATGCGCCTGCCGCCGAACCGACGGCCCCAGGGACCAGGTCGGCCGATGCGGCCCACACACCCGGGCACCCGCTCAAACACTGGATGAGCAGCATACCCACGGTGATTCTATACCAGAGGCAGAGGGGTGTCAAGGATGACCGGCGGCTGAAAACCACGTGATACTCCTTGGTTGCGAGTGGCTTGGCATGGCATTATACTGCCCACACCTATTACTATATTGTCGACCCGTTTGCACTGTGTCATTAGTCAGACGGACCGATCTCTCACCACCAGAGTGACACAAGGAGACCGACGATGCCCTGCTCGCACGTTTCCACGACCCGCCCGCCCACGATGGGCGTAGTGGGCGTTTGCCGCCACGGACGGCAGCCCG
>CAZADH010000140.1:0-4889 GCA_964483805.1 uncultured bacterium
AGGGGCATTCCATTTTGGGCACCGGCGCCAAGGAACCCAACCTGGTCGAGATCATCGTGGTGGTCAAGTGGTTCGAATACGGCGCGCTGCGCCAGACCCGTCTGGTCACCTACAAGGCCAACACCAACAGCTTCAACGTGCGGACGTCAACGCGGTTCTGAGATGCAACAGCAAGACAACGAAACACGTACCAACAGGGCGGTCGGCGAATCACGGGCACGGCCCCACGCCTGGTCTGGGCCCGGCCGCCGCGGCTTCAGCGTGGTCGAACTGTCGGTCGCGGTGGTGATCATCGCGCTCATCGCCACGACCCTGATCTACGTGTTTCGCAGCAACCTGAGCACGTGGCAGTGGGGCACCGCCCACATGGGGTTCAATGCCAAGGTGCAACTGACGATGAAGCAGGTATTCACCGACATCAAGGCCATCGGGCCGGCGATCGGCGTCGATCAGAACGGCACCTTGTATTTTCAGGGCGAAAAGATCGGCGACATGCAACCGAACCTGGTGCAGATTCTCGATCTACCCAGCGACACTGCGTCCGAGGGGCGTCGGGTCGAGTTCGGCCTGTACGACCTGAACAACCCGGGCCAACGCACGAAGGTGGCCTACTATCTCGACAGCGCGCAGCCGAACGAGCCGCCAACCCGCCTGATTCGTGAGGTCACCGATTACAACAACACGGTGCGCAAGAAGGTGGTGGCCGAGCGGGTCACCAACCTGTTCTTCCAACGCAATCCGGCCGACATTCAGGAACTGCGGATCCGCATGGACATCGGCGACGACGAGAACTCCACTCTGCGCGAACATCTGGCGTTCGCCGTGCATCTCGACACGAACCTGGTGTGCGTCAAATGAAGCGAACGATGCACCCCGACATGCCGGGCCGCCCGCCCACGATGGGCGTAGGGGGGCAGGCGCCCGAGCCCGTTTGCCGCCACGAGGGCGGCCCGAAACGTCAGTTTCGGGCAGTGCAAACGACCCGCCCGCCCACGATGGGCGCAGCACACCGGGGCCTCCCTGCTAAAATTGAGGTGAGACGAGGGTTCATCTCGATGGTGGCGTTCATTCTGCTGGTGGTCATGGCGGTCATCGGTGTGTCGTACTGGTCGGTCTCGCGACTGACCACCGACCAGATTGTCAAGGAGTCGCACCGGATCAAGGCGCGCAATTTGGCCCAGGCCGGGGTCGAGAAGGTTCGCATCAACATGCTGAACCAGTACACCATGGGTAATTTCGATCTGTCGTATCCGGGCAAGTTCAACAAAGACGGCACCGACAAAGAGTACGCCATCGATTTCGGTGACGGCCGCTACCGGGTCGAGTCGGTGACACCCTGGAAACTGCCGAAAACGAACCAGAAGGCATTCGGGCTCGACTACTACAAGAACCGCGTCAAGATCGGCATCTACGACATCTGGGAAGTCACGGTCACCGGGGAGGTCCCGGGCAGCGGTATCCAGGCCCGCATCCGCACCCTGATCAAGGTCGTCCGCTCGACGATTCAGTATTGACTTTGTATTGATCGCTTGCTCGGAGGCACCGAGAAGCATCGGAAAGGCAACACCCATGCATCACCCGGATCATGCACGTTCCTGGGGTGTGGCGACGGCGCTACTGGCGACCGTCATCCTCTGGATCGGTTCCGCGCCGGTGCTGGCTCAGGGCGCCAATCCATTTCAAGGTTTTTCGGCCCGCGTGACCGGCGACATCTACAGCCAGGTCAAGGTGATTCAAGATGTTGACGGCGACGGCAAGAAAGACCTGGTGTTCGGGGCCACCGACGGCCAGATCCACCTCTACTCGTCGCGCGGCAAAGAGATTTTCGCCGGCCTGTGGCCGAAACACACCGGCGGCCCGGTGCTGGCCGATGTGGGCGTGGCCGACCTCGATCACGACGGCCGCGAAGAGATCGTCTGCGGTTCGTACGACGGCAAGGTCTACGGCCTGAACCTCTGGGGCAAAGAGTTGTGGGCCTACGACACCCGCGGCACCGTGCAGATGTCGGGACCCGAGATCACCGATCTCGACGGCTCGGGTGACCTGCACATTTTTGCCGGGTCGCAAGCGGGCACCGTGGTCCACCTCGACGGCACCGGACGGGCAGTCTGGGAAGCCGGCATGCGCGGCAAGGTGAGCGCGCGGGTCGTGGCATCCGACCTCAACGGCGACGGCATCAAAGAGATCGTCGCCAAAGACGATTCGGGCCAGGTGGCGGTCTTCGACCAGCGCGGCATCCGCATGAACGGCTGGCCACGCGACACCGCCGAGAGCGGCTACTGGCCGTTCGAGGTGGGCGTCACCGATTTGAACGGCGACGGGCAGAAAGACGTGTTCACGACCTCGCCCAACAAGAAGCTGCAGATCTGGGACCGCACCGGCAAAGAGCAATACGCTGTACCACTCAGCGACGGTGCCCACTCGGCCCCGCGCGTCGTCGATCTCAACGGCGACGGCCAGGTCGAGTTCGTCATCACCCAGGCCGACGGCACGGTCAATGTGGTCTCGAAAGACGGCAAGCCGCTGCCGGGCTGGCCGTACCGCTGCAAAGACTCGTTCTACGGGCCGCCGCAGATCTTCGATATCGACGGCGACGGAAAGCTTGACATTGTATTTACAGGATGGAACCCCAACGGCGAGGGCAAGCAGGCCGGTTACGTCATGGTCTTGAACCGTGAAGGCAAGCCGGTTCCCGGCTACCCGCTCTACGTCGGCAAGACGATCGCCCCGGTGACGGTCGCCGATCTCAACGGTGACGGGTGGCTCGAGATGGTGATCGCCGGCGGCATCAACTTCACCGACGAACAACTGCATGTCGTCCCGTTGAAGGCCAAAGTGCCGCTGCACATGGCCACGATCGCCACCGAGGTCACCTTCTGAGCGGACCGATGGCAACGCGACATCTGGCAACCCGTTGGTGGGTGTGGCTGGGGTTGTTGTGGGGTGGTTTGACCGGCGCCTGGCTGGCGGCGCAGACGCCCGAAGACATCGACGAGTTCATGGCGGCGGGGAAGCGCGCCTATGAAGCCCGCCGGTTCCGCGAAGCCGCCACCGAGTTCGAGAACGTGATCATGCTCGACGGTCGCAACGTCAAAGCCAAGATCATGCTGGCAAAGTGCTGCGTCGAACTGAAACTGGTGGGCCGGGCCCGCGAGTTACTGATGCGCGCCCGCTTGCAGGCCCCCGACGACGACGAGGTCAAACTGCTGACCGAAATGCTCAAACAACCGGTCGCCCAGGACCACCCGCGCAAGGAAGGCGATCTGGCACTGCACGAGCAACTGGCGATGCTGGCCTCGTCGACGGCCCGCCCGTTCGGCCTGGTGATTCCGCCGAGCAAGGTGACGCGGCCGGCAACCCTGCCAAGCGGCAATTTCGACCAGGATGCACCCTTGGCCGCCACCGATCCGATCGCGTTCCCCGACGACACGGTCACCCGCAGCGTCGCCCAGTTCACCGCCGGTGCCGACAAGGGGCCGCTGGCGTCGGTGTTCAACACCCGGGTCGAGAAGGGGTTGATGCCGGCGCTCGACCGGTATTTCGAACTGGTCGAAGGCAACCAGGACCTCTTGTCGGAAGACGACCACGGCCTGCTGGGCGAGGGCCTCGCCCACTTCAAGCCCAGGGTCGAGAACAACCCCGACGACCGTGACTCGCGCGTCTATTACGCCATGATCTTGTGGCTGAACGGGTCCAAGCAACAAGCGTTCGACGTGGCCAACCCGCTGCACAACATCGAAGACATGTTGTTGCCGCAACACAAGAAGTTGCTGGCCACGGTCGACAAGTGGCGGCGCGACGAAGACACGCGCATGGCTGAGATCAAGCGCCTGGCCGACGAGAATGCCGCGGCGGCGGCGGCCGCAAGTGCCGCAGCAGCGGCGGCGTCGGCGAACGCCTCGGCGGCGGTGGCGGCGGCGATGAGCGGGTCCGGTTCGGCGGCGGGCATAGCCAGTGCCAGCTCACCCGACCAACGGCTCGATCAACAGGGGTACGAAGCCTACAAGAAGGGCAAGCTCGAAGAGGCGATCGCCTGTTACCAGCAAGGGATCAAAATCAACGCGAAGTCCGGTTCGCTGTATTACCATCTCGGCCTCGCCTACACCGACAAGGGCCTCGGCGGCGACATGGCCAGCTTCGATCGCGCCATCGAGGCCTTCAATCAAGTCATGCGCATCGAACCGGGGTCGCGGCAGGCCAAGGATGCCGAGACGATGATCAAAGACATCAACGCCGCGAAAACTTCGCTCAAGCCGTGAAACAAGGGCGGGCCTCCGTGCGTATCGTGAGCCGATGAAGCCTCCCCGTTCCCACCCGAAGATCGCCACCGCGCACTGGCAGACCGCTCGCTGATCGGCGCCCATGCTTGCCACCTCTCCCGTTCAGGCACAGCGACATGCCAGCGTCTGGCCGACGGCCCGAGTCATCGCCGAGTGGGCGGTGTTCGTTTTGTTGCCTTTTGTATTGCTGGCTTGGGGCATGCAAATCGCCACACAACAGAGCGACGACGCCGAGCGTCGCCGACTGGCCGATGAACTGAGTCAGGAAGCGCGGCGCCTGATCGCTGCCGCGACGCCGACCCGCGCAGTCAGCGAGCGGTTTCGCACCGGCGTCGCCAGCGACTGGCCCGCTTCGGCAACCGCCGTGGTCGTGCCGGCGGCGGCGCCGGCAATTCCAGAGCTGGAGGAACTGCGCCAGTACATTGCGCACGGTCGCGAACCCCCGCCCGCACAAGCGGCTTCCTGGGCAAACGCGCTCGGCTGGGGTCTCGATTGGCCCGATCTGCGGCTGCGCCCCAACGTGCCCTACTTTGCCAGCCTGCACGGCCAGAAGGCATGGGTCATCTGGGAGCGCTGTCCGACGGCGTCACCCGCGGTGCGCTTCGGTGT
>CAZADH010000140.1:4899-9554 GCA_964483805.1 uncultured bacterium
TCCCCTGCTGGTGAGGCAGGTTCGGCGCTGGACCACAACCTCCGATGAGCGGCGTGGGGCCGTGTTTTCGCGCAAGGATCGGCGCGCCTGGGGGTCGGGCCTCGTGAATCGGCAACGACTGGCCGCCGCCTGGCAGCAACGCCGCCTGGGCAACACGGGCGCGGTTATCGAGGGCGGACTGGCGCACATCGAACTGGTCAGCGGCGACATCGTCCTCTACCTGGAGTGCGATCTGCGCAATACCGCCGACGCCGCCGGAGTGCCAGCGTCATGGGCGCTTGCCGCCCTGCTGCTCGTGGGTGCCACGCAGTTGTGGCGCCTGGCCAACCGGTTGGCCATCGGCCAGACCGTGCGGGTCCGCCTCGGTTCGTTGCTGGCCCTGGTCGTCGCCCTGCCGCTGGGCGGCAGCATCCTGTTGGTGACGCTGTCGAGTTCCGATCTCGATCACGTGCAGCGGCGCACCCTGCTCGACCGGGCCTACCGCGAACTGCGCTCGTTTGACGATGGCTTTCAGGAGGAAGAAGCCCGCGCGACGCGGATCATGACGCGCCTCGTCGATGACCCGGCCTTCGCGCGCGGCGACCTGAAAACCGTCGCCTCCCTGGCCCGGAGCTTGCTGCGCAGGAACGACATATATCGTATTGACATTCGCGACTGGTCCAATCGGCAGGTGCTCTTGCTGGCCAACGACACGGGCAACTCCGAATTCACCAAGATGACGCAGATCCTCGGCGAGTATGCGATCAACACCTTCAGTCCTGACCCGAACGCAACCTCGACCCGCATGACCCCGCTGTTGATGGCCGCCCAGGAGCTGTCGGAGAACGTCAACCTGGTCGTCGGCGAGATCATGCAGGCCCCCCGCATCCTCTGGGTGGCAAACACCTCCGGCGCCGGATTCTACGTATTCTGGGATGTGCCGCGCACGCGCACCGGGCCGCTCGCCACGTGTTGCATGGTCCGGGGCATCGACAATTCGGTCGTCGGTTACCTGCGGCGGACGCTCCTGAAGAATCGCAGCGTGCGCCTGGTCGGCCGGGTGCCCATCGTCAATCGATGGTACCCGCGCAACGCGGCCAATGAGGCGCTCGAGCAACTGGCCGATGTCGTGCAGACGACGGGCACGATGCAACAGGGCACAATCACCTGGCACGGGCGGCCGCATCTGGTGGTCGGCATGCCCGGCACCCGACTGGTCGACACGCAACTGTTCGCCCTGGTTCCGCTCGACAGTTGGCAGGAGGCACGCCAGAACGCGTGGCGACAACTGGTGTTGCTGATGTTGGCCGCGTTGGGCATTGCCGGACTGGCAGCGCGATTGCTGGCCGAGAGCCTCGTCCACCCGGTCGACGAACTGATCGGCGGCATTGCCGCATTGCGCGAGCGGCGACACGCGTTTCGCATCCCGGTCCGCTCGCGCGACGAACTGTCGCGGATGGCTGCGGCCTTCAATACCATGATTGCCAACCTCGACGAGTGGGCCATGGCCGAAGAGACCCAACGGACCATGAATCCCGAAATGCCCGACTGGCCGGCGGGTTATCAGGCCGCGCTAACGTCCGCGGCGAATCGGATCGACGGTCGCTACTTCGATGTCTGGTCCCTTGGCCCGAACCGAACCCGTTTCGTCATCGGCGAGGTTACCGGAACCGGCGTGAATGCTGCTCTGGTCACCGCCATGCTCAAAGCCGCGTGGTTCATCCGCCATCAGGAGGATGATGCGCTCGAGCAGTTGCCCGCATTGTGGGAGAGCCTGGTGCAGGATTACGGCCGCGGCCGCTCGCTACACTTCATCATCGGCGATCTCGACGCCGACAAACACACGGTAGTGTTGACTTTGTATGGACACGTCTCGGTCTTTCTGCGTCGTTTGGCGAACGCAGCGGCAACCGACGCCGGTTCCAGGCCGATGGCAGCAACCACGACGCCCACCCCGATGACCATGACGGTTGCGCTGACCGCCGGCGACCGGCTGCGATGTAGCGTTGGCGGTCCAGGCGGCGACGCGGCCGCACCCCCGCACTTCGACCTGGTGCGCATTGCACCCGAAGACGGGGTGCGTTCATGAACGCGAACCCCATGACGGTCACACCGTGCGGCCTCATCGACCGACGCCGACGGGGCCTCGAGTTCCTGGTCGTCGTGCTGATTCCCGTTCTGGCCTTGGCGGCCGGCACGTGGATCTGGAACGAAGATCGCGAGAGCGCGGCAATGTCGCGCCTGACCGAACACCTCGAAGGACAGTTGCGCCTGGCCGTGTTCAACGGCACGCCGGCCGCCCGCCTGAATGGTGCTTTTGCGCCGCTGTTTGCGGCGTTGTCGCGGTCCGGGTTTGCCGATTCGTCGGCGACCGCCGGCCTGCCTTGGCCCGATCCCGACCTCGCGGCCCTGGTGGTGGTGTTCCCGGCCAAGGCCGCCCCCTTCACCGGACCCGGGCGGTCCCTGCCGGCGAAGTTTGCCCTGAACCGGTTGTGGGGCGACCTGCGCGCGGGGCGACGGACCAGCACCTACATGTCGATGTATCGCACCTTCCTGGGGCGGCGCATCCGGCTCGACGCCATGCTGGCCGCGGCCCGGGGCGCAGTGCCGATCAATGACTCGGTCCGTCCCAGCCTGCTGCGCTGGCAGGCCAACCCCGACGGATCAGGGCTTCTCATGGCCATGCCCGCCCCTCCCGACGACCAGACCCTGATCACCAACACCCTGGCGCGCCAGGTCCACGACGAGGTCTGGGCCACCTACGATCCGACCACGGGCAGCAGCACCCAGTGCGCCGATCCCCGGAACTGGGGCGAGCAGTTGCGACTGCGGGCCGACGCCGGTGACGAGACGGTGATCATCCACAGACATCTGTGCCGCACGCGGCGCCACCCGGCCGGACTGTGGTTGATGATCGGCACGCCGGTCCCGGATCGAGCCGCCAACCCGTATCGACGGGGTGTGGTCACGATGACGGGGCTGGCCCTGCTGCTCATCGCCATGGCGTGGTGGTTCCGGACCAACTGGACACCGATGGGCGATTTCCGCCTGACCGGCCGCGTATTGACATCTTATTTACTTCCCGTGATCCTGCCGCTGACCCTGATCATGGCGCAGGGATTGTCGGCGCTGCGCCATCGGGAGGCGATGCTGATCGACGACCTGCACCGTCAGAATGTCATGCAACTGGCCAGCATCGACCGGCAGTTCCGACAGTGGGCCGAGGGACACCTCGACCTCTATCGTCGCCTGCGCGACCTGCCGGCGATCCGCCAAGGCGATGTGGCGCAGTGCCAGGCGCTGGCCAAGAGACTGTCAGACCACCGGGTCCTGGCGATGCTCAAAACCTTCCGTCGTGACGGGCGGCCGCTTCTCGACCACGACACCATCGGCGTCGGACCGTGGTATGAATTGATGCCGGCCTATCTGCTGCCACGCTATCTCGGCGTGCCCGCCAAAGAGATCAAGGTCGAGGTCGACCCGATCTACGTCGACGTGGTCAAAGGCGCGCGCGGCTTCGCCCCGGTCATGGACCAACCCGACGTCCTGATCTTGCAGCGCGCGGGTCGGCAAATACATACATTGTATTTTGATATTTTTGCCCCGCCCGGACCGGGGGCCGCCGCGATCATGATTCTATTGAAGGACCTCCAGGACGACATCGCGCGCTTCACCGCCCGGCGGCTGCCCCCAGGGTGTGCGGCATACGACACCGGTTTTCGCCAGTGGGCAACACCGGCACCGGGCGATCCGCGCACCGTCGAACCGTTGATCGCCGCGGCCATGGTCGGGTGCGAACCGGTCTTCGCTGTCGACACCGGGGGGCGGGCCCCGCAGTTGTGGACCGCCTATCCGTCGCGCGAACTGAGCGGGCATTGTTTCGTCACCTCACGCTCGCTCACACCCGTGACCACGGCGCTCGCGATCCTGCGTCTGCTGCTCGTGGTGTTGTTGCTGATCACGGCGGTTTCGATCGCCATCGTGACCCAGTTGCTCTCGCGCGAGATGCTCGGTCCCATCGCCGTCATCACGAGCGGCTTGGCTGCGCTCGAGCGTCGGGACCTCGAGGCACGATTGCCCCCCCTGCCCTACGAATTCGGCCACCTGAGCACAACCTTCAACCAGATGATGACCGAACGCCAGGACCTCGATCTGGCCCGCGAAGTGCAACTGCACATCATGCCGCGCGCGACGCCCGACATCGCCGGCTACACGCTGACGTTCAGTTGCCACAGTCTCTCGGCGGTCGGCGGCGACTACTGCGACATGATGCGCTACCCCGACGGGCGTTGGCTGCTGCTGGTCGGCGACGTGACCGGCCACGGCATGGGGGCGGCGATGATCACCACGATGGTCAAGACCGGGGCGCTGATCACGGCGCGACGCGGCGATGACCTGGGCGTGCTCATGGCCCGGTTGAACAAGATGGTCTTCGGCATTCTGCGCCGCACGGCCAACATCACGCTCGCGGCACTGCTGCTCGACCCGCAACGGCATCAACTCGAATGGGCGCTCGCCGGCCACCCGTCGCCCATTCTGCGCCGGGCCGGCGGCTCGACCCAGGAACTGGTGATGCCGGGGTTCCCGCTCGGATGTGTCGCGAAACGAAAGGTGCAACCCCAAACCCTGGCGCTGGCCCCGGGCGATACGTTGATCGCCTACACCGACGGGTACAT
>CAZADH010000140.1:9564-12364 GCA_964483805.1 uncultured bacterium
ATCGAGTCACTCAATGCCACCGAAGAGCAGCTCGGCTACGGGCGCTGGGATGCCGCCATCGCGGCTTCTCCGACCGGCGATGCGCGCACGGTGCACGATCACCTGGTTGCCGTCCGCGACCGCCACGCGGACGGAGTCCCGGCGAACGACGATCTCACGCTGATGGTGCTGGGACGCGTATGACCAGGTGAAAGGGCGATCAACAACGAGGCTCCCAGGCAACACGGGCGCTCCAGGATCGTAAACATTACGTATGTATCAAAGAATCCCAGCGGCAAGAACAGGCCGTCTCCCGGGAGGCAGCGAGAATACCATGAGCATTGCAGCGGTCATCTTCGATCACGACGGCGTCATCGTCAACTCGGAACCCTGGTACCGCGAGGCGGCCCTGCGTCAATTCGCCGAACTGGGCGTCTCCCTTGCCCCGAGTGAACTCGATCAGTTCACGGGGATGGCCGCCGACCGCATGTGGATCACCCTCCGCGAGCGTTTCCAACTGGCCCAACCTGTGCCCGACCTGATCCGGCGCGAACAGGATCTCTTTCTCGAGGTGTTCGCGGCGCAACCCGCACCCGTACCGATCCCTGGCGTCCGCGAACTGATCGACGGTCTGCGGGCCGACGGATGCCGCCTCGCGGTGGCGTCGTCGTCGTGCCGACGCATCGTCGAAGGCGTCCTACAACGTATTTCTCTTCGCGACCGCTTCGAACTGCTGGTCTGCGGCGACGAGATCGTCAACGGCAAACCGGCGCCCGACATCTTTCTCGCCGCCGCCCGCGGCCTGGGCGCGTCCGCCGACCAGTGCGCGGTCATCGAGGACTCCGGCAACGGCGTGCGTGCCGCGAAGGCGGCCGGCATGTTCTGCATCGGCGTGCGCAATCCCGATTCGGGCAACCAGGACCTGAGCCCGGCCGAGATGGTCATCGCCGATTATGGGACCGACAGTCGCACGGAATTGCGAGGGCGACTGCGCGGTCTGGGCCCGAGCGCCTGAAGATAGTTGGTGACACCTCGAAACGAGACCCGGCGTCTTCAGTTTTTCTTCTTTCCAAAACGAACCGGGGTACGGTAGCCTGAGACGTTTACGCGCCGGGGGGGGTCCCGACGGCGAGAGACATTAGTTCTATCAGCATCGAGGAGGGTGGATTCCATGTCACGACGGTTTTCATTCACAGTGGTCTTTTTGATGGTGGCGGTCATCGCCACTCTGGTGGGTTGTCAAACGAGCGACAACCCCATCAGCAGCGTGCAACAGGCCGTTTCTGGCGACACCACGACCGGCGGCAACGCCCGGGTCGCGTTCAACATCATGGTCGCGGCCAATGACGACGCCGGCGTGCAACCCACGATTCGCTCGACGGCGAAAGCCGGCACCACCGTGCGCTTCACGCTCGTCGGCATCCGCGCCGGGCAGAGCAGCGGTGATACCACCGCAACGCAGACCAAAGAAGTGACCGTCGGCACTGACGGCAGCGCCGAAGTGTCGTTCGACGGCGTGCCCGAACTGCCCACCGTTGCGCAGATCCGCATTGAAGGCGGCAATATCCGCGGTTATCAAGACTTCCACGGCGGCGCCGACCTGGTGTCGGGCAACAACCTCATCACCGTGAACCCGGTGGGTTCCGGCCTCAAGGGCGACCTGGTCGCCCGCGTCATGAACGACGTCATCCAGAATCCGGATCTGGTGCGCGCGGCTCCGACCAACATGACCGCCCGCGTCAGCCTCGCGGTCAACTCGATTGTCGCCAACGCGTCCGAGACCATTCCGGTCGAGGCGTTCAACACCTTCGTTTCGCAGATTCAGCCCACCGGGTTCGCCCGCCTGACCGCGACCACCGACGCCGCGGGCTTCGGCGTGGGCAACGCGACCTTCACCAACACCCAGTTGTTCACCGGCAATCTGCCGAGCGGCGTGACCGTGCAGCCCGGCCAGATGCAACTGGCGCAGGTGTTCCGCCAGGGTTTCGGCGGCCTCGGCCTCGTCGGCTTTGCGGCCCCCGACAACAGTCTCAACACCCTGGTCGGGTTCGACCCGGCCAACACCGGCACCCGCTACCTGTGCCATGCGCCGGGCAAGATCACCTGCGTGATCTTCATCGGCGACGGCTCGATCGTCGCCGGCGGCTACCACAAACTCGGCGGCATTCCGTTCGTCTTCCGCTGGCAGGCGCGGGCGAACAGTGCATTGGATGTAAATACACCGACCACCGAGACCCCGACTGTTCCCGCGGGTCTGATGTGGGTGCGCAACTTCCTGCCGGCGAGCGGCATCAGCGGCACGCCGCAGGCTCCGGCCATCGTCGAGGCGATCGCGCTCAACCCCGAGCGGCACGAACTGATCATCACGGTGCGCGTGAACACCGAGATCAAGATCTTCCGCTGCAACGTCGACACCGGTGCCAACGTCACCGGCTTCACCGCCCCGGCGACCCCGGTCTTCACGCCGCCGCCGCAGGTCGTGATCAGCTCGCCCGCGCAGTCGACCAATGTCGCGCCCAACAGCGCGTTGTCAATCACGGTGCAGGCGCAGTCGGCCGCGGGCGTCACCAACGCTCCGGCGGTCACCCGCGTGCAACTGTTCGACGGCGCGTTCAAACTCGGTGATGCCACCGGCGGTGCCAACAACACCTGGACCTACAACTGGGCCAGCGTACCGGCCGGTTACCACATGCTCACCGCGCGCGCCTTCGATCAACAGGGCGGCAGCCGCATGTCGGCCCCGGTCGAAGTGTTCGCGATGCCGACCAATGTGCAACGCCCGGGCGTGGCGATTGCGAGCCCCAGCAACGGCAGCGTCTTC
>CAZADH010000140.1:12374-12643 GCA_964483805.1 uncultured bacterium
TGCCGGCAAGAATGTCACGATCGTCGCCACCGTCGTCGATTCAGAGACGGTCAGCAAGGTCGAGTTCTTCCAGGGCCAGGTCAAGCTCGGCGAAGCGACCGCAGCGCCGTACGCCTTCACCTGGATCAACGTATTGCCCGGGTATTACATGATCACTGCGAAGGCCACGACCGCCAACGGCGGCTTCGATGTCTCTGACCCCGTCGGCATTCAGGTGAATCCGCCGCGGCCGACCAACTATGCGCCGCCGATGGTGATGGTGCAGCAGC
>CAZADH010000140.1:12653-14972 GCA_964483805.1 uncultured bacterium
CGTATGCGCTGACCATCGGGCGGTTCGAAGCGAGTTTCCCGACCGCACCGGCCGATGTGCAGATCGTCGTGGGCCCGACGCCAGGCATGCCGATCGACGTGACCACCGTGCGCAAGATCGAGTTCCTGCGCCTGCCGCCGCCGAGCGCTTCCCCGGTGCCGATGCCGGCCGTGACCGGAACGACCACGGGAACCGGCACGGGCATGGGCACGGGGACTGGGACGGGCGTGCCGACCGGCACCATGACCGGAACCGGAGCGATCACCGGGACGGGCACGAACACCGATCCGTTCGCGACCACCCAACCGGTCAACATCTACCAGCAGACCCCGCAGAACAACCTGCCGGTGGGCAGCTTCCTGATCGGCGTGGCGACCGCGCCGACGCAGACGACGCCGTCCACGCAGTGGACCATGATGTGGCGCCAGGCTCCGGCCGGCAACCATGTCATCGTCTGCCGCGTGTTCGACAGCATGGGCGCGATGCAAGAGCTGCCCGTGGTGCCAATCGCGGTGGGCAACGTGAACGAGCCGCCGACCGGCATGATTCTGCGCCACGAGCCGTGGGAACCAGCCGCGGGTGGCAGCATCAAGATCCTGGCCAGCGGCACCGACCCGGATGGCCAGATCGTCACCGTGTCGCTCGCGCTCGACGGTCAGCCGCTGGGCAACGCGACCTTCAACACCACCGACAATGCGTTTGTGTGGCAGGGCAACCTGCCGTCGACCGCCCAGAACGGCCCGCACTTCGTCGAAGCGAAGTTCGTCGACAACCAGAGCGCCATCGGCATGTCGCCGCCGGCGATGATTCCGGTGGGCGGCGCCAATCTCACCGGCACGCTGACCGGCACCGTGACCAACACGGGGACGGGCATGGGCACTGGGACTGGGACGGGCATGCCGACCGGCACCATGACCGGCACCGGCAACGTGACCGGGACGGGCACCGGGGTTCCGACAGGAACTGGCACCGGCGTGCCGACGGGAACGATGACCGGAACCGGAACGGGCACTGGCCTACCGACGGGAACGGGCACCGGAACGGGCGCCCAACCCTCGACCACTGACCGCGCGGCGATCTCGGCAGTAATGAATGTGTATTGCAACAAGATCATCAAGAAATACACGCAGAACTCGACGATCACGGCTGCCGACCAGGCTGAAATGGCTGCGGTGCTCAGCCCGAACTTCATCGACGAGGGCAAGAATCTCGCGGCATACACGTCGTGGTATGGAACGCCAATGGCCGACCCCAGCGAAGCCGATCTTGTTTCATCCAACATCACCGGATATGAGTTCGCACCGATCGATCCAACGACCTGGTTGGTGGCGTGCCAGGGGACCGTTACCAACGTCAATAGCCCTTCCACGCCCAAGCCATTCCTCGGTCTGACTGGTTACTGGCGACACTCCCCCGACTTGCGCACGATCGAGAGTCCGACCCTGAATCCAAATCTGAACGGACCCTACATCATCTCCGTCGTTCGCAATGAGAATGGCGCCTGGAAGATCCTGGGCAACCAGCAAAAGGTCGATAGCGTGAACATCAATCTCCAGTTCACCAAGTACCTACGCTACAATTCTTACACTACTGAACTCTTCCCGTTCGTCCGCGCGAGTTCAGCCTTCCCGATTTCGTCGGTCACAATCTCGGGTGGATTCTTGACCGGTGTCTTCAATTTGACAAATGCTGCCGGCACGAACAACTGGAATAACTTCGGCATGACCCGTCTCGAGACCATCGCCCCGAATCAGCCAAGCAATAAATACAGCGTCACCGTTAACTTCGCCAACGGAACCAACCAGACGTATGTCTTGACACAAGGTGACACCTCCTGGCTCCCACAACCCAGTGGAGTGATCACCACTGGCCCGAGTGGGATCACCTTCAATTGGTCGCTCTTCCCGGATGCAGCGAAGGTTGACAATATCCAGGTGCATTGTCAGGACAAGGCCAACTGGCAGTTAGGCGATTTTGGGAAGTTCGAAACCGAGAACGCGGCACTGACCACCTACACCATTCCGCCGGGAACACCCAACTTGCCGACAGGACGCGAGGTGTGGGCCCATCAGACGACCTATCTCAAGATGGGCTATGCAATTCACATCATGAACGACATCACTGTTCCGTAAATACCGGCGGTAGCCATCAAGGGCGCGGGCCTTCGGGCCCGCGCCCCCTTGTTTATGCACGTTGTATTTACACTGACAGACCACCGCCACATTTGTTGTTAACGTGCGTGGCATCATGTCTCTACATGACTGTTGTAGATTTTTCCGCTCCGTTCCCACACTTTTGTCACGGTGTTTTACCAGCGGT
>CAZADH010000141.1:0-14771 GCA_964483805.1 uncultured bacterium
CTCGTCGTGACCGCAACCGCGAGCGCAACCGTGACCGCGATCGTGACCGCCCCCGGCCACAGGGCCCCGGTGGTCCGGCCATCCCGCCGGCCGACGGCGCGACACCGGCCCCGCCACCGAACGGCGCGACCGCGCCGCAGGATGCTCCGGTCGTCCCCGACCGCAACCCGGGCGACACCCCGCGCAACAGCAACCCAGACATAGCAATACATCAGCAACATACACCAACCCCGTCTGCACCGGCCGGTTCGCCCGACCAGGCGCCGCCAGACCCAGACAAGAACGACTGAGTTCATGATCACATCTCCGACCCCGATGGCGGCAGGCGCCCTTGGCGGGCAGGTCCACACCGGGGCTCCGGAGCGGAGCGAGGCGACTACGTGGCACGAATTGGATTGATCGCCGGCAACGGCCGTTTCCCCCTCTATTTCGCGGAATCCGCACGCAAACAGGGTCACCAGGTGGTGGCCGTCGCGGTGCGTGAGGAGACCAGCCCCGAGCTGGCCGACCTCGTCGAGCAGATCCACTGGTGTCATGTGGGCGAGCTGCAACTGATGATCGATGCGTTCGTCAATGCCGGGGTCAAGCAACTGGTCATGGCCGGCAAGATCACCAAGACCCGCATGTTCACCCATCTGAAGCCCGACGCGCGCTTGCAGGCGGTGTTTGCGAAAACCCCGATCCGCAACGATGATGCGCTGCTCAAGGCCCTGGCCGGGGAGTTCATCAGTGCGGGGATCCACGTCGCCGATTCGACCACCTTTCTCTCGGCGTTGCTCCCTGAGAAGGGCACCCTGACCCAACAGAAGCCGACCGATGAGGAATGGCTCGACATCAACTACGGCTACGACATGGCCAAGAAGATTGCGGGCATGGACATCGGGCAGACGGTCGTGGTGAAGAACCGCGCCATACTGGCGGTCGAGGCGATCGAAGGCACCGATGAGGCCATCTTGCGGGGTGGCCGCCTCGGTTGCGGCGAGGTCATCGTCGTGAAAGTCTCGCGGCCGAAGCAGGACATGCGGTTCGACATTCCGGTCGTCGGTCTCGACACCATCAAGACGCTGAGCCAGGTGCGCGCGCGCTGTCTGGCCATCGAAGAAAAGAAGACGCTGTTGCTCGACCGTGAGGAGTTCATTGCGGCCGCCGATCGAATCGGCACGGCCGTCGTGGTTCTCTGAGGCGACAACGCCCAAGGAGGAAGATCATGGAGAAGAAGCTTCGCATTGCCGTCGTCGGGGTAGGCCACCTCGGTCGCCACCATGCGCGTCTGCTTGCCGCCATGCCCGGCGCGCAACTGGTCGGCGTCGTCGATATCGACGAGAAGGTCGGTGGCGAGATCGCCAAGACCTACAACGTGTCGTATTTCAAAGACTATAAGGAACTGGCCGGCAAGGTCGACGCGGTCACCATCGTGGTGCCGACCTCAGTGCATCACGAGGTGGCGAAGTTCTTCATGGAACGCGACAACCATGTGTTCATCGAAAAGCCGGTCACCAAGACCCTCGAGGAAGCCCGCGAACTGCTCAATCTCTCCGAGAAACGCAAGCTCACCTTCCAGGTCGGCCACATCGAGCGTTTCAATGCCGCGATGATCAAGCTGGCGCAACTGGCGGCCGAACCACGCTTCATCGAGTGCCAACGCATGGGGCCATTCTCGAAGCGGATTTCCGACGTCGGCGTCGTGCTCGACCTGATGATCCATGATATTGACATCGTATTGTCATTAGTGCGCAGTCGCATTGCCCGCATCGACGCGGTGGGCATCCAGGTGTTGACCGAAAACGAAGACATCGCCAACGCCCACATCGTCTTCGAGAACGGCTGCATTGCCAATCTGACCGCTTCCCGTGTCTCCGACGAGAAGATCCGCAAGCTGCGGGTGTTCGAGTTCGACAAGTACATGTCGCTCGACTACGCCAACCAGGCGATCAAGATGGGAACGAAGGCAAGTCTGCAGGAAGAATCGATCAAGAAAGAAGAGATCGAGGTGCACAAGGTCGAGCCGCTGAAGCTCGAACTGGAACACTTCGTCGATTGCATCCGCAGCGGCAAGAAACCGCTGGTCACGGTCGAGGACGGCAAGAACGCCCTCGAAGTGGCCCTCGAGATTCTCGCCCTGGTCAAGGCCGGTTGGTCGCGCGCAAAGTCGTGAGTACGTCTTTGTTGCCGCCTGTTGCCACCCCGGACACCGCCACGGGTCGGGCCGATCCGGCGACCGGTTCGAGTTGCCCGCCGAGCGCCTGCGCCAGTTGTTCCGGGTGTGCGTCGGCGGCCACATCGAGCCAGCGCGTCAATACAACCGATGTATCGTCTGAACCGGAAACCAACGCGGCGTCCGACACGGTATCGTGTGGGGCCGGTGCCAGTTGCTCGCCGGCATCCTGTTGCGCCTCCGCGGGTGAACCGGTCGAACTGGACCCGCTGTGGCTGCGCAAGGTCGGACGCCGGCTGTTCGCCTGGCGCGATTTGTTGCCGGCTCCCTTGGCACTGGCGCTGCTCTGGCTGGCCCGCGGCCGCGTCCGGCACTGGTGTTTTGGCCTGCCGTTGATCCTCGTCGGCGAGCTGTTCCGGCTGTGGGGGTTGGCCTACATCGGTCCGACGACGCGGTCGCGCTCGATCTGCGCCGACGTGTTGATCACCGATGGTCCGTACCGGCACGTGCGTAATCCATTGTATGTCGCCAACATCGCCAAGGTTTGCGGCTTTCTCACCATCGGCGGCCATGGGCCGTTCGCGCTGCTGGCCTTGACCCTGTATATCGGGGCGTATCGCGCGATCATCGCTTTCGAAGAACATTTCCTCGCCGAACGGTTCCCACGCCAGTACGGTGATTACGCGCGCAAGGTGCCGCCAGTGGTGCCGCAGTTCGTGCCGGCCGATGTCGACGTGGCCCTCGAGGCGCCGTTGCCTGATTTCATGCGGGCGGTGCGCAGCGAAAAGCGCACTTTCGCCAGCACCGGTCTGTTGCTGCTGGCCCTGGCCGTCGTCGGGGCCTGGCGCGCCTGGCGAAAACCGAGCACGTAAATACAGTATATGAGCAAGCGGCTGTTCATCATCGCCGGGGAGCACAGCGGCGACCTGCACGGGTCGTTGGTATTGTCGCACCTCAAGACGCTGAACAGCGACATTACCGTCGAAGGGATCGGCGGGCCGATGATGCGCGCGGCCGGCATGCGCGACATCTATCCGGCGGAGGATCTGGCGGTGATCGGGTTCGTCGAGGTCATCCGCAACCTCGGGCGGCTTCTCGATATTTATCGCGGGATCAAGCGCCACCTCGAGCAGAATCCGCCCGATCTGCTTGTGCTCATCGACTATCCGGGGTTCAACGTGCGCATCGCCACGATGGCCAAAAAGATGGGCATCAAGGTGCTTTACTTTATATTGCCGCAGGTCTGGGCCTGGAACAAAAGCCGCATTCCCAAGATCGCCAGCGTCGTCGACGAGGCGGTCGTCGTCTTCCCATTCGAGGTCGACATCTGGCGGCAGGCGGGCGTCAAGGTCGCCTGCTTCGGTCACCCGCTGGTCGGCAAGGTCGAAGCGCGCACGAGCAAGGCCGAGTTCCGCGCGCAGCACCAGTTGGGCAACGGCCCCGTGGTATCGCTGTTACCCGGCAGCCGCAGTCAGGAGATTCACTACATCCTGCCGACGATGCTCGAGGCAGCCCGGCTCATCTACGAGAAGTATCCCGACGCGCGCTTCGTGCTGCCATTGGCGGCCACGATCGATCGACAACTGGCGCAACCGTACGTCGATCGCGCGTGTCTCCCGTTGGTGACGCTGCGGGAACAGACCTACGACGCGGTGTCGGCGTGCGATCTGGCGCTGGTCGCGAGTGGCACGGCCACCCTCGAGACCGCGATTCTGGGCACGCCGATGGTGATCGTCTACCAGACCAATTTCTTCACGGCGCTGCTCAGTCGCTTCCTCATCGAGTCGGAGTACATCGGCCTGCCCAACGTGATTGCCGGGCGCCGGGTCGTGCCCGAGTTCATTCGTTGGCATTTCCGCCCGCAGACCGTGGCCGATGCCGCCATCGAGATCCTGGGTGATGCCCAACGCCGTACCGCCATCGTCGCCGGTCTCAGCGAAGTGCGGGAGCGCCTCGGCACCCCCGGCGCCAGCCAACGACTGGCCGAACACCTGCACGAAATGCTCGTTGGCAGAGGTCCGGGAGCCCCGCGGGCCGGATGAAAACCTTCTGGCGCTTGATGGCCGCCTACCAGCCCTACTCGGGTTGGTTGCTGGTTTCGGTCGTGCTCAATTTCGTCGTCGCCATGACCACGATCTACCCCGCCTGGATCATGAAGAGCGTGGTCAACGACGTGTTGCTCGAGAGTCAGAAAGACCAGAGCACGAACATGCTGCACATCATCGCGGTGTCGCTGGTGATCGTCATGGCCGTCAAGGGCGTGGCCAACTTCAGCCAGTGCTACCTGATGACCTGGGTGTCGCAACGCATTCTCACCCAGTTGCGCACCGACTGCTTCAAGCATTTGCAGTGCCTGCCGCTCAACTACTTCGAGACGCAGCGTACCGGGCAGTTGATGTCGCGCATCACCGCTGACGTGCAGATGCTGCGGCACATGCTCAACTCGACGACGACCATCCTCGGCGACTTCATCGCCTTTCTTGGCTTCACCAGTTACATCGTGTGGCTGCACTGGCGCCTGGCACTGGTGTCGCTGGTGATCATCCCGTTCATTGGCGCCCTCATCAACAAGCTGTCGCGCAAAATGAAGAAGGTCGGCGTGCGGGTGCAAGACCGCGTCGGTGACATTGCTACTGTATTGCAGGAGTTCATTACCGGCATCAAGGTGGTCAAGTCATTCACCCTCGAAAAAGTGCAACAGGAGCGGTTCGAGGTGGCCAATCAGGGCAACTTCAAAGAGACGATGAAGGGGGCGACCCTCGATGCGGCGACGACGCCGGTCATCGAGTTCATCAATACGCTCGGCCTGGCCATCATCTTCTGGTACGGCGGTTACGAAGTCATCCACGGCCGCCTGAACGCCGGCGAACTGATCAGCTTCCTGGTCGCGCTGGTCGGCCTGTTCACCCCGATCAAGAACCTGTCGAAGGTCAGCAACGTCATCTCGCAATCGTTGGGTGCCGCCGATCGCGTTTACGAGATCCTCGACGCGCCGATCACCATCCGCTCGCGCGAGAATGCCACCGAGTTGACGAAGTGCGCGGGCAAGGTCGAGTTCGACCACGTCTCGTTCGCCTACAATCCGGGCGAAACGGTGCTCAAAGAAATCCGCCTGATCGTTGAACCCGGCGAGGTGGTGGCGCTGGTCGGTCCGTCCGGCTCGGGCAAATCGACGTTCGTGAACCTGATTCCGCGGTTTTACGATGTATGCACAGGAGTGGTCCGCCTCGACGGCCTCGACGTCCGCGACATCACCCTGCGCTCGCTGCGCCAGCACATTGGTGTGGTGCCGCAAGAAACGGTGCTGTTTGCCGGCACGATTGCCGAGAACATCCGTTTCGGCCGGCTCGATGCCGATGACGCCGCGGTCAAACATGCCGCCGAGTTGGCCAATGCGGCCGGTTTCATCGAGGCGTTGCCCGACAAGTACAACACCATGCTCGGTGAGCGCGGTGTTAATCTGTCGGGCGGCCAACGGCAACGCCTGGCGCTGGCACGCGCATTTTTGAAAGACCCGCGCGTGCTCATCCTCGACGAGGCCACCTCGGCGCTCGACTCCGAGTCTGAAAACCTCATTCGCGATTCGCTGGCGCAACTGATGATGAACCGGACGACCTTCATCATCGCGCATCGCCTCTCGACGGTCATCAATGCCGACAAGATCATCGTGCTCACCGACGGTGCCATTGTCGAGTGGGGCACCCATGCCGGTCTGCTCAACCAAAAAGGGATCTATGCCAACATCTTCACGGCCCAGTTCGAGCAGGGACTGCGCACGTATCAAGAAGCCAGTGCGACATCCTGAGCACCACGCCGCACCGGACCCCGCGCCGGCGGCCGTAATGTGGCGCGCCCGGTTGCTCGGGCGGGCCGGCTCGCTGTTCATTCGCCTGCTGTCGTCAACGCTGCGGCTTCGCGTGATCGGGCGCGAGAACCTGCGCAAAGCCAAGGCGGACGGCGCGCCGATCCTCTACGTGCTCTGGCACGGCTCGCAACTGCTGCCGCTCGCGTGGTTTCGCGACCGCGGCATTCTCATCATGTCGTCGCTCTCGGCCGACGGCGAGATTCAGAACGCCAGCCTGCGCGCTCTCGGCTATCGCACGGTGCGCGGCTCGAGTTCGCGCGGCGGCATGCGGGCGTTGCTGACCATGGTTCGCGCGATGAGCGAGGGCGGCGACGCCTCGCTGACCGTCGACGGCCCACGCGGCCCACTGCACCAGGCCAAGCCAGGCGCGGTGCTGCTCGCGCAGCGGGCCAAGGCGGCGGTCGTGCCGGTCGGTGTGCATCACCATTTCGTGCATCGGTTGCCACGTTCCTGGGATGGCTACCAGGTCCCACTGCCGGGATCGCGATCGGTGCTGGTCATCGGCGAACCGTTCACGCTTGGCCCCGACGTGGATCTGGCAACTGGCGCGCGTTTGCTCGAAGAACGGATCGCGGCTGCCGAGGCATTGGCGGCCCGCAGCAACGGCGAGACACCGATTTTCGCGAATTCCTGCACCGCCGGGGGTGCACCGGACGCCGCAACGGGTTATGATAGAGACATACCATCACGGGGAGCCGTCGCATGAACGCCAGTGCCGCAATGTGTCCAGCCACGCGGCGCGCTATGCTGCCCCCGGGGCGGCGCCCGTCGATTCTCATCGTCGCCGGCGAAGCCTCGGGCGACATCTATGCCAGTTCGCTCATCGACGTCCTGCTCGAACGTGGTGACAGCACCATTTTTGCGGTCGGCGGGCGGCACACCGCGCGGCGGCCGGTGAAACTGCTGGTCGACAGCTCCGACTGGGCCGCAATCGGCTACGTCGAGGCGCTCAAGAAGTTCCCCAAACTCTATCTGGAACTGCAACGGCTATATCGCTTCCTCAACAAGCAGCGCCCCGACCTGTTGCTGCTCGTCGATTATCCCGGGTTCAACATGCGTCTGGCCCGTTACGCCAAGACGCTCGGCATACCTACATTGTATTACTTCCCGCCATCGAAGTTCGCCAAAGATCCGCGTGACGTCGCCGATGCCGCACAGAACATCACCTGCGTTGCCTCGACCTTCACCTTCACGCACGAGGTTTACGAAGCTGCCGGCGCCAAGGGCCAGTTCGTCGGTCACCCGTTGCTCGACCTCGCCCGGCCGAGTATGTCACGCGACGAAGCGCTCAGGCAGTTCGGCCTCGACCCGCAGCGGCCGATCGTCGGCCTCTGCCCCGGCAGCCGCCGCAGCGAGATCGACTACATTCTGCCGGTCATGCTCGATGCCGCGCGCATTCTCACGAGACAGCGGCCGAACCTCCAGTTCCTCGTGCCGGTGATCCCGAGCACGCAGGGGTGCGTCTACGGTTACCCGCTCAGCGAGCTGCAAGACCGGCTCAATGCCACGGGTCTGTGTGTGAAGCTCGTCGAGGGCCGCCCCTACGATGTCATGGCCTTGTCGGAGCTCCTGCTCATCAGTTCCGGCACAGCAACGCTCGAGGCGTCGCGCATTGGCACGCCGATGATCATCGTCTATCGCGTGTCACGCTTCACCGAGTTTCTCGCCACCTATCTCAACAAGCTGCCGGCGTTCATCGGGCTTCCCAACATCATCCTCAAGCGCATGGCGGTGCCCGAACTGATTCAACACCAGCTCACCCCCGAAAAACTGGCCGAGACCGCCGGCAACCTGCTCGACCACCCCGAGCTGATCGACCAGCAACGGCGCGATCTGGCCGAGGTCGTCAGTCATCTGGGCACGTCGGGCGCGCACGAGCGTGTGGCCGATCTGGCGGTCGAGCTGCTGACCTCGTCGGCTTCAACGCGGTAATCCGGGTGATGTCGATGTTCCCGATCGCGCACCGCGGCCGGCGACTTCGCGGGCGCCCACTGCGACGTGATGCCTTCACGCTGATCGAGCTGATGATCGTTCTGTCGATCATCGCCATCGTCATCGGCATCACCGCCTTCGGCTACAGCAACATCCGCGACAAGGTGCGCCGCGTGTCATGTCGTGAGAACCAGCGCATCATCTATCAGGCTGCCGTGCGCATGCAGACCGAGAACCCGAGGTTCGAGGGCGCCGATCTCGACGTCACGGCCCTGGTCAAAGGCGGTTATCTGAAGAAGGCGCCCAAATGCCCGTCGGGCGGCCGTTATGCCATCGACAACGAGAAAGGTACCCTGGTGGTCAGTTGTTTCAACCCGGCTGGGGCGCTGGGTCACGGATCGTTTAAGTGACCTGAATGTCGATGCACTCGCCTGGGCCGGCACCGCAAACGTGTCTTTTATAAATACACTGTATTCCACTTTCTTTGGCGCCCCGGGTTCCGGGGGTGTCGATCTGTGCGCCTGGCTGCTGCGACTGTCGCGTCTCTGTTGCCGACTGCCCGATCGTGCCGCGCGGGGATTTGCCCTGGCCACCGCCGCCGTGGCTGCCCGCGTCTGGCTGTGCGAGCGCCACCGCTTGAGCGAGGTCATCGACCGCACCTACCATCGCCTCAACCTCTTGCCGCCGCGACCGGTCGGCGAGGTCGTCGATCGGCTGTTCGCCCACTACAGCCTCAACAGTGTCGAGATGCTCCGGTTTCCGCTGGTATCGACCGCGTGGCTGCGCGATCGCTTCGATCTGCGGGGACTCGAAAACCTGCGCGCTGCCCTCAGCGGTGGTCGTGGTGTCATCCTGGTCGTGCCACACGTGGGCAACTGGGAACTGCTGGGCGCGGCCATTACTCACGCCGGGTTTCCACTGCATTCGTTCTACCTTGCCCAGAAGGAACGCGACCTGGGTGCCGCCCTCGATCGGTTGCGCGTGCACACGAAGATCGTGTTGCACGATCGCGACCGCGGGGCGCGTGAGGCGTTGCGCGCGCTCAAACGCGGCGAGATCCTCGGCATGATCGCCGATCAGGATGGCGGCAATCAGGGCGTCTATCGCGAGTTCCTCGGCCACTGGGTCAGCAACCCCGCCGGCCCCGCCAATTGGAGCCTGCGCACCGGCGCCGCCGTAGTGCCATTGTATTGCTTGCGCCGGGGTCTGTCGGATCGGTTCGTCGCCTGGTTCATGCCGGCACTGCCGGAACCGCGCGGCGCGACAAGCAACGAGCGGGTCATCGACCGAACAGAAACGATTCTCGAATGGATGGAGCAGGTCATCCTGGCGCACCCCGACCAATACCTGTGGTTCTACAACCGCAACCGGCCCCGGCACCATCATTGGACAGCCAGTCTCAAACAACGCGGTCACCCCATGCGCCGCGGCTGCGCCTGCTACAGCACCGACGTGTCCGGGCACGCTGCCCAATCACCATGACCGACGGGGTCAACGACGCACGGTGGCCCTGGGCCGAATTGGCGACGTTGTTTGCCGAACAGGTCCTGTTGGGTGGCGCCTTCGTTGCCGGCGCCGCGGTGTTTCCGTGGCTGTGTCGGCCCGACAACCGTTTCGGGCAGGGGTTTCACCATTACCTGGGACGCATGCCGCGGCCCGAACGAACATGGACAGGCGGCCCTGTCGTGGCGCCGATCGGCAAAGAGTTACATTGTCAATACAGATCCGGGAACCTCTGGCTGCATGCGGTCTCGCTCGGCGAAGGTCTGGCAGCGTCGGCGCTGATTCCGGCACTGGCCGCCACCCACCCCGATCTGCGCGTCTGCGTCACCACCACCCACCCCGATGCCCTGGCGGCCCTGCGACGGCGCCCCGGGGTGACCGAGGCGGCCTATTTTCCGCTCGACCTGTTGCCGGCCCAGCAACGGGCGCTGACCCGCTGGAAGCCGGCCGCGATCCTGCTGACCGAGACCGATTTCTGGCCCGGCCTGTGCTGCCTCGCGCAACGGCGCGGCGTGCCGCTGGTGCTCGTGAATGGACGCATCTCGACCAAGATCCACGGGTTCTACCGGCGGGTTCCTCCGCTGGCGCGACTCGTCTTTGGCGCATTCCGCCTGTTCCTGGTGCAGACCGACACCGACCGCGAACGACTGCTCGACCTGGGTGTCGAGCCGACGCGCATCGTCATCACCGGCAATCTGAAGGCCGATGCCGCGCCGGTGCCGGCACCGACCGCACGCGCGGCGATCCGGGGCTGGGCGGGCAGCAACCCGGTCTGGGTGCTGGGTTCGTTACACCCCACTGAGTTCGAGATGCTGCTGCCCCACCTGCAAGGATTGCTCGCGCGACATCCAACCTTGCGCGTGCTCATCGCCCCCCGCGCCATTGCCAACGTCGAGACATGGGCCCGCAAACTAGCGTCGGCAGGCATCGAGACGGTTCGCCGCTCGGCCCTGCCTTCGGTCGATCTCGAGAACGCAGACGCAGAGGCCGGCGATGGGCAACCACTGTCCGAACCGACTCGAGGTGGAGATCCGCCATGCACTGGCGCCCCGGTTGTCAACAGTCATCCCGAGGTTGTTGCCACGGCTACCGGCACACGGCCGCCCGCGTCAAATCGCCCCACAACACGCGTCTGCCTGCTCGACACTCTGGGTGAGCTGGCCGATCTCTACGGACCAGCCACCATGGCCTTCGTGGGCGGTTCGCTCGATCCGCACGTGGGTGGGCACAACCCGCTCGAGCCGTTGCACCACGGCACGCCACTGTTGATGGGACCGCATTGCCGCAACTTCGCCGCCCTGGTCGATGAGCTGACGGCGGCAGGTGGCATACAACGTATTACCGACGGGCCATCACTCTGCGCCGCGGTCTCGAGCTGGCTCGACAATCCGGTGGCGGCCAAGACCGCCGCAACTGCCGGCACCCAGGTCCATGCCCGTCACCGCGGGGCAATGGCGCGAACGATCGCAGCGCTGGGCGAGGTGCTCGCTGACAGCAGTCGTCGATAGAGACTGCGGAGGACTGGAGCCAGCTCGGTAACCCTGTGGATCTCGTCGATCTACTCGAGCGGCCTGTTCAGCTCACTCCGCCGCGTCTTGGCAACGCCCCGTGCCTCGCGCCGCCGGCTCCCGCGTCAGCGCCCCATGGCGCCGCCACACCAGCGTTGCCAGCGCCTCGACCGCGTCGGCCGGCAGGTCGAGATTGCACATGGTGATTTCGATCAACAGCGACCCACGCACGATGCGCCAGATCACGTTATGCATCTTCGGTTCGCCAAGCGGCATCAGCGTGAACTCAACGCGACGCGCGATGCTGGCCACGAACTGCGGGGCGTCGGTGGCATTCACATCGGTGACCTGCAACTTGCGACTGTCGTTCAACTGCGCAAAATTACGATTGGCCATGGCTTCGACGGCATCGATGTACTCGCGGCCGATGGCGGCGTCGCGCAAGACAATCAGGGTTACATTGCCGAGTCTCGACTGTTCTGGGCTCCGCGCCACGAGGGCCTGCGCATGCTCGACCTGGGCGAGCAGACGGTCGCGCTCCGTTTCGCGCAATCCTGCATAGGCGGATTGCAGGCCCATCTGACCGATCTCGATGTTGTCGACCTGCCAGCGATCGTCACCAAACCACCGTTCGAGCCCGCGCAGGACCCAGGCATAATCAGGGCGTTCGCACCGCGTCGACGACCAGGTCTCCGGGTGTTTGATCATCGCAGTGCGCACCGGTGGATGTCGGATGATCTCCCAGACGCGCGCCAGTCCGCCCTGCGCATGGTGATGCGCGATGAACCGGCGGCCGCCCAGGTAGATCTGCTCGAACTGCGCTGCCATGGCCCGGTTCATCAACTCGAACGCCGGGTCGTCGAACTTGACGACGCCGGCGGTGAAGAGGCGAGAGAACTGGATCACCTCTTCGGTCAGACCCAGCCTCGCGCCGACCTCGTCCTGCACAAACACCGCGAACCCCTCGATGGTCGCATTGAACGCCAGCAGTTCTTCTTGCGACTTCATGCCCGCCAGCATCTGGGCAAGATCGACGGCCTCGTCCTGCAGAGCATGCACCAGTTCATGGGCGATGATCAGTTTGACCAGACCCGGGCGGTATTCCCCCTCGATTCTCGCCAAGCGCAGCAACGGTTCGACATTGCGCGGCAGCAGAAAGAGCACGCGATCTTTGAACCCGTATTTGCCGAGCAATACAGGAGCAATATTCGCTGCCTGCTTCGCCGCCAGCTTCGCCAAATCGTCTTCGCTGCGATCTGGCATGAGATTGCGCAACTGTGGCAGGATATCACGCGCCAGCGCCGCCCCCACCTCGTCGCGCCCTGCCAATCGCAACCGCGGCCTCTTCTTGAATCTTCGACCCGCTGCCTTTTCGATCAGCGGCAGGACCTCGCGCAGATACCGTTCAGCCGTCGCCTTGTCGAATGCTGGTTCGCCCTCGTCGAGCAGCTCCTCGAACTTGATCGGCGATTTGTCATCGACCGCCGGTGGTTCGTTTGCACCCTTCGAAAGTGGCGTTTCGCGCGCGTGAACGGTGAATGTGGCCGGTGAGAACGACGCCTCGATGATGCCCGGCGGCACGATCGACGGGTTTGCGGGATCGGTGGTCGGAACGGTGCCCGCCCTAGCGCCGCCGGCGACCGCCAGCACCATGGCCAAACAGGCGAACAAGAGACGACCAATTGCGCGGATGAAACTACGCCGACTCGTTGGAGTATAATGAGTGAAGACCATCGAACCCTTCTCTATACGGTACTTGCGAAAAGTGAGGTCCGGTCATGATACCTCGACGCGCAATCGTTCTGCCATTGCTGCTGGTGTGGGTCCTTGGCTGCATGCTGGTTCTCGTCGGACCGGCCACGGCGGCGGACCCGGCGCCATTCACCGGCGACGCGATCACGCCCATGACCAGCACCCCGGCCGACGCAACCGCGGTCGCTCCCCCCGACGTCGACCCGGCAATTGTCAGCATCGCACCCGATCAGGGGGTTTCGGTCGCTCCACCGCCCGAGGCAACGGGCACACCCCAACACGAGTTTCTGATGATCGGCCACATGGGTGCCCCCACCGAACGGATCGAGAACACGCTGCCATCGTTCGCCCGCGCCATCGAGCTGGGGGCCAATGCGATCGAGACCGACCTGTCGCTGACGAAAGACGGCGTGCTCGTGCACTGGCACGACTGGAGCCCCAACAACGTCGTCGCGAAGTTCCGCCAACTCGGCAAACAGGGCCTGCTCTACCGCCCCCACTGCCCGAACCTGTTCTCGAAGTGGCGCAAGCCGGTGCCTGAGTTGACGCTGGCCCAGTTGCGCGAGCATTTCGGCTACGTGCGCACGATCTACGGCGTCGGCACGAAGCAACCCAAGGCCGACACCCCGATTCTGACGCTCGACGAGTTCTGCAAATGGGCGGCCAACGAACCACGTCTGCGCCGGGTTTTCTTCGATGTGAAGATACCCAAGGACGGCACGGCCTACGTGAAGCCGTTCTTCACCAACGCTCTGCGGGCCCTGAAGGCACACAACCTCGATCAACGCGCGGTGTTCATGGTTCCGCAGGCCAACATTCTCGAAGCCGCGAAGCCATTCTTCACCTCCGAAACCCGCGCCAAACTCGACTGGGACCAGGAACTGCCGCCTGGCGTCATCATCCACCCCGACAAGTTTTCGGCGGCCAACAAGGCGATCGCGGCCGGCGTCTCGTATGCGTCGCTCGGCCGCCCTGTGGCGACGATCGCCGGTTACTCGATCTACAAGAAGATCGTCACGCGCGATCTCGAGCGCCAGAAGAAGCACAACGCCAGCAAACCGGCGACACCGTTGGCGGGTTACATCGTCTGGACGATCGACAAACCGGAAGAGATGCGCGAGTTGATGAAACTCGGCGTCCAGGGCATTCTTACCAACAAACCCGCCGTTCTGCGCGCTGCTGCCGAGCAGCCCTGAACGAGGCCTCGCCGCGCCACCGCAACGCCGCACACGACACCCATGGCCACCCCAGCGGCGATCGGCGCCGGTCTCGATGATCTGATCCGCGATCTGGCCGCGCACCTGGGCCAGGCTCTGCCACGCAGCGTCTCGATCATTCTCCACGGCAGTGCGGCCATGGGCGGATTCTCGCCACGCTACTCGGATCTCGACCTCATCGTGGTGTTGTCGCGCAGCATCGATGCGCTGGCGCGCCCCACCTGGATCACCCATCTCGACAGGGTCCTGCGGCCGTTCGCAACGTGGCGTTCGCGCCTGGATCTCAAACTCGTACCGATGCCGGCGTTGCTGCGCCCGCTCGACCACGGCTTCGGCGGCCTGGCATTGCGACACGGTCAATGGGCGCCGACCGCCGGATACGCCCTGTCGCCCCTCGAAACACTGGGGCTGCATCTGCAACATCGCGTATTGCACGGCAGCGCGATCGTGCCGTTCTTCCCACCGGCACCGCCACACACGCCGGTCGACGACGCGCTCGCGACCCTGCGCGAGATACGCGCCGGGGCTTGGCGCCAGCTCCCGTTTCAGTTGCGGCGCGCCGGCGATCCGTCGGCCGATCTGCCAATGGCGGTCTGGGCCTTACGTCTCGCCCGCCTGGCCTACACGCTTGCGCACGGCCGCCCGGCCCCGGCACCCACCATGTTGCGTCACGTCGGCGACTCACCCACGGCCAAAGACGACGGTGCCTGGTGGCACCAGTTGGCCGATGCCTGGACGAGCACGCAGCGCCGCACGCACAGCAGTGCCGCCGCAGGGTTTCCGCGTCAATATATTGTATTTCTCAAGCATCTGCTCTCCCTGGCCGGTCGCGGCCGACC
>CAZADH010000142.1:0-14709 GCA_964483805.1 uncultured bacterium
GGATGATGCGCTTTTGCCGCGGGTCCGCCGGGAGTTGCAACTTGCCGAGCGAGCCGTCGAGATCTATCTGTTCGACCGCACCGGTGCCCTCGTGACCATGACACCCCGCCACCGGGGAAAGTCTGCGGCCGCTCGCCGTGCCAACACGATCGTCGCCGCCGCCGCCGTCGACTACTTCACCCAGATTCGCCAACCCTGGTGGCGGTCCCCGACCGACGATCTGCTGCGCCTGCGGCGTTTTCGTCTGCTGTTGGGCGAGACCCGCCGGTGGCACCACCCGATCGCCCGCCCCGACCGCCTGATCCGCGTCAATGCGTTTCCCCGCCGGGCCTGGTGTGATTTGCAGTTCAACGAGCGCGCCACCGCCGAGCAGGTGGCCGGCGTCATGGTATTGTTCAACCGGCACCGCATCGACCGTGAGCGGCCCCTCACGACGGCACTGGCCCAGTTGGCGCGGCGGGGTTGGGCTGTCGGACGCTGGCATCGAGCCGTTCCCGGCGCCACCATGCTGCCGCCCGGAGCGGCGCGCCCGCAGGTCGCGCACGCAATCCTGCAATACCTGCGCGAACCGCGGGCCGAACTGCGTTGTGGGGATGGGCGTCTCGTCGTGGCACCGTGCCGCGAAAATCAATTGCTGTTGGCCCTCGTCGCTCTGCCGCCGCTGCGTCTGCCCGCCTGGCAATGGGGAATCCTGTTGCTCTGGCTGCCACTCGCGCTCATGCCTGCGTGGCAGCCCGCGCGCTGGCGCGTGTCATTGCGCACGCTGCTCCTGGTCACGTTGCTCGTCGCGGCCGGCATTCCGTTGGGCTTGACCGGCTGGTTCTGGAAACACTTCAGCGACAGTCGTCGCGCCTCGATCGCAGCCGGGCTGTGCCAGGATCTCGAGTCGGCGCTGGTCGATGTCGACCAACGGTTTCCCACGACGCTGCGAGACCGGCGCGAGTTCTATCGTGGCCTGACGCATTCGCTGCTCGATCCGATCGCCCGCCCCGGCATCGTGTCGTCGACCTACGCCCTCGAACTGCAGGGATTGTTCGATACCATGTTCATCGTCAGTTCCCAAGGGGCGATGCTGCGTGACTTCTGCACGTCAGCCATCGAGGTGCGTCGATGGGCACTGCGGCCGCCACGGGAACGCCTCCAGGCATTGCAGGACCACTTCGCGCGCGGTCTGCTGGCCAATCCCGGCGAGGTCGGCATGATTCTCTCGTTCGACCCGGCCAGCCAGCCGCTCTCGCTGCTCACCGGCCTCAAACCGGCCGACGCCAGCGAGGTCCCCGTTCTCGTGGCCCAGATTGCCCGTGAGTTGATGGGCCAACACGATCGCGAGCATGGACTGGCGCCTCCGGAACACGAGCCCGCGGGCGATGTCTCGACGCTCGTGCTCGGGAGTGTCATGGAAACGCAGGGTGGCAACATTGCGAAAATGTTGGGTTCGTATCGGGGCGACTTCTTGCACCTCGGCCACGAACAGTCGAAATCGTATCTGTTTACCGATATCGTCGCTGATGGCGAGGGCCGCGGGCAGTTCTGCGTGATCGCCTTCCACAACCAACAGACGCTCGAGCGGCTCTTCTTCGAGAACCTGTATGCGGGTTCCGGGCGCTGGCCCACCGGTTTGCAGGTCTTCGCCGTCAGTTCGTATGACCTGGTGACCAACTTCCCGTCGGGCCGGGAGTGGCGGCGGTTTCGCCGCCTCGAATCGCTGCTGCAACCCCCACGGCGCCTCTGGTCCGGAATCACCCGCGCCGACGGGCGGCCCGTGTTGCTCGCCGGCCTCGCCTGCCGCTATCCCGACCACTACGTGTTGGCGGCCGTCCGGTCGCTCGACGAGGTCGATCGCCGCATGCGCCTGTTGACCCTGCAGTTGGCAGGGTTGGCCGTCGCCCTCACCGCACTGACGCTCTTCATTGCCACCGGACTCGGCCGGGTGGCGGTGACGCCGGCACAGGCATTGGTGGCGGGTATTCGCGCCATGGAAGACAAACGCTTTGATTACCGTGTTATTACCTGTTCTGGTGACGAGTGGCAGGATCTGGCCACGACGTTCAACGAGACGCTGGTCGGCATGGAGGAACTGGAAGTCGCGCGGATTGTGCAGGCGCGGCTGCTGCCGGCCGGCGCCATTACTGCGTCCCCCTGGACGTTCCTCGGCCGCACGGTCAGCATGGGCCAGGTGGGCGGCGATTACTACGATGCCCGCCCGCTTTACGATGGCTCGCTGATGTTCGTGATCGGCGATGTCGCCGGCCACGGTGTGTCAGCCGCCCTGGTCGTGGCCATGGCCAAGGCCGCGTTCAACCTGTTGGTGCGCGAGGGCGTGCACACGCCGTCGGCCGTTCTCGCGGCGATGAACCAACTCCTCTTCGATCAGCTCCAACGTGCCAAGATGATGACCGGTATTGTCGGCCTGGCCCGCCCCGATGGCACCCTGACCCTGGCCCTGGCCGGACACACGGCGCCGTACCTGCTCGTGCCCGGCCAGAAGCCCCGACAACAACGGCAAGCCAGCGTGCCGCTCGGCATCAGCGGCAAAGCCCGATACCAGGACCTGAACGTCGCTTCGGGCCAGACCCCGGTCGGTTGTGCGTTGGTGCTCTACACCGACGGCATCGTCGAGGCCACGTCACCCCAGGGTGAGGCACTTGGCTACCCGCGCCTCGAGCAGTTGCTGGCGGGTCTGCCCACCGGTGCCGGCGAACCGCTGATTGCCGGGATTCACGAAGGATTGCGGCACCATACCGGTGGCTCGCTCTGGCAGGATGACGTCACCGTTGCCGTCCTCTGGCGCGGGTGAACGCGCGGCGGGTGGCGGCATTGACCCGTGGATCGCAATACAAAAGAATACGCCCCGACGTGCGGTCGCTCGAGGTTGCACGTCGGGGCGGATCGCTGACCGGACCAGCCGGTCACGATGAAGTGGGAGTTATTGTGACACTTTGACTTCGATCTGGCGCGGTTTCGCCTTGGCAGCCCGCGGCAGCGTGAGCTTCAACACGCCGTGGCGGAAGTCGGCGGCGATGTGGTCCTGATCGACCTCTTCGGAAAGCTCGAACTGGCGGAAATAACTGACCGGTTCGAACTCACGGTAGATGTAGTTGTTGGCATTTCCCGACTCCGAGGCCTTGCCCTCGATCGTCAGGATGCCCTGCTCGACGCGGACGTTGACCGCGTCCTTCTCGATACCGGGCAGGTCGGCGAGTACCTCGAGACCGTCTTTGGTCTGGTAGATGTCGACGCGGGGCGGAACAAACTGATCGCTGGTGCGGGTCCCTTCACGGGTCGGCACGGTTTCTTTCTTGATTTCGGGCACGGTTTTCTCAGCCATGGTTTTTCCTCCTTGGTTCACTGACGACAACATGTGTTGGCAAGTGACTCTGCCGGATGACTCAGCCGATCTTCACGTCGATCTGGCGGGGCTTTGCGGCTTCGGCCTTCTGCATGGTGATGTGCAATACACCGTGTTTATATTCCGCCGAGATCTTGTCGGCGTCGATGTCGGTCGGCAACTCGAAGGTCCGCGTGAATTTGCCGTAGTGGCGCTCGGCACGATGGAACGACTCCTCGTCGACCTTGGGAGCCGGTTTCTCACCACTGAGCGTCAGCACGTTGCGGGTCACCGACACCCGGAGGCTGTCGGGGTCCATCCCCGGCGCCAGCGCCTCGACCACGACCGCTTCAGGCGTCTCGCGCAGATTCACCAGCGGATAGGTGCGGCCGATGTTGCCGCCCGAGATGACCTTCTGGGAAAAGCGTGGACCAAAGCCAAACTGCTCGAAGGTCTTGTCGATCTCGCGGCGCAGTGTCTCGAGTTCACGGAAAGGATACCAGTTCATGTGATTTCCTCCTTGGCCCTCCGGCCGGGATTTGTTGTTCGCTTTCACCCGTGAACCATTGCAAAGGGTATGCCAGCTTCGACGTGGTTGGCGTAAAGCCGCTTCTGCACAAGTATTGCGAGGATCAAACGCAGGCGTCGGCGGCTTGCGGCCCGGCGGTGGCCCGCGTCGCAGCGACGTCGCCGCAACGACTCGTGCGACGTTCCGGTTTGGGTACAGACCCTCGGGTCTGTACCCAAAGTGCAACGGTCCCCAACGTGCAATGCCAAATTGTTGGCGGGTGGCGAAGGGCATAGTAGAATCGGAGTGTGAAGCGTTACGTGCTGATCGTTCTCTCGCTGATCGCCGCGTTGCTGCATTTCAACGCGGCCGAGGTGTACTGCTTCCGGGCCGGTCTGGCCCTGGAAGACGGCAACCTTGTGTTGGCCGAACGGCTGGCCAATGAAGCGCTTCGTTACGACCCGGGCCACGCCGCCACCAAGTCGCTGCTTTCGCGAATTCATCGGCCCCCACAGCCGAAATCCGGAAAGTGGCGGTCGGCGACGACCACCCCGGCGACACCGGTTCGCTCCCCCGGCGCTTTTGCGACGTCGCCGGCCGTAGTGCGTCCGGCAACACCCCGACCGGAACGCCGGCGTTCTCAATTCGGTTCCGATCGAATACCGCCGCGACCAACCGGACCGTTCTGGCCCGAGACGCCTCGACCGGTTACCCGCACTGCACCCGATCTCATTGCTACCGTGGCCGTTGCGCTCGACGAACTGGGGCGACCGGTGCCAAGCGTCAGTCCGCAGCCGTTTCAAGACACGGCAACAACACGGCAACAGCCGGCCACGGCGGTGGCAACGCCCGTCGTCGAACCCGCGCCGGTGCCGTTAAACGACGCCGCCACCGGCTCGGCCGGTGGCGGCAGGAAATTCCGTCTCTTCGACAACTGATCTACATGCGGGTGGGCGGCTCGATCTCCCAGGTAATGCCGTTCAGATCGGCGAACACGACAGTTCGCCCGCGCACCGCCGGCGCCACCGTGAATCCATGGTCGCCGACCAGGCGCAGCAGGGTCGGGTTGAACTCCCGCGGCCGATAGGTCAGGTGCATCGTACTCATGCTGAAGGGTTTGCGCCGTCCGCCACTGACGCGGGTCTCGGTGACGCCGACGTCGATCCCCGGGCTCTCCAGACGCATCAGTGCCGTGGTTGCCTTGTCGGGAGCGGCCTCGATGTCGACCGCGGCCTGGGCCGTCACATGCTCGATCCCGAGGATGTTGCGGTAGAAATGCCGGCTGGCCTCGACATTGTCGGTGTAGATGCCAATGGGGGTGATGCCGATCATCGGATTTGCCTCCTCGGCCGTCGTCGGGGTGATGGTGTCATCGACGGCGCCTGTCCTATTACCGTCGGCGCAAACGGCAGCGGACTTTAGCGCCCATCTCGCAAACCCACTGTTGATGAAGTTTTGTGACGGACTATTGTCGCTGCGGCTGCAGACGGTCGTTCAGTTGGCCGGAACAGCCGCTTCGCTCGATCCGGTGATGGTTCCGCGCGACGTCTGATAGAACGCGGTCAGGTTGATCGACTGCCCCGGGGTGCTCGGCGCATTGAAGGTGATGTGATAGGTGTCTTTCAGCAAGGCATCAACGCCGAGTGCGGCATCGTTGAGCGTGGCCCATGACGAGGCCTGAAAAACGGCGCCGTTGGTGTCGTCGGCGAGGTTCTGCAAGAGATTCAGATCGGCGCCCGGCATCGCCACGAACAGCAGCGGGATCGAATACCGCCGGGCCTGCGCGACGACCGTCGTGACCGGTTGGATCGAACCGCCGTCACCCCCAGCCGTGAACACGACGATGGCCTTCTGGCCCCAACTGTTGCCCAACCCCGTGAGTTCCTGCGAAATGGCGTCGAACAGCACGCCCCGACCGAACTCGTTCGACGTCAGGATGCCGGCCTCGATCGTTTGCGGCAACGCGGCGTAATACGTGCGGATCTTCGGCAGGTCGCTCATCTTCACCACCTGCCACTGGTCGGCCGCCGCCTTGGCGCGCGTGAGCGTCAACGCGGCCGTGGCCTGTTCCGGTGTGTGGCTGGCCATGCCGTAGCTGTAATCCATGATCAACGAGCACTTCACGGAGCCGCCCGTCCGATGGGTCGAAACGTAGGTCGAATCCTGCATCACCGGATCATTGTTGACCGCCACCGCAAAGTTGTAACGATTGAACTGGTTGATGTCGCGCCCCGACTGGTCGAGCACGCGGAAGAACAGGTCGAACAGACCGTTGCGGGCCTGTACCTGCAGGATCTTCAGCTCGAGTCCCGTCGTCGTCGCGTCTCCCGTGTTCGTGTACGCCTGCGGGTGACGGGTGGCGTCGGGCCGCGTCTGAAACCGCCACACCGGGCCCTCACGCACGCCGCCGTACGCGTTGCGGGCAATGACCTGCCAGTAATAGTTCGTGCCATAGGTCAGCGGTCCCGCAACCTCGAGTTGTGGCTCGGTCAGGTTTTCCTGCACCAGTGCCTGGGGCGGGTTCGCCGTGTCGAGTCGCACTGCATAGGTCAACAGGTTGTTGTCCGGATCGGTGCAGGTCCACTTCAGCAGCGTGTCGGTGATCGGCACGTTCAACTGGGCTGCCACCGGCGTCACGACCTGCGGCACGTCGGGGTCGGTGAAGGTTGTGAACCGCCAGGTCGAACTGCGCGTCGACTTGCCGTACGGATCGCGGGCGATGACGTACCAGTAATAGGTCCGGTTCTTCTGCACTGTGGTCGTCATCGTGTTGGTAGCGACTGCCGTCTGCATTGGATACAGCGGCGGGTTGGTCGTGCCTAGCAATATATCGTATGTCAAGTTGTCGTCGTCGGGATCGGTGGCGCCCCACGACAATGTCGGCGTCAGCCCGACGTTCTTGGTCAGGTTGGCCGGTGTCGGCGGGTCGACGAACCGGGGCGGGCGATTGAAGAAGCGGAATCCCTGGCCACTCGACACCACATCCTGGGTCATGCGCCAGCGGTTGTTTTCGCGCACCAGGGTGAACTGGTGGTGCCCGGTGCGTTGGCCACCGATCAACGGCGCCTGGCTGCGCACCGTGATATCGACCTCGAATTGCAGCGCCAGCGCGTTGGTCAGGCTGGCGGCGGTGATGTTGGTGTATTCGAAGGTGATCGCGTAGTGATAGAAGGTGTCGCGCAACACCGCTTTCAGTTCCTCGAGCCCCATCGTCCAATCGTTCATCCAGGTGCGGGTGTGGGTCAACACCCAGAGGTTGAGGTCCTTGCGCTCGTAGGCCAGTTTCAACAAGCGCATGAACAGCTCGACCTCTTCCTGGCTCGTCAAGATCTGCCCGTCGGAGTACATCAGAATGCTGGCCAGCGCCTCGTGCAAGGCTCCGGAACGTGTGGTCGGCACCACGAGGCTGCCACGCTCGCCGCTGCCGCGGCGTTCGACCAGGACGAGATCGGCCGTCTCGCTGTCTTCACTGCCGTCACCGAGCCGGATCGACCACCGCAGCCCCTGCAGTTCGGCGGTCGCAAAGGTCTCTTCTCTGTCGATGCGCGCGTCGGCCAGTTGGTTGAGCACGTGTTCGCGGCGTAATGCAATGTATTGCTGCCATGGGGTGGCGTCGGCCCGGGTCAGCATGAGGTTCGTCGTGGTTCCATCGGCGAAGGTCACCGGCACGCTGACCGACCTTGCTGTTGCGGAATTGCCGACCGGTTCATGAGCGGCAACGGTCGCCGAACTCTGACCCGATACGGCTCCGGTGGCGAGTTGATCCGGGCCGGTTGCCAGGATAGCCCCCGTGGCGAGGACCCCGTTCGCGCTCGCCGCTGCCGACGCGGCGGCAACCTGCCCGATCGCCTGGCTCAGACCCGCGGTGAGGGAATCGAGAGCCAGCGAAGTGTCCGCGCCCGGCAAGGACGGGTCGGCCGTCGGCTCGGCACCAACGATGCTGTTGACCGTTCCGGCACGCGAACAACCGGTCAGGCCGATCATGATGATCAACCCCACCAGTGCCAGCACGAACCGGATGATGACCGTTCGCTTCATCCCGTGACCCATCGGCACGAGACGACAATTGATTAACGGGGGTGGAATCGAGAGACGCGGGTCAGTTCGTCAGCCAGAACTCACGCTCGCCGTCGCGGCGATGATGCACCTTGCCCGCGGTCGCCATGCGCTGCAACAGATCCGACACCTGATCGGGGGTGCCCCCGAGCGCCGCCAGGACCTGCGCGGTGTCGCAAGGATGCCGGGCGAGCAATGCCAGCACGGCTCTTTCGCTCGGCGGTTCCCGGGTTGGCGCCGGTTGCGTGGGTGGTCGCGAAATGACCAGCGGCGCAATCGCGCCCAGCACCTGTTCGGCGCGCGCCACCGCCTCGGTTGCCGCCGGATGACACGCACCGTCGATCGGTGGTCGCACCGGCACATTGATGAAAATGCTGCTCAGGTGTGACAACGACCGCAGGTAGCCGGCCAGGTCGGCCAGTTCACTCTCGCTGTCGTTCATGCCGGCCACCAGCATCACCTCGACCTCGAGCACCCCCCGATACTCTTGCGACAACGCCCGCAAGCCATCGAGGATGCGCGCTAGCGCAATCCCTGGGGCCGGTCGATGGAGGCGATGGAAGGTCTCGTCATGAACCGTGCTGCACGTCGGCATGATCCGGTCGGCGTCGATGATCTCGCGTCGCACGTCGGGACGGTCGAGCAGCGACCCATTGGTAATGACGGCCACCAGCCCGCCCGGCGCATGCCGACGCACGAGCGCGACGGCGGCGCCCAGGTCGGCGCTCAACGTCGGCTCGCCGGACCCCGAAAAGGTGAAGGCATCCGGACTCGGAATCGTCGCCAGAACCTCACGCAGTTCGGCGTCGACCTCCGCCAGCGGGAAGAAACTGTGCCGTTCGCAGGTCAGAACCGTGGTTGCCGCGAGTTGGCAGTAGCGGCAATCGTACGAACAGGTCTTGGCCGGGGTCAGATCGATGCCGAGCGAACGGCCAAGCCGTCGCGACGGTACCGGTCCGAAAACGTGACGTGGCATAGGTTTGCTCGTGGTCGGCCCGGCTCGAACCTGGGGGGCGCCGGTTACTCGATGCTGAAGGCGATGCCGATCTGGAACTCGGTGAGCTTGATGCGGTCACCCGCTTCGCCGACGTTGCCGCCGAACTTGAAATCGGGGCTGATAAACGCGTCGGCGCGCAGAACGAGCGGATACACCTTGTTGTTGAACTTGAACTCGCTGAACTTGAATCCGGCAAACAAACGGCCCAGGCCATTGATTCCGTCTTTGAGCGACAGGCCGTTGGCGTTGCCCCAGTCTTTGAGTTCGCGATTGAACAGGATGGCGTTGCCGCCAAGCCCGGCTCCGTAGAAGACCTTGCGGTCGCGCCCCGAGTAATAATACCTGTTGAACGAAAAGCGCAACTGGTCGATGCGCTCTTTGTGCGGCATGTTCTTGAGCACCATCGGCCGCCACGAATACTCGACCGATTCGCTGTATTTCGCCATGCGTTTCACGAAGGCGACCCGAGGCTCGATGAAGCTCTGATATCCGGATTTGCTGAACCAACCCCAGCCGAAGTTCCGTTCGGCCTTTTCGAGTTTCAACGGTGGTTTGTCGGAGCCACTGCCGTCACCAGCTGCCACCGGGTTTGCCGGTTCGCCGGCCAAAACGATCGCCGGTGCGGCAACGATGAGCAAGCCGCAGAAGAGCAATACGATAGCAATACTTGGTATGAGTCTGTTCTTCATGCGTCGCGACAGGTCGCGCTTCGGCGCGCATCGGCCTCGGTGACCGGCAGGATGCGATCGAGGAACCAGCCGATGACGCGGGCCAGTTGAAAAATGCGCACGCGACAGCGCCACAGCAAGGCCACGCCGAGCACGAGCAAAGTGCCCAGCACGACGAGCAGAATGCGCAACCACCACCGGGGTTTCTCTTCGGTCACCGTCGGAATGGTGGCGTCGCCGGTGAAGTGCTGACGAACCTCGAACAACTTCTGGTAACTCTTGAGCAGTTGCCGTTTCTTGGCGCCGTCAGGCAGCGCCTCGATGGCGCGCGACAACTCGCCGATGGCGTCGTCGAGCCCCGCCAGGGTTTTGGGTCGGACCATACCTCCCGCCATGTCTGCACACCTCCCGCTGATGCCGCCAGGGATATCACCCTGGACCGCCGAATTGTGGGTGTCTCGCTGTTGATTCATCATAATCGTTTGCCCGCGCACTGCACAAGCCGGGATTGCCCGCCGCAAAGCGACGCAGTGTCGCGCGACATCACTGCCCCCCTGTCTTAACGCCGCCACCCATCAAGGTGGCAAGCCGGGCCGCATGTTGCGGCGACAGGTTCATGCCGCGTACGCGCTCGAGAATCTGGGTCGCCGCCGCGTTGTCGCCCTGCGAGCGGAACCGTTCGGCGAGGTCGAGCATGGTGCCCGGATCGATGTCACGGGCCTGCATGGCGAACTGATACTGCGTCATCGCCAGATCTGCGCGACCGGTGTTTGCATACAGATCGCCGAGTTTCACGTAACCAAGGGGGTTGGTCTTTTCGATCGCAATCGTTTTCTTGAAAGCTTCCTCGGCTGCCTTTGCATCGCCGTTCTTGAGCAGCGCGTCGCCATACAAGGCGACGAGTTCGGGTTTGTCGGGATTCTCGGCTGCGCCCAGTTTGGCGATGGGCAATGCCAGTGCCGTCTGCCCCGCGGTCAGCATGTTGGTCACCAGGGGAACGAACGAGCGCGGATTGGCCTTGGGGGCCGCGTTGCCACTTTCCTTGATCTTGGCCTGGGCCGCCGCCAGAGCAGCCGGATTCTTGTTGGCGGCACTGCCGAGATTCTCGATCAGGTTCTGGGCGGCTTCGCGCCGTCCGAGTTCGGCCAGTTGCGTTGCGGCTTGCAGCACCGTCGTCGCGTCGTCACCTCGCGCCTCGGCCTGGCGCTGAATCAGATCAGCGGCCGGTCCGTTGAGGCCGAGTTGCTGATAGACCTTGGCCAGGCTGCCCAGCGTGTAGGCATGGTTCGGATCGCGTTCGAGCACCGCCTGGAACTTGACGGCGGCCTCGGGCAGCCGTTGCTGGGCAAGATGCACGTTGCCGAGGTTGATCAATACATTGGCATTACCGGGAAAACGCTGCAGAACCTCTTCGAAACCAGCCAGCGCCTCAGGATACTGACCGGCGCGCGCGGCCTGCAACGCGGTCTGATAGCCGGGATCGGCCTTGACGGGATCGGCAGAGCCCGCCGCGGGTTTGGTCGAGCCTGGCAGCGACGCATCGACAGCGGCTCCCGCAGACGTATTCGTCCCGGTCATGGTTGCGGTGTCATCGACGGTGACACCCGGGATGCCCGGTGTTTCGGCGATGTTTACCCCGGTGTTGGCCCCGCTGCTGGTGCCACCCTGAACGTCGACAGCCACCGAACCGCCGGTCTCGGTGCCGGTGGTCGGCCCGACGATTGGCGGTGCCACGGCCAGTGCCGTCGAATTGGCGCCGGCGCCCGGCAGGGCGAGGGCAGTGGTGACCGGGGCGGCCACGGGTTCACCGAGCGCCGCCTTGATGCGCGCACCGTAGGGATCCTGTGGATTCAGGAACGAACGGGTGCTCTCCCAGATCAGGCGCGCGCCCTCGATGTCGCCGCTCTGCTTCAGATTCAGACCGGCGAAGTAATGCACCTTGAGATTGTAGGGATCGGCGGCCAACGCGCGATTGAAAAGGTCTTTTGCCTCCTGCGCTTTGCCTTGTTCCATGGCCAATTGGGCAAAGTTGAACAGTGCGCCCGGATACTGCGGATCCATGGTCAGCGCGGCTTCCCACGACTGGCGCGCTTCGTCGAACCGTCCCTTCTTGGCGTAGATCTGCCCCAGTTCGTCGTAGATCTGCAAGTTGGCCTGGCCGTCCTGCTTCAACGATTCGAGTAGATTGAGCGCCTCATCGAGGTTGTTGCTCAGTTGCAGGCAACGCGCCAGAAAGAAACGGGCGCGGTGATCGTCCGGTCGTGCCTCGAGATAGCGGCGGATCCAGGGTGTGGCGGCATCGGCCCGACCGACCTTCTCGAGCACGCGGGCCAACTGCAGTTGCGCCCACACCGCCGGCGGCTGTCGATCGGCCAACGGTTTGAGCAGGTTGATCTGCCCCATCATGTCGCCGGCCGCTTCCAGTTCGTTGAGTCGACGCGACGTGTTCGCGTCGGGTCCATCGCCCTCTGCGTTTTCACCGGGCACGGTCGCGTCGGCCCCGGCAACCTGCGGCGCGTGCTGCTCGAGAGCACCCTGCAACTTCAGTGCTTGCGGATGATCGGGAACGCGCGCCAGGACTTCTTTGACCTCACTCAATGCCCCGCGGACATCACCGGCGCGTTGACGGGCCTCGGCGAGCGCCACCCGACCGTCGACGAAACTCGGCGTGCTCTCGACGAGAGCTTTGAGCGTGCGTTGCGCCTCGGTCAGCCGATCGGCATCGAGATACAGACGACCGAGATTCAGGCGTAGGACCGGGTTCTCGGGCATGCGCGCGATCGCTTCCTGCAACGCGGTCTCGGCGTCGGTGAACTTGTTCTCTTTGCCGAGTTTCTCGCTCAGTCGTCGGTATGCATCGGCGATCGAACGATTGACCAGGGTGTTTTTGTATTTCAGTTCGACACACCGCTGCCAACGATCGATGGCCGTCTGTGGATCATCGGCTTCCGCTGCCTGCTGGGCCCAGGCATCAAACACTTCGCCGAGTGTCCGTTTGATCGTGGTGTTCTCGGGTTCTTGTTTCTGGGCGGTCTCGAGGTGTTTCACCGCTTCGGCGAAACGGCCGTTGCCCTGTTCGATCTTGCCCATGTACAGCCGAGCCCGGGCCGACTTCGGGTCTTTGGCGAGCGCCAGTTTGGTGTAGCGGGCTGCGGCGGCAAAATCCCGCCGGTCGAGAGCGATGCGCGCCTGTTCAATCAGGTCGGCCGTCTTGCGGTCGGTGATTTTGCCGAGCGGTTTCTCGTGTTCAGGGATCGTGTTTGGTTTCGGACTCACCGGTTGGGGACCAGTGCCGCCGCGTTTGCCGGAACAACCGGCCAACTGCAGTGCCATCAAGCTGCCGAGACACACCGTTGCCAACAGACGCGGAATCTTCATATTCACATCCTCACACGAACAGATCGCTGACTGAACACCGCTCGAAAACGCGGCGGATGGTTTCGCCGATCAATGGCGCCACCGAAATGACTTCGATGCGCGCTTCCTTGCGCTTGGCTTCGGTCAGCGGGATCGAATCGGTCGTATACAGTTTCGAGATGCACGAGGCCGAGATCCGCTCGATGGCCGGTCCCGACAGAATCGGGTGGGTGCAGGCGACGAGAATGTCTTTGGCCCCCTTCTGGCGCAGGATCTCGGCCACCTTCACCACCGTGCCGGCGGTGTCGATGATGTCGTCGATGATGACCACGTTGCGGTGATCGACCTCGCCGATGACATTCATGATCACCGCCTTGTTGGGTTCGGGACGTCGCTTGTCGATGATGGCCAGGGGAGCGCGCAACCGCTTGGCAAACTCGCGGGCACGGGCCACGCCACCCGAGTCGGGCGATACGACCGTCAGATCGGGGATCCCTTTGTCGACGAGAAACTTCGCCAGGCTCGGAATCGCGGAAAGGTGATCGACCGGGATGTCGAAGAAACCCTGCAGGGCCGAGGTGTGCAGGTCAACTGTCAATACACGGGATGCACCCGCGGTGGTGAGCAGATTGGCCACCAGTTTGGCCGTGATCGGCTCGCGGCCGGTCGACTTCTTCTCTTGGCGTGAGTAGCCGAAATACGGGATGACGGCGGTGACGCTCGCCGCCGATGCCCGCTTCAGCGCGTCGATGACGATCAAGAGGCGCATCAGGTTCTCGGTGACCGGAAAACAGGTGGGCTGCACCACGAACGTGTCGCAGCCGCGCACCGACTCTTCGATCTGGCAATACAGCTCACCATCGGAGAAACAGGTGTGATAGATCTGGCCCTCGCGGATGCTCAAATGGTTGCAGATCGACTTGACCAGGTCGGGATGGGCGCCGCCCGTGAAGATTTTCAGCCGCTGATCCATGCTTGCTCGTCCTCGGATCGTGATGCTCCCATCACCGGGAGGCACCGAAGTCGCCCACCCTCACGGGGGGCGTCATGCACAAAGGGAAATACAATGTAAGTATTCAACGATGTGTGTCTCGCGCGCGCGATCCGGTTCAATCGCGCCGCTTGCCGGCTTCGTCGGACATGTGGACGAAGGGGCCGATGCGACTGCCCGTCCGCACCGTGGTGTTCTCGATGCATGCGTGGCGGGCGATCACGCCGTCTTCGACGACGGCGTTGCGGATCTCGACGTGCGGACCGATGACGCAGTGGCTGCCGATCCGGGTGGTGCCGGCGAGCACGACGCCAGGCAGCAAGTGGGTGTCGGCCCCGATCTCGACAGTGGGCTCGATGTAGACCTGACTCGGATCATCCATGCCCACGCCGGCGTCGAGATGACGCAACCGTGTGGCTTCGCCCACCAGCGCCGCGACCCGTGCCAGATCGGCCCGTGAGTTGATGCCCAGGGTCGAGCGCTCGTCGTGTTCTTTGACCGCGAGCACTGTCTGCCCGGCCCCGACCATCAGTTCGATGATGTCGGTCAGGTAATACTCGTTCTGGCGATTGTTGTTGGTCAGGCGCGGCAGATGCTCGAACAAGGCTGCCCCCGAGAACAGATAGACCGCCAGATTCACTTCACGCACCTGCAGTTGTTCGGGCGCGCAGTCTTTGGCCTCGCGAATGGCGGTCACCCGATCGGCGCCGTCGCGCAGAACCCGCCCGTAGCTGCCGGGATCCTGCATCATCAGGGTCATCATGGTCGCTGCCGGCTGCTGAGCGCGGTGCACTGCGAGCATCT
>CAZADH010000143.1:0-14683 GCA_964483805.1 uncultured bacterium
GGTCACCGCGTTGTCGGAGATCTTCAACTCGCCGGCGCTGATATCGGCGTCGAACAGCGTTGTGAGTGCCTTGGCCACGTCTTCGGCACGTGAATACATGAGGTACACGGTCGAGCATCGGCCCGAGGTGGTGTCGACCCGTCGGGTCGATTGAATCGTGCTGGCCGAATAGTCGGAAGACATGGTGCCACTGGCCAACCCGGTCGCCGCCGCTCCGCGCTCACGCTCTTTGGCGAGTTCGGGATCGACCGCGCCGCCGGCACTGCCCGACCCGGCCTCGACCACCGGCACTTCGGTGACCTTGCCCGACCCTGCTTCGATGTTGGCCGGCGGCACGAGGTCAGACCCGGCCTCGCTGGCTGAACCACTGGCCTCACCGGTACCGCTGCCCGACGCCGAACCACTGCCAGAAGCCGAAGCGGCAGCATCACTGCCCGATCCGGTCTGGTCTTCGGCAAAGTTGACGCCGACCCCGAAAACGAGGACCAGGGCCAGCAGACCGATAACCAGCGCTACCCTGCCCATCCTGCCGGAAGAATACGGATGATTGTTCGATTTGTTCGTGTGTCGCATGATCAGAACCCCCGGGCCACTGCAGTCAGTTCGAGAGCCGTTACGGCTCCCCGGTAACTGCCGGTAATGCGCAACACCCGCGAAGGATCGGGATCGTCGGCCGGCGAGTTGTCTTCAAACGTGAAATTGATCACCGCCACGCCGTTGGCGATCTTGGCCTTGCCCTGGTTCTCGAACGAACCCCGCAGATTGGCGCTGAACTGCACGCCATCGTCGTCGCTCATGACCCGCTGACCGTCTGGGCCAATTGCCCAGGCCGTCAACTGCACCGACGTGCCCGGCATCACCGTCTGGGTCGATGCCTGCAAACCGAGACTGTACCCGGTGCCCGCCGGGGGCTCGACCGACGTCGTCCCGTTTGAACCGCCGCACCCGGCAAGCACGACACCCATGAGAAACATACAACATACATACGTCAAAATGCGTTTCATCGTCTTGCTCCAGATCAAGGCACAACGGCCAGGGATGCCGTCGCGGTGGTGCCACCGGCGATGGCGGACAGCTCGTCGACACCTTGCGACGAACTGGCCGTGAAGTTCGTGACGAACAGCCCATTCTCGGAGTTGCCGCTGGCCGGCGCGAACGTGCCGCCCATGCGCGAGTACATCTGCACGGGGACGACGACCGCGTTGCCGGCGGTGTTGTTCACGAACACGACCACGGGCAGCGTCTCACTCGGACGCACCTGGTCGACCACGGGCGCCACCCGCACGACGGGTTGCGCCGGCGGATCGGCAACCACGGTCACTGTGGTACTGCCGGTCACACCCAGGGCCGTGGCGGTGATCATTTCGACGCCGGCATTGGCGCCGGCCGTGTACATCGCCATGGCGTACCCCTTCGCCGTGGTTACGTCGGCAACATCAATGCGTCCGCCGAAGTTGAAGCTCACGACGATCTTCGTGCCGTCGGCGCAAGCACGGCCGTACTCGTCGAACGCTGTGAAAACGAGCGGCGTGGTTCGATTCGTTCCCACCGTCCGCATGGCCGGGACGATCTGCAAGCGGGGCGCTACACCCCGGATCACCGGTCCGGTCAAGCCAATCGCATCGCTGGGCGCCCCGGAACCACCGGTGCCGCTGCAACCGACCAACGTCACGAGAACGGTCGCAACGAGTACTGCTCCTGTGAAAATAGATCGCACTCCGAACCTCCACGCATGACCCCACGACGACTCGTTGGGGCAGATGGACCGCCACTCGCCACGGGCGGTGCCCGGCAGCACCACGCTGGAGTGTAAAAGGATGCTGCGTGCGTGGCCCTCAGGTCGGCAAATTCTAACAGGATGGGGGTACCCCCGGCAATTTCTTTTTCGAGAATTGTCGATCTCGATTAATCGACCGGACTTCGCCATCCCGAATATGCGAACCATGGCTGACTTGTGGTATGACACTCCGTATGCTGCTGTCGTTCACCCTCACCCTCATAGTCAAACTTCAGTACTTCTGGACGGCTGCCACCGAGCGGTACCCGGTGCCGGCCATCGATCTTCGTTACCTGGCGTTCTCGCTGTTCTGTGCGACCGTGTTGTTCCTGGTCGCGAGTGCGCGGCCGGGGGCGTCGTGGCGCTGGTTGGTGCTGGGTACGGCAAACCTGGGTACCGCGGCACTCGTGCAATCGTCCCTGATGTGTTACCGCATCTTCGGTGAACCCCTGTCGTTTGACATGCTCGTGTTTGCTGACCATCTCGGCGATGTCCACAACAGCATGGCGCCGTTGCTCGATTGGCGCGACCTCGTGCTGATCGTTCCCGACCTTGCTGTCCTGGCAGCATTGGCGGTTGGCGCCGGGCCCCGGTTGGCGCAGGCAGACGCGTACTATCAGGGTTTCCGGCGCGGTCGGGTGCTCGCTTTCGCGCTCCTCTGGCTGTTCGTCGGGCTGGCGCTTACCGAACCCCGAGGCACCTGGTACGAGCCGCTCACGCGCCACCACAGCACCGGCATCCTCACCTTCAATCCGCTCGTGTACTACTCGATCGATGCCGTGCGCCACTTTATCGGCCCGTTGGTGCGCCAGGGACCCGATCCGGACGTGGTCGCCCGCATCCGCAACGATCTGCTCGCCAATGCCCAGGTCCGCAACCGTGTGCCAGCTCATTACCCCTGGGTGAGTGGTTCGCGGCCGCACACCGCAACGCCACCGAATGTGTTGCTCGTGCAGGTCGAGTCGTTGATGCAGTCGGCCCTGAACCGGCGGGTCGGTTCGACGACGCTCACCCCGACCATCGATGCGTTGGCCTCCCGCTCCACCCTGCTGTCGCGTTTCTATTCACAGGTGGTGTGCACCTCAGACGCCGACTTCACCGTCCTCACGTCGCTGCTGCCCCTCGAAATCGGCATGGTTCATTTCGAAGCGGTCGAGCACGAGTTCGTCTCGCTGCCGCGCCTTCTGGCTGCCCGTGGCTACACGACGTTCTATGCCAATGGGGTACGGCGGCATTTCTGGAATGTGGCCCGCATGAACGCCCGCCTCGGCTTTCAGCGCGCCTGTTACCGCGAGGACCTGGCGACCGGCACCATCATCGGTCTGGGGCTCGCGGATCACGAACTGATGCCGCAACTGGCCGAGCGCATTGCGAAGCTGCCGCGACCGTACATGGCCATGGTGCTGACCTCCAGTTCGCACCACCCGTTCAACGACAACCGGCTGCCACGCCTGCTCGAGCCGCACCTGGTCGCCAGCCCCGATCGCGAATTCTGCGACTATGCAAATGCAATACATTATACAGACAAGTCCCTGCACGAGTTTTTCGACCGGTTGCAGACAAGCGGTGCGCTCGAGAACACTCTTGTCGTCCTCTACGGCGATCATCAGGTCCTGTCGCCCCATCGGTCGATCCAATTGCTGGCATCCTACGGCCACCTGGCCGAACCCGAGCCAATCTCGCGCTTCGTCAACTCAGTCGTCCCGTGCCTCATCTCGTGGGACGGCGTTTTGCAGCCGGGTCGAATCGAGCGCATCTGTGGCCTGACCGACGTTGCGCCCACGGTCCTCGGGCTCCTCGGCCTCGAGGTGCCGCCCGAATTCCTCGGCAACTCCGTGTTTTCACCGCAACCAACGCCGATCGTGAACAAGCATTTCATCGGTCGTGACGAGACCCGGTTGTTTTTCGGCCGGGCACCCGCTCAGGGCAACTTCGCCCACTGTGTCGACTGGCACACCCTGCAACCGGTTGCTTCTTACGCCGATCTCGCCCCGACGTGGCAACTGCGTGATGATGTCGAGCGCATCCTGCGTTGGAACCTCGGTACCCTGCTGTCAAGCGGCACGCTGCCACCGTTGCCGTCGCCGGGGTATTTCGCCCACTGATCGCTGCTGCGGCTCTCCATCGGTTGGGGCGCGGTCTGTACGCGCCGCGGCACTCTTTGATATCATGCCGATAATGACCGTCGAACCCGCGTCCGAAACGAGCCGTCGTTCGCGCGAACAACCCCACGACTTCATGCCCGACGATGAAGCATTGCCGCGGGGGCCTACTGCGCGGACCGTGCTGCTCGCCGCCACCGCACTGACCACGCTGGCGCTGGCGATGCTGGTTGTCCCGGATCTGCGGGTGCAAGAGACCCTGCGCGGTTTTCTCGATCGTCTGGTTGCGCTTGGTCCCTGGGCTCCGCCGGCGTTCGTGGCGATGTACGTGGTCGGCAGTGTCTTGCTGTTGCCGGCGTCGCCTTTGACGATCGGGGCCGGTTTTGTCATGGGTTTGTCCCTTGGGTTCCCGCTGGCGCTGACGGCCTCGACATTGGGCGCGATCTGCGCGTTTCTCGTGGGTCGGTATGGGGCCCGTCGTCATGTGCGCGAGTGGTTGGCGACGCATCCCCGCTTTGCCGCGGTCGATCGCGCCGTTGCCGCCCGGGGTTGGCAAGTGGTGCTCCTCTTCCGCCTTGCTCCGAGCCTGCCATTTCACGTACTCAACTACATGTTCGGCATCACCGGAGTGAGACTGCGCCACTTCGTGATCGCGACCTTTGTCGGCCGCATCCCGGTTACCGCGACCCACGTCTATCTGGGTTCGGTGGCCCGCGAAATGACCGATGTCGGCGCGGCGCTCGAGTCACGCAGTTCTCTCGAATGGGCACTCTTTGTTGGCGGGCTCATCGTCTCGTTGCTCGGGGCCGCCTACCTGTCGCGCCTGGCGCGGCAAGCATTGGCAGAAACCCCGGGTGAATCGGCGCCCCATTCACTTCTGCCGCCCGGTGTGGCACATTAGCAGGGTGATGAAGACCAACCCGCGCCAGTCGACCTGGAACGTGATCGGTATGGTGTTGTTGCCGTTCCTGGCATTTCTCGGTTTCGCAGCCCTGTTTGTGCGCCAGAACCTGCACGACATCGACCGCTCGGCCCGTGTCATCGAGCGGCTCATGCTGGTCGAAGACCTGTCGAACGTGATCGGCATGCTGCAACGCGAACGCGGCAAAACGGCGCTGGTCGGCGTTCGTCTGGTCGGCAGCGATGATCTCGTTGCGGCATGGCAGGCGACCGATGCGAGCTGGGATCAACTCGCCGCCAACGTGGCCGGTGCCGACCTGCCTGCCTCGATCACCGGGGCGATTGCCCACATGCGCACGACCCTGCCGGCATTGCGGGAACGCGGACACACCGCGTCGGCCGCGGCCGCCGATTTTCGCGACTATACCGCCATCATCAGTCTTCTTTTCGACACCCAGCAAATGTCGATGGCCGACGTGGCCCGCGACGGGGTCGAACAAACCCACACCAATCTGTTGTTGCTGGCATCGGTGCGCGAATCGGTCGGCCGCCTGCGCGCGCGCTTGTCACACCTGTTGGCGACCGACGGTACCCTCAACGAAGCCGAGCTCGAAATCGCGCTCGGAGCGCATGCCGGCATCGAGGTGATTCTCGAGCACCGCGCCCTCGACCTGCCCGATGAAATCGAGCGGACCTTTGCCCAGAAACGTCAGGGGCGACACTGGACCTTCGTCAATGAATCTCTGCACAAAGTATTGCAGCATTCCGATACCGGCGGGTTCGGTGTCGATGCCCGCCTGTTTTTTGAAGCGGTCTCGAGTGTCATCGATGACATCGACCAGGCGATCCGCCTCGAGATCGGGACGGTGCGCGCGCGGCAAAACGAGCTGCGCGTCGACTCGCGTCGCCGCTTGATCCGGTCGCTGTTTCTCGTCATGTTGGTCACCGTGCCGCTCGTCGTACTGGTCGTCGACGATCTGCGCAGTCGTCGCGAGCGGGCACGGGCCGAAGCCCGCCTGGTCGTGGCGCTCGACGACCTGCGCGAGGCTCGTGAACAAGAGGCCAGGATCGGCTTCGAGATTCAACGCGCGCTTTTGCTGGGCCCACCCCCCTGCGCACTCGATGGTTTTGTCGTTGCGGCAATGACGACTCCATCCATGGGCGTCGATGGTGATTTCTATGATTTCGTTGTCTGGAACCCTCACTCCTTCGACGTTCTCTTCGGCGACGTGATGGGCAAGGGGGTGCCGGCGGCCCTCGTTGGCGCGGCTACCAAGAGCCATTTCCAACGGGTTATTGCCCAGGCACTGGCGCACCGGACGACCGGTGACCTGCCCGCGCCCGTCGACATCGTCAGCGCCGTGCACGCCGCGATGACGGTGCCGCTGAGCCAGGTCGAACGCTTTGTCTCACTGCATTACGGTCGGTTCGATCGCGTGGCCCGTACCCTGACCCTGGTTAACTGTGGCCATACTGTGGTGCTCTGTTTCCGCGGTCTCGCGGCCACCTGCCTGCGCATCGCCGAGGGTGACATGCCGATCGGCATCCATGCTGATGCTCACTACCACCAGAGCGAACACTCTATTGAGGAGGGCGATCTGTGGTTGTTCCTGTCCGACGGCATCACCGATGCCCGCAACGATCAACGCCAGTTCTTCGGCTACGACCGCCTGATCGAAGTCGTTCAGCAATGCCTCGTGACGGGGACGAACCCCGAGACCTTGCTGCAGACGGTTCTCGCCACCGTGCGCACCTTCTGCGGGAGCAACGATTTTTCCGACGACTTCAGTTGCATCGCTGTCCGCGTTGGCGCTGCCCCGGGTTCTGGGCCCACGAACTGACCCCGCCTTTTTCGGCCAACCGAGTTGGTTGTTGGGGCCTTCAGGCGTATCATTGACACGTAAGGTTCATGCAGAGATGCACAAGGAGGTGTTCCCATGACCACACTGTTGCCGGGCGCCAATAGCCGCAACGCGCTTCTGCTCACCGAGTTGCAGCGACTCGGTTTCGGGGTCCCCGCCGGGGGTTCCACCGCAGGTCAGGCTGCGGTCGGACTGGCCGACCTTGGTCTCGACGAACTGCAGATTTCCGATGACGCCCGCGGCAAGTTGAGCTGGGCCCGCGCTCAATTCGAGGTCAACTACCAAACGCTGCGTTCGATCAACGGTGCCAACGACCAGGAAACGGCCGAGGTCGGGTTCTCGTTGCAGGCCAGTTACGAGTTTCTGGCGCTGGCATCGGGGCGCAGAACCCCAGAAGCGCAACCCGCGACACCGGCGTCGTCGATGCCGGCTGCGCGTACCAACCCGGCGACTGCAACGGCCTCACCCACCCCGCCGACCACCGACCCGCTCGCCGACCTGCAAGACTACTTCTCGCCAGCGCGCACCGCCGAGCGAATCCTCGATGTCGCCCTGAGCTTCTTCGGCCTCAGCGAAGCGTTCAAGAAGGGTGGCAATACAGAAGATGCACGAAAGCAATACGCCGAGTTCATTGGTGGCGCAATCGACGAGGGCTTTCGTCAGGCGCGCCAGGTGCTGGGCGAGGTGCCCGAGTTCGTCGACACAGGGGTCAATGACACCCACCGTCGGGTGTTCGCCGGTCTCGATGCGTTTGTAACCGATGGTATTCCGGCCGCGAAGCAGGGCCCGGAGGGGGTTCTCGAGAAGATTGCCCGCTACCGCGGTGAGGCCGCGCGCTGGAACCAGGTCATCGTCGACCGGGCCACCGCTTACGATGCCGACGGTGCCGCCTCGTCGACAAACGACACGGGTTCGCGCATCTCGCAGAAGGTCTGAACCACGGCCAACGCCCTCGCCGCTCACCGGGGGCATCCCCCCGCCCGTGTTGCCGGATGCGCGGCCCCGACGCGGTTGCCCGGCGTGGCCCACCCACACCGGCGGCGGTTGTGGGCTGGCGTGCAGTTGTTTGTATTTACGTGTTTGCCGACGGTTACGGCGTCGCCGGCACCAATGCCTGCGGTGGCACCGGACTCGGACCGGTCAACTTGCGCACGGTTTCGGCGGCGCCCGGCATCGGTTGATCTGGGTCGAGGGGCGCGCAACCGTGCAGCGGATAGGCGAACCCGTTGACCGGAAAGATCTCGGGATCACCGGGGTCGACGACCACGCGAATGCCCGCATCGTCACCGATCCGTTTCCATGACGTCACGACCTGCTGGATGTCGCGCTGCATCCGGTTCATGTCGTCGAGGGTCCGCGCCAGCTCGTCGAGCGGGAACTCATCGCACTGTTTCTGGTAACCGCGGGCCTCGTTGAGGAACAACGTGCTCGCCTTGCGCAGTTCTTCGGCCGGCGGATAGATCTCGCCCAACCAGTTCATCAGGGTCTGCCCCTTCTCGTTGAGAAACGCGCCCTCGGCGACAAACCGACGCAGGTCGGGGTTGGCAAACACCTGGTCGGTGTGTTGCGCTGCATCGAGACGGGTCTGGCCGTATTTCTTCATCAATACAGCCGTGTCGCGGTTGGCCTGCACGGTGTCTTCCATGAGGACGAACTCGGCAGCCTGAATCCCACAGGTGATCGGCAGCATCTGCAACGCCTGTTCGATGTCGGCGCGGAACCGCGTGACCGCTGATTTGCCGGTCTTTTCGGCCCGCAGATCGGCCCAACGCCACCCGAATGCTTTCTCACAGGCCGAGAAGACATCGGCACACGCTGCCTCCGGATCGCGCTCGTACGCGTCGGCGAGGTCGCGCAAGGCAGTCACGCGCGCCTGCATGGTCTCGTAACCGTCGGGGGCCGACCTGAATTTCTCGAGACGGTCACGCATCTCTTTGTATTTCTCTCGTATTGACGACTGCGCCGCCTTGGCGAGCAAGCGCATGACCACCATCTCCTTCTGGCCGATGACCATCGCATCGGCGTCGAGGGCCTCGGCCAGCAGCGACTGCGTGAACTTGTCGCCATCGATTCCGATCAGCGGCAGATAGTTGAACGGGGCCTGTTCGATACGCAATGAAATCGTGTCGAAAATGCCACCCCGAGCGCGTTTGAGCAATTGGAAGTTCTGATACTTCTTGACCAGGTAGAAGTCGGGATTGAACCAGTGGCGCGGCCAGTTATGCTCGCGAATCTCGCGGTTGTATTCGCGCGACTGCAGCTTGTTGCCGGCCCATGAGATGTAGGTCATCGGATTCACCGCCGCCATCACCTTGCCGAAGAACCCGCGCTTTTTCTTGGCATCGGTCTCTTTTTCGGTCGGCTTCCACGACATGAAATCGGCCTTCATGTGCCACAGGTCACACAGTTTCGCGAACTCGAGATCGGGCATGGTGAAGTCGCCCTTGGCGTAGTAACTCATGACCACGCCCTGCTTCTCGAGGCTTTCCCAGATGCGTTTGCCGCGATCGAAGTCCTTCTGTTCCTGTTCTGTCTTGGGCTGTTGTGTGGCCAGCAGATCTCGGAAATCCCGCTCAGCCAGCAGCAATGAGGCGCATTTTTCTTCGGGGCGCAGTGCTTCGCGATTGTCGTAGAACGACTTGAACGTCAGATCCTGTTCGTGCAGGAACCAATACGAGTTCCGGTACGCGTCGCGCCACCGTCGTTGGTATTTTCCCAATAGGTCACCGACAAACGTGACCAGACCCCAGATGACCAGGCCGACCTGTAGGATCTGCCCCACCGGCGGCGGACAGAACATGGCCACGAGCCAAAGCGCACCGAAGGTGCAGTTCACGATGGTCTTGACGGTGTCGTACGACGTCGCGAGGTGAATGACCGACAGGGTCAGCGAGATGACCGACAGCCCGATACCGATCGTGCGTGCAACCCCCTGGCCGTTGGTCAGTGCGGTCTGGGTATCCGCCCCGCCCGGCACCTTGCTGCGGACCCACTGGAAATAGGCTTGACCACCCTTGGCCGGATTGGTCTTGTCGACCCACTTGGTGGGCGTGCCGATGAAGTCGACGGCCTGCAAGAAGCGGTTCCGCTCGACCGCGGCGTTCAGGCGGGCGAAGTTGCGAGTCAATGCGGCAAACAGGTTCTCGCCCCAGGTGCCGAAATGCGTGTTGCCCAAAAATGCAAACGCGTTCGAGCAGACGTTCGAGATCCAGACGACCTTGTCGACATACCCGGAGATGTCGTCAGCGCCAAACTTTTTCACGGCGCCGCCGATGTCTTTGGCAGTCTTGAGCGCCGAGTAGAAACCGAAGACGTCTTGGCTGCCCTCGTCCATGGTGCCGTAGGCCGAGTTCATGGTCATGCACCAGTTCGCCCAGGCGCGATCGCCACGCTGCGCCTCGGTCGACCCCTGGCGAACTTCGAGCGCCGCCAAAAGGTATTTGACCGGTTTCACCAATTCGGCATCGGGAATGAGAGCGTCGGTGGTGTGACTCTGGGTCATCGGCGCCGGCAATGCGACCGGCGGCGGAGCGGCGTCCTCGTCGGCCTGCGCATACAGCTCGACCGCCAAGGGTTGAATCGCCAGCCAGAGTGAGAGAATCACACAGAGAAAACGTCGACGTCGCATGCACCTGCCTCCTGCCCGCATTTGCCCGCACCTGCGGCCGCTAATAACCAATACCCCTTCCGCCCACGTTTGTTTTTTGGGCTCGCTGTTCATTCTGCCCTGTTCCGCTGCCTGGGGTCAATCCGTGCGATTGCCGTCGCCTCCTGCCGTTGCGGGTGGTCGTTGTCCACCAGCCGGCCAAGGCAGACCATTGCAATTGCGCCGGTGCTGTGTTGATATGTTGCGACGCGACCGCCAGTCCGGCTCGGGTGTGTCGGTCGTGGCATCCGAAGGGTGGGGGACCACGAGTGAACCGCAATAACCGTCTGTTGCTGATGGCGACGCTCGGTGTGCTCATCGGGGCGATGATGTTTCTGACCACGCTGCGTGCCGCGCATCGGCATCGGTGCCACGATCACCTGCACTTTCAGATACTCACTTCGGAATGCATGCAACAGACACTGTCGGTCATCGATTTGCGCGAGAACCCCGTTTCCGCGTTCTGGTATCTCCACATCCAACCGCCGGGGTTCGACCTGATCCGGGCGGCGTTGGTCGCGGCCTCATCGGCAAAAGAATGGGGCGGGCTGATGCGCGACGTCGACGAAGGGCTTTATAATGTATTTACTATCTTCTATGGACTGGGCGCCGCGCTCCTGTTTTATTGGGTGTGGTCGATGACCCGGCCCGCCCTGGCCGCCCCGGTCGCGTTCTTGTTCGCCGTGCATCCGGCAACCTTGTATTATGCGACCTTTCTCGACGGGGTGTTCGTCTCGTCGATCCTGATTCTGTTCTTTTTCGTGGTCTTGTGGTGGTGCATCGCGCACCGTTGTTACACCCACGTGCTTGCCCTGGCCACCCTTGCCTTGTTCTTCTTCCGGTCGAACTTTCAGTGGCCGTTTCTCGTGGTCGTGGCCGCGTCGCTCTGGTTGGCACGCATCCCGTCGGCAGTGGGGCGGTTTCTCAAAGTGACGGTGCCGGTCGTGATGTTGTATCTGCTGAAGCAATACATTGTGTTCGGTCTGACCTTGACCACGTCGTTCTCCGGTCTGTCGATGTCGCACACCGTGCATCTGTTCCCTGACTACGGGGCAAATCCGCATCTCGACAACCCCCGCTACGACACCCAGGATCTGCCGCCGGTGGTCAAGCGACGACGCAAGGCCGATCAGGCGCCGAACCTGAATCACGTCTCGTATCTTCGCTACAACCGCGAACTTCTTGCCTCGGCATCGGCGAAGCTGCGCGAGGATGGCTGGCGCAGCCAATGCAACCGGTATTGGGAAAACATGGTCCTGTTCTTTCTGCCGTCCAGTCTCTATTCGCAACATGTGATCGTCGACGTGCTGCCGTGGCGCGGGTGGTTCGACTTCGCCTTCTCGGAGGGCCGGCTCGTGGTATTGCTGCTGTCGGCAGCGTTCATCTGGTTCGCCTTGCGTCGGCGCGAAGGGTTGCGTGCCGGACTGGCCCTGGGATTGCCGGCGGCCTTTGTCTTCGCCACCTGCATCCTGTTCGATCGCGGGGAGACGTTGCGCTTCAAGTGGTTGCTCGAACCGGTTTTCCTCGTCTTCATCGTGCACCAGTATCATGCTGTCTGGAAGACCGGCGCAAAACCCCCGACAACGCCCGCGTTGAAGATAACCCCATGAGCGATCGCGAAGTGACACCAGGCACCACCGCAGTCATCGCGCCATCGGCCGCTTCGTCCTCCGACGCGGGACCAGGTCCCACCCGGTCGGTTCAGCCGGTCCCGGCCGTCGAGCGCCTGCCGGTTCTCGACGGCATTCGCGGTTGCGCCATCCTCATGGTCATCGTCTGGCATTACGGCCACTGCCTGATCGTCTCGACCGCGAACCTGCCTCCAGCACACTGGGCCTACAAACTGATGTCGTGGTTCAACATTTGCTGGTCGGGCGTCGATCTGTTCTTTGTGTTGTCGGGCTATCTCATCGGCGGCATCCTCATCGACAACCGTGATGCGACCAATTTCTTCCGCATCTTCTACATCCGTCGGATTCTTCGCATATTTCCTGTGTATTACGCTTCGGTGCTCCTGTTTCTCGTGGTCGGCGCCCTCGGCCTGCCCGCAACGTACGATTTTCTCTTCAAGAACCCTCTGCCCACCTGGTCGTATCTGACCTTCACCCAGAACCTGACCATGGCCTACTCCACGAGTTTCGGCCCGACCTGGCTCGACGTCACCTGGTCGCTGGCGATCGAAGAACAGTTCTATCTGATCATCCCATTCGTCGTCTGGTTCTTCTCGCGTAGTACATTGTATTCCATTGCCGCGGCCATCGTTCTGCTTGCCCCGCTGGCGCGCATGCTGTGGCCGGGCTTTGGTTCATTCGTCGGCCTGCCGTTCCGGGCCGACGCCCTGATGCTGGGCGTGTTGCTCGCCTGTGCCGTGCGCCATCCGGCGTTTCAGCGGTTCTGCCGCAATCATCGGCGCGCGGTCTTTGCCACATGGGCGTCGCTGCTCGCTGGGGTCGCCGTGATGATTCTGCGCAACGGTGGCAACTTCGGAGCGCTGAGTTTTACCTGGCTGGCAGCAACCTACGGCGGGTTGATCCTGATCGGCGTCACCTATACCGACAGTTGGGTGGCGTGGTTGGTCCAATGCCGCTTTCTGGTCTGGCTGGGCCAACTGTCATACTTTGTATATATGGCCCATCAAGTCGTCTGCGGGCTGCTTTTTGCCACCTTCGCCGGCAAACCACCCGGAATCAACTGCGCCAACGACGCAGCGATCACCGTCGCCGCCCTCGCCCTGACGCTGGCCGGCGCCGAGCTGTCGTACCGCTTCTTCGAGAAACCGATTCTCGGGTGGGGGCGACGGCATGTTTACCTGAAACCGACCGCGCCCACACCCTGATGCATCGGCGGCTTGCCGACTCAGCCGCGTTCCCCCGGTTCTGCCGCGTCGTCGCCCACGACGACCTTCTCGAGTTGGCGCACCAGATCGCGTGAGACCGCCGATTGCTGCGTGAGTTCCTGGGCGGCCGTGGCCGACTGCTCGGCCCCGGCGGCATTCTGTTGCACGACGCCGTCCATTTCGGCCACGGCCTTGTTCACCTGGTCGATTTCAGTGGCCTGCTGATGCGAAGCCTCGGCAATCTCGCCGACCAATGCGACAGCGCGTTGCGTCACCTCGCCGGCCTCCTTGACCGCCGTTGCCGCCCGCGTGACCTGGCCGGCCCCGGCATCGACCTTCTTGACGCTCGCCTCGATCATGGTCGCCGTCGTCTTGGCCGCCTCGGCCGTGCGCCGTGCCAAGGTGCGCACCTCTTCGGCCACGACGGCGAACCCGGCGCCGGCCTGCCCGGCCCGCGCTGCTTCGACCGCCGCATTCAGCGCCAGCAGGTTGGTCTGAAAGGCGATCTCGTCGATGGTTTTGATGATCTGTTGCATCTGTTTGCTCGCGGTCGCTATCTCCTGCATTGTGGTGCGCGTTTCATTCATGGCCGACCCGGCACTGGCAATCGCCGCGGCTGTCTGCTTCATGTAGCCGTCGGCCTCCACCGCGCGATCGGCGTTCTGGCGCGTGCTCGTGGCCATCTCGTGCAACGCCGACGACGTTTGTTCGATCGCGGCTGCTTGCGACGACGAACCGTCGGCGAGGGTCTGACTGGCTTTGGCCACTTCGACCGCCGACACCGACACATGCTCGGAACCGCGCGAGAGTCCGTCGGCGATCACCTGCAGACTCGCCGCGATACGATGCGCAAAGAACCACCCGCTCAAACCCCCGAGCAACGCCAGCAGAAGTGCGGCGACCGCCACCGATGTCTGTTGTTGCTCGACCTGGGCCAGCGCTTCGGCCTTGATCTTTTCGGCGGCTTCGAGCACCTCCTGTGCTGGAATGAGCGCCCCGATCGTGTATTTTCGATGTCCGACCGGGACCGGCACGGCCGCGACCATGCTGTCGATCCCATCGACGGTGAATCGACCGGCGAACGCCTGCCCGCGCTGGGTGGTGTCGCGCAGTGCCGCGCCAAATGCGCCATACGCGGCCGCGGTATACGACACCCGATCCTGAATGCGGATCTTCGGATGGGCCACGACCGTGCCGCCTTCGTCGAGGACGAACGCGAAACCGGTCTTGCCGTACCGTTGCTCCGCAAGGCTGCGGACCACGAGGCCCCAGTCAACGTTCACCACCACGCACCCATGCACCTCGCCATCGATCTCGACGGGGCAGCCCACGCGGATTTCGGGTTGCCCGGTGTTGTCGGCGATCACGACTCCGGAGGAGTAGAGTTCACCGGCCTTCAGAGCCATCGTGGCCTTGAACCAGTCTTTGCTGCCTTTTTCTTCGAGCTTGGCCGCCGGTTTGCCATTCCTGATCGAGATGACCTCGCCTGTTGAAAATCGTCTTCGAGTTGCTGCACACCGTATGTCATAGGAGTGGAAAATGAGTCGCCCCGTCTGGTTT
>CAZADH010000144.1:0-14604 GCA_964483805.1 uncultured bacterium
TGCGCTTGCAGGACGGACATTGAATGAACGGTCGGTTGTGATTGTCCGGAACCTCGACGTCAGATTTGCAGTTCTTGCAGTTCACGATGGCTGACATGCGGTCTTACCTTCCTTGCGCGGAGTCACCCGATGAATCGATGGCGCGAAATGTATTCTACCTTGCCCGGCGTGGATTGTTCACGAAATAATGATGCAGGTCGAGGGCGCCGGGGTAAAAATCGTTGGGGAGGGGGGCGGTGCCGAGCAGCGGCGCCAAGACCCTGCATCTATATATAAACATATAAATATATATGCATATATTTATGCATTGATGTATTCCTGCCGCATCAGTGGTGCCACGTCGCCAGCTTGACGAAACCAAGAATCATCACCGCCCACACCAGACTCACCCCAACCATGCGCGGCCCCTTCGGATGTCCGCGCACAAACCACAGGCCGCCCAGGATCATGCCCGCCGGCGGACACGCGAACACCGCCACCCAATCCAGCAACTGCAGCGGCATGTCGTAAGCAAACGCCGGTGCACTGCGCGCCTGCTCGATTCCCCCCGTTCCCAGCCGTTCGCCGCAGTGCGGGCATTGCCGCGCTCCCGGGCGCACCGGTTCGCGACACCACCGGCAGGGCACGTCCCGCAACGTCTCGAACTGCGGTTCGTCCTCGCCGTGCTTGCCCGGGACAGGCAGGTCTCGGCCTGTCGCCGTCGGCGATTGCACTAATCCACTCTCGGACGCTGACGCGATGCGGCCCGTGGCGACCTCGTTCCCTTGCGGGTTCGGTCCAGTCGCCGACGACACAACGGTCTCGATTGCGCTGGTCTCGCTCGCTGCCCGGGATACCGTCGTTGCGACATCCCCGTGGCTGAAACCGGCAGTCGGGGTCGTTTCCCTGGCCGCATCGGACCGGTTCTCGAGCGGCGACATCCGGCCGCAGCCGGCGCACCTGATGAACGGGCGGCTGTGCCCAACAGGAACGGCCAGCGGTTGCCGGCAATGAAGGCAGAGCGGGAATGTCATTACAATGTAAACACATCCTCAACCGCGGTCGCGCTGGTCGAACTCGAGCACGCTCTCGCCGATGACGACGATGTCACCCTTCTCGAGCGTCTTGCGGTCGACCTTCTTGTTGTCGACGTAGACCCCCTGGGCACTGCGACAGTCACGGATCTCGAACTTGCTGCCAACCTGGTAGACCTCGGCATGTTTCGGTTCGATGGCCGCGTCTTTAAAAATATAGATGTCACACTTCGGCGAACTGCCAATGACCATCGGATTGTTGTAGATGACGAATTGTTTGCCGCGAAGAGGGCCGGTCTTCATGATGAACCAGGCATCCTTCGAGAGGTTCTCGACCAGACCGATAAAGACGCCGACCATCATGCCAATGCAGGCCAGACCGATGGCGCGACTCGGGGCGCCGGTGTGCGGCATGATCGACTTGAGGGCCAGCCCGATCGGGTCGAACAGCAACCCCCCGATGAACCCGCCGATCAGACCACCGACAACCCCATTGAGAATGAGCTTCTTCGACCACTCGGCCACACCACGGCCGACGCCCATGCCGGCGGCGACGACCGTCCAGGCAAGGGAGCGAGCCACGATCTGCATGAACAGCAACCCCGAAGGAATGTTCATCGGATTGTCGGGGTCGGGCCGCCATGACCCGCCGAACATGCTCCAGCCGATCGCTTGCAGAAATTGATAGATGAAGCCGGCGATGAACATGCCGACCGCACCCCACAGCACGCCGACCCCGAGGCCGATGCCGCCGCAGCGAAACGCCTTGATGAAGTTGCGCGACATGACCCCCTCGATCAGTCCGGTGCCCATGCCGACGAAGGCCGAGGCCAGCGGCAGCAGCAGGATCAGACCGACCCCCGACTCGCCGCGACCCCGGGCGCCGGTCTTGTCGATCAGCGGCTCGATGATGGCCCAGGCGACGAGGGCGCCGATCATGCCCGCCACCGCCGTGTAGAAAATGGGATTGAGCAACAGCCCGGTCTCGACCGGCGCCCGCTCCGCTGCCGAGACGGGCCGACGCGCCGCCCGCTCCATCATGACCATGTCGTCGACGCGCGGATCGGACAACTCGGACTTCGAAATGACAATCTTTTCGCTCATGTGCTGTGCTCCGGGCCGGCGCGCCCTACTTGCCGCCGTAGAGTTGCGGCCACCGTTGCTTGATCTCGGCCTCGATCGACGGGTCGGCCGTCACTGCCAACGAAATGAAATACTGGGCTTGCTTGAGTCGACCCGGGTCGACCGGTTGCCCTTGCAGCGCCTCGGGCGGCAGGGTCATCTGGGCGAAAACGAAGTAGACCATCGCCATCTGTTTGTGCATCAATTGTATTTCGGCATTGAATCGTGAGATCTTCTCGTCGACCGAGATGGCCTCGTTGGCCTTGCCGGCCAGAAGCTTCTGCAGCCGCTGTTCGCGCTCTCCGGCAACCTGTGACAGGCTGGCGACGAAGGCGCGGTCGGTGGCCAGTTGGCGACCGATCGCGGCGAGTTCGCCGGCGATGCCGGAAACAATGGTCGGTGCCGGGGTGATGGCCGGAACGGCCGCCGCGGTTGCCGGCGCCGACTCGTCATTGAGCGACGTGACCAATTGAGTGACCGTTTGCGGACCACTGATTGGCGAAGGGGCCGCGGCGCCCGTTGCGACAGGCGTCACCCCTGCGGTTGTCGAGGCAGATCCGCTCGCCACCTCGGTGGTGGGCGTCGATGCGGTCGTTGTTGGGGCGGGTGGCAGCGTGGTGGGCGAACGCAGTTCGGTGCCACCGCGACTCTCGCCGGCGGTCGGCAGAGAGCGGGCTACCGAGCCGATCGCGGTCTCGGCCGCGGCAAATCGTTGTTCGATCAGTTTGAGTTCGCTCTGGGCCGCGGCACTGGTGCCGAGCATGCCCAAAATGCTGCGGGCCTCCGCCTGCGCCGACTCCCGCGTGGCCTGGCGCAACTGCTCGCCCATGAAGAAACTCGAACAGAACAGGCCGAGAACGAACACAATTGCGTACAGACCAATCTGCAACCAGTCGAGTCGTTCGAGCCCATCGAACAGCAGCCGCATTGTGCCTTCGGGTTCCTTGTCGGCGCGATCGTTCTCGTTGCCGGATTTCACCAGCGAAATCGATGATCCCCAACCTTTCTGGGGATTGGGTGGACCGCCGCCCTCGCCGGCGCGCGAGCTGAGACCCTCGTTGCCGACACCGCCCTGGGTGAGCGGCCGCAGCGTCGTGCCGATCCAGCAGCGGGTCAGGGCGCGGATGCGCCCGTCGATCCAGGCGAACATGCCGTCACAGTTGCCGATCGGATCGACGACCATGGCCACCTGAAACGGCTGATCGAAGAAGTTGTCTTGAATGAACTTGTCGTATTCCGAAAGAAATATGCCGAAACCCGGATGCGTGTGATACCAGCCGACGATGCGCTTGCCCGGATGCTTCTGCTCCATCTCTCGATGAATGTGGTCCCAGGTGTCGTGGGTGAAGGTGACCTGGGCGCCCTCGTTGCGTGTGCCGACCCCGCGGATGCAGGCCTCGATGGCGAGGTGGGGCCCCAGGGCGTCGCGGGCCACGGCGCCGACCAGAATGCCGCACAACTCGACCGCCGTGTTTTCGCGCGAGTGCGCGATGATGGCGTCATATACCGCGGGGGCAACATGGACGCGGGGTTCGCACCGTTCCGCTACTGGAAACGGCCGTTCGGGCACATCAGTGAGCTTGTTGAGCGCCTGCGAGAAGTCCTGGACCGGGTTCACCGGGGCCGCGGTCGCACCGTGCCCACAGGTCGGTGCGCCGGCAGAGGATGTTGACGTTGTATTGTCACTACCACCTTTTTTCTTGCCGCTGCCCATCAGGATCCTCCGTTCTCGATCTCGGCGGCGAATTCACCCAGCAAATGGGTGCGGTCGCCGTCGAGAAGGTAGTAACGACACTGTTCACCGTTGCGGCCCACGAGGACGTCGAACGGCGGCACGCCGATCTCAGCGAGGGTCTGGTCGATGAACGGCTCGCTGCCGTCAAACGTGTGGGCCAACTCGGGAATGCGCAGTTGCCGGCAGGTGGGGCACACCGAGTCGGCCTCGCGGATCCGGCCCAGCGACCCGCGTGCCGGCGAGATGACGCCGCAGGGACCGCAATTGAAACCGACGAGCACGTCTTCCTTCAGTTCGATCACGGCTTCGGGGCCGAGGTCGGTGCGGGCGCGCTCGAGGGCCGTGCGCAACGGTAGCGTGTCGATGCCTTCATCCCACTGGGTCAGGGGCCGGAAGCTCTCGTGGCTGTAGCAATCTTCTTTGCGCTTGAACTCGACCACGTAACTGTTGTGGCCGATGCCCTCGAAGAGGAAGCCCTTGCCCGCGATGACTTCCATGCCGTGCAGCAGTTTCAAGGCCTCCTGGCACTGAATGCCGGCAATGATACTGGCAATGGTCGGGGTGGTCGGGGTTTTGCCCGACAGCATTTCGTCGCGGTTGAGCAGCGTGCAGGCGCGGCGCGCATGCAGCATCTTCCAGTCGATCTCGCTCATCGTGCACTCGTAGCAGGGACCATCGGGAGGCATAAATACACGAGCAATACCGTTGAGCACCTCGATGGCGCCGTCGATCCACGGTTTGCCGGCACGGTAGGCGTTGCGGTTGATCGACAGGCGCGCTTCGCGGTTGTCGAGCCCGCCGATGACGACGTCGGCCCAGAAATAGAGGCCGAGCCCGAGGTCGGTGACGGCGTTGAGGCACAGCGAGCGCACGTTCATCGCTGGGAACAACTCGCGGGCCCGCTCGGCGACGACGTCGGCCTTGAACCGCCCGCAATCGCTGTCGCGGAACAGGACCGAACGCGAAAGGTTCGAGGTCTCGATGCGGTCCATGTCGACGACGACGACGTGCCCGACGCCCATCAACGCCAGGTTCTTGAGGATCTCGTTGCCCAGCGCCCCGGCGCCGATAACCAGGATTTTGGCCGCAGCAAGCCGTTTCTGTTCCCACCAGCGGATCAGTTCGAACCGCGAAAAACGGTTCTCGGGGGCATATGGCGACAACTGGATGATGTCGGGCGGCGCTCCACGTGGCCCCGGCGGATGTGGGGGGCGCGAGGGTGGGAGAGGATTGCCGGTCACGAGCCGCGTCCGGCCGTGATCTCGGGCTGAATGCGGAGTATGTCGCCGTCGTGGACGCCGGCACGGCCGAGCGTCTCGTCATCGAGCAACTGGCGGCCCGAGGCCTTGTGATGGAATTTGTAACTCATCAACTGGCCGTCCGGACTGTAGCGTGGCAGGTTCATCTTGTCGATCAACAGGATCAGAATGCGGTTGACCTGCTCATCGTCGGGCAACTCGGCGTTGACCTTCTTGTTGCCGGTGGCATCCCAGATCTCGACGGTAACGGCCCCCATGGCGGTTCCTCCCCGGTGGTTGATAGACGACCGCGGTGCGGCCGACAGGATCTTCGAATCACGGTATTGTTGCATCCCGCTGCAATGCTTGTCAACCGCGGGCCATGCAGGTGCGATGCGCCGACTGGACAGTCGGCAAATTCGTGGTACAATCTCGCTTCTGCCGCTTGTGACAGCAGTGGAGACGGCAAACGCACTTGTCGGGTGCCGGCCTGGGCTGGGCGCCCCCGGCGGCCTCGCGTTGCCCCCCCCCCTTCGCACGGTGCAGGCGAGCGGGTAGGCGATGCGCGCTCGCTGATGTGTCGGCACTGCCGACGGAGGTTGATATGAAATACAAAATATTACTTGTTGATCCCGAACCGGTCAGTCGTGAGCGCGAGTTGCGCGAACTGACGTCGCGCGGTCTCTTCATGGCCACCGCCGACTCGTTCTCGGAAGCGTGCCGTCTGTTGCGGGAAGACGGCTCGATCCACGTGGTGTTGACCGAGTGGAAACTGCCGAACGTTGCCGGTGGCCGGGCCGACGACGTCGTCACTGGCGGCGAGATCTGCCGTGAGTTTCTGCGCCTTCGCTATGAGGTGAACATGTTCCTGTTCACGTCCGAGAAAGACGTGCGCAACGTGCTGTCGGGGGGCCTGTTCAACGGCTATTTCTACAAGGGTGACCGCGACTACGACGATGTCATCCGCAAAGTGAAAATGGAAGTCATCAACAGCAAGAACCGTGCGCCGTTCTTCGAGAAGTTGGTCGAGTATGCCAACAAGGCCAAAGACTCGTGGCACACGCCCGGCCACGCCTCCGGATACTCGGTTAAGAACTCGATCTGGGTAAAGGACTACTACGAGTTTTTCGGACCGAACGCCTTTCGCGCCGACGTGTCGGTGTCGGTGCCGATGCTCGATTCGCTGCTGCACCCGACCGGGGTCATCCGCGAGGCGCAGGAGTTGGCTGCCCGTGCGTTCTCGGCGCGTCATACCTATTTTTCGACCAACGGCACGTCGACCTCCAATAAGATCCTGCTGCAGACGCTCCTCAAACCCGGCGATGCGATCGTGCTCGACCGCAATTGTCACAAGTCGGTGCATTACGGCGTGATCCTGGCCGGTGCCGAACCGGTCTACCTCATGCCGTCGGTCAACGACCGCTTCGGCATCTTCGGGCCGGTGCCCAAAGCGCGCATCGTCGCGGCGATGGACCAGGCGCTCGAGGCTGGCAAGCGCGTTAAGGCACTGATATTGACCAACTGTACCTACGATGGGTTGATCTACGACATCGCGAACATTGTCGAAGAGGCACATGCCCGCGACATCAAGGTGATCGTCGACGAGGCATGGTTCGGTTACGCGCGTTTCCACCCCGAGTTCTATCCGTGTGCGATGCAGGCCGGTGCCGACTATGCGACGCAATCGACACACAAAACGATGAGTGCGTTCTCCCAGGCTTCGATGATTCACGTTAATGATCCGGACTTCGAGAAGATTCGCGACTTCTTCGAAGAGAACTTCTATATGCACACCTCGACGTCACCGCAGTATCCGATGATCGCGTCGCTCGACGTGGCGCGCAAACAGATGGTCATGGAGGGATACGCCCTGCTGTCGCGGGCGCTCGAACTATCGCACTCGCTGCGCGAATCGATCAACTCGCTCGAGAAGTTCCGCGTGCTCGATCGCGACGATCTGCTTGCCGACGAGGTGCGCCACGACGGCATCCGCCTCGATCCCACCAAGTTGACGATCGATGTGTCGAAATCGGGTTACACGAGCCGCGAGGTTGAACACCTGTTGCTCGAGCGGCACAACATCCAGATTGAGAAATCGACCTTCAATACAATATCAATACTGATCACCATCGGCGCCACCCGCTCGAAACTGAACCGGTTGTTTCTCGCGCTCGAGAACATCGAAGCGACGAGTGGCAACCAGGGCGAAGCCAAGAACGGCGTGATGAAAGATTTCCATCTGAGCCTGTCGGCGCTCCGCTTTCGCCCGCGGTATGCCTATTACTGCGATGGTGAACACCTACCGCTGCGCCAGTGCGCGAGCCGGGTGGCGGCAGCGATGATCGTGCCGTATCCGCCCGGAATCCCCTTGTTGGTGCCGGGTCAGGAAATCACGGCCGAGATCGTGGCGGCCCTGCAGACCTACCGCGATTATCAGGTCGAGATCCATGGGCTGCACGACGGCATGATCAAGGTGATGACGCGCGCTGAGGAAGCCGACCTGACGAAACGCGGCGTGGCCATCGACCACGCCGTAGGTGGCTGAATCCGGCGCCGATGATCTGTCTTCTGCCCGCACTCGCCACCATCGTGGTGGCGATGCTGACGCACCGGGTCGCACTGGCGCTGTTTTGTGGCGTGACGGCCGGGGCGCTGGTGCGCGCCAACTTCGCGCTCGGCGATGGCCTGGGCCACCTGTGGCGTCTGCTCGGACTCTCATTTGCCGACGTCGAGCGGTTGCAGATTGCCGGCTTCATCCTCGGTGTCGGCGCCATGCTGGCCGTGATCGCCGCCAGTGGCGCGTATGCGGGGTTGTCGCAACTGCTCGGCCGCTGGCTCGACTCGGCGCGCAAAGCACGGATGACCGGATGGTCGCTTGGCCTGGGGGTCTTCTTCGATGATTACGCCAACCTGTTGATCAACGGCGCGGCCATGCGTGGCGTGACCGCGTTGCATCCGGTGAGTCCGGCGCTGCTGGCCTATATTGGCGATCAGATGGCCACTGTCGTGTCGTTGATGCTGGTCTCGACCTGGGCGGCCTACGAAGGCTCTCTCGTCATGGCCGCTGCCGAGAGTGTCGGTCATGCCACGACCGCGACCGCCATGCTGTTTGCGTCGCTACCGTATCATATATTTACGTTGTATGGAATTTGGCTGGCATTGCTGGTTGCGTGGGATGGCCGGTGGTGGGGGCGACGATACGAGGACCGGCTTGACGGGGCGTCGCCACTGACTGTCGCGGCACCACGCCCTGTCGGGTTGTGCGAGACGGTTCCGGGTTCTCGCGAGCACCTTCCGGATACGACGGCCACCGTTGCCGCCGACGAGACGCCGGTGCGCGTGCCGCCTTCCGCCTCCGTCGCGAACGCCCGCGTGCGGCACGCCCTCGTGCCCCTGTTCGTGCTGGTGGGCGCTGCCTGCGGCGGCATTTTTGGGTTGGCGGCATGGGCCAAAGCCACCGCGTCCGGGCCGATGAGCGTGATCGATGTGATGGGGTCGGTGCCGACCATCAAGGTGCTGCTGGCGGCGACGGTGCTGGCTTTGCTGACGACCACAGGCATGATGCGCCGCGACAACGTGTTGTCGTGGCGAACGCTGGGCCAGGCGCTGCGTCGCGGTCTGCGCGACATGCTGTCGCCTGCGTTGGTCATCATCCTGTCGAAAGGCCTCGCCGCGGTCTCGGCCGAATTGGGGACCGGCGCATGGCTGGTGGCGCTGGTGTCGTCGATCATGCGCGCCGAACTGGTCCCTGTGCTGGTGTTTCTGGTGTCGTTCGCCATCACCGTGGCCACCGGTTTCTCGTGGAGTGCCATGGCGATCATGATGCCGATCGGTTTCCAGATGGCGGCGGCCACGCACCTGCCGCAGATGTTTCCGATCGTGACCGGCGCCGTCGTCTCGGGGTCGATTGCCGGCGGCATGATCATTCCATTCTCAGACACCACGGTCATGGCGGCTGCCGCGTTCGGCGTCACCCCGCTGTATCACGTCAAGACGCAGGCGGTGCAGATTCTCGTCGCCGCAACCGCGGCGGTCATCGGCTTTCTGTTTCTCGCCCTCTACGTGCATATTGCTCCGATATTGCTGATTGGCTGGCTGCTGCTCTGGGCGGCCCATCGCCGGTGGGCCACCTGAGCCACGGTGATTGTTGACACATGGCGGATAAGCGACGTTTCGAGCTCTTTGCCCAGTTTATTGTGACGCATTTTGCTGCACCGCGTATTTACGATGTTGCTGGCGGCATGGGTCGGCTCAATGCCGAATTGACGAGGCTGGGGCGCCAGGTGACGACCTTCGATTGCCGGCACAAACGCCTCGACGTCACCTACTCGACCCAGGAGTTCAACCTCGAGACTCCCTGCGCGTGCGACCTGGTCGTCGGTCTGCACCCCGATGGCGCCACCCGCCCGATCGTCGAATACGCCGCGCATCATCGTCTGCCGTTTGCCATTGTGCCTTGTTGTGCCGACAACGGCATGTCGTATAAGCCGTGGATGCGGTTTCTCGCGGCATTCGCCGAAGAGCGCGGCATGGTGGTCGAGCGCCACGATCTGCCCATGGACGGTCGGTCCACCGTCATTGTCGGACGTCCTCGACCCGTCCTGGCCAACCCCGACGCGGTGTGACCCACATAACAAACGCCCGCCGACCAAGGTGATCGGCGGGCGTACGGGCATGCGACGTCGCGAAGGCTTGCCGGGTCAGTTGTCCCGGCGTGGCCCAGGGTTCACTTGCCGATGAGCTTCAGCATCGCTTCGTCCAGTTCTTTCTGGCTCTCGAATACCTTGCGGACATTGGGCACGGCTGAATTGATGATCGGGTTCGGCGAATCCTTGATCTTCTTCGAATACGCTTCGATCTTGGTGGCGAAATCGGGAGCGTACGGATCGAGAGTCTTGGCCTCGTCGATGACCGCGAGTGCTTCGGCGGTCAGTTTCGCAAACTCCGGGCCGGCCAGATACTGCTTGATCTCGGTCATGAGTTCCGCCGACGGAGTGGCCTTGGCAACCGGTGGCTCTGTGCCGGCGCTGTCGACATCGGCGTGTTTCGAACAACGCCAGGCAAACTGCCCCTCCTTGCTCTGCGACAACTCATACTTGCCACCCTCCGGGCAGGTCGGAAACAGTTTGAGATACTTCTCCTTGACCAGGAACTCCGGAATCACTGCAACAGTCAGTGTTGCCGGCATCGGACTGTAATCCATGCCAAGCATTTCAACCGCGGCCAGCAGCACGCGCTGATTCGCCTGACAACTCTTCGTTTGTGCCGTTGTTGGTGCGGCAGGCTTTCCCATCTTGTCGGTGATCGACTTCGGGAAGAGGTTTTCAATATCGGGCCAGGCCTCGAGCAACCCGGCCGAATCGTCTTTCTTGGCGCCTTCGACCAGCATGTTCAGCGCCGTGCCGATGAACTTCTTCTCGCCTTCCATAAGGGACGGTGTCACGGCGGTCGCTTTCGGCTGCGCTTTGAGGAAAGCGCGGGCATCGGCGATTACTTTGTCATCTTTCGTGCCGTTGAGCAGTTCCTCAAAGCCCTTGACCGCCAACTTCTTGAACGCGAGGCCGACCATGCCAGCGATCAGGGTACCGTCGGTTTCGAGGTGCGCGCCCAGTCGAAAGATGGCGCGAAATGTGGCGAACGCTTGCTCTGCCTTGCCTTGGCGCACCTGGTCGAGACCATACACCCGCGCTGTTCGGGCCAGCTCCCGCAAACGACGAAACGGCGGCACCACGTCGTCGGGGCGCCAGGTGCGCTGGTAGCCGAACATGCAGTAGTCACACGCGGCACCCATCACCAGCAGTTTTACGGCCGTGCCCATCTTGCCGGCGCCGATCGCGTTGCGGGCGTCGGGTGAGAGTTTGTCGAGCCCGGCCACCGTTTCGCAGGTCGACAGTTCGGTTTGCACCTTCTCGGTAATCGGCTGCATCCAGCCCAGCGCCATCAGGTAACCAACTGCCGCATTGGGCGTCGGTTGCGGGGTGGGCGCCGACTCGGCGTGGCCGAACGTGGCGCACAGCATCACAGCAAGAACGATCCAGATCTTGGTCATACTCATAAATGCCTCCTGTCGTCATAATGAAATATGAAATCAATACAAAATGATGCGGTCAATTCGGTCATTGACCCGGGAACGACGGGGGCCCCTGTCGCTGGCAATTCCTGTTGCCATCGGACAGAATGCGCGAAACAGTGCGGGGAGGTTACGAATCCGCGGTGGCCCGCCAACCCCTCATCTGATTCGCCTCTTCGCCAAATCCCACTTCGAACTGCGGTTCCTGGGTCGACCAACGTGTCGACAAACCGCCGACCTCGTCGGCACCGGTTTCATGCTCTGGGCCCACGGCAGGGACGACACGGGCGATGATCGGTGCCGATGCTGGAGTCATTAGTGTCGGCGCTATGTCTGGTGCCGATCCGGGCACAACGGGGGTCGGCCCCTTCGTTGCAAATACAATGTAAAGCACAACCACTGCCACAACGGCTGTCACGATGAGTCCGACGAGGGCCCCGACGACCGGGCCGCGGGATGGCCGGTTCCAGGAAGCCTTCTTCTCGAGCCGCGTGTAGACCGCGTCGGGAACGTGCTCGAGCGGTTGCGCTGCCAGCAGCTTTTCGATCGGGTCGAGGGCGTTGGGCTCGCTCATGCCAGGATCTCCTTGAGCTTCTGCAGTGCGTAGCGATAACGCGATGCCGCAGTGTTCAGCGATACTTCCTGCACGGCGGCAATCTCTTCAAAGGTCAGGTCACCCCAGATTTTCAGGGCCACGACCTCGCGCTGGTCGTCCGGCAGCCGGTCGAGTGCCGCGGCCACATCCAACGAGGTCTCGGTCTGCCGGGCGTGTCCCTCGCCGGCGTTCGCCGTTTCCTCCGACTCGCTCCCGGAATCCCCGGGCGCGATGCGCGCTTCGGCTCGACGTCGTTGGATCGCCAGGTATTTCGCCGTCGAAAACAGGTAGGCTCGTGGGTTTTCGACCTTTGCCATGCGTTCGGGTTCCTCGACCCACGGGAGAAAACAATCGTGTACCACGTCGGCCACCTCGTCTGCGCCCAGGCCGAAGGCGCGTTTCACGAAAGTCGCGATGCGTCCCGACAGAACCCGATACAGCGAAGCGAAGCCGTGGCGCGGGTGCCGGCGATACATCTCGATGGCTTGATTGAGGTCGGTGTTTTCCATGGTCACCTGGTAAGTGGGCGAAACCGGGTGCATTTGTCTAACAAAAAACAAAAAAAGTGCCGGAACAAGAAAATCGGCTCCATCAGGGTTCGACCTTGCGGGCCACGGCGACCGCGTCCGGTTCCCGGCGCAACACCACCAGGGTGCGGTCGTCTTCGGCCGGTTGGTGGCGGGTGAGGGTGTCGATGGTCGAGAAGATCCGCTCGAAGCAGACCGAGATGTCCTGGTTGGCAGTCTCCCGGCATGCTGTTGCGGCAATGCCGGCGAAGCGGTCAAACCCGATCGGCACATGGTTTGCATCGAAGCACTCGATCAGGCCATCGGAATAGAGAACGACGGCGATCACGTCAGTCAGATCGAGCGTGACCGTCGCCGGCACGAAGCGTTTCGCAACTCCGAGAGGTAGCGACTGCAACGGCACCAGTTGGTGGGTGCCGTCGCGGCGAACGACGAGCGGTGAGCACTGGCCAGCATTGGCCAGCGTCAACTGTCGTCCATCGGCCGAAACAAGCGCGAGAATGGCCGTCATCATCTTGCTCTTGCGCACCATCTCGAGGAGCAGGCGGTTGGTCTCGACGAGAATCGACTCCGGCCGTTGATCGCCTCTGCCCGCCGTGTGCGCGACGGCCACTTTGGCCACCGCCGTCACCATCGACGCCGACAGACCATGCCCGGACACATCGGCCAGGATCACCCCCGAAGAACCGTCAGGGAGCGTGACATAATCGTAGTAGTCGCCTCCGACCGCCTCCATCATTTCGTTGCGCCCACTGATCGACCAGCCCTGGTGCCGGTTCTGGCGGTTCGGGAGAATTGCCTGCTGGACAATACGAGCCAGTTCCATTTCGGCCATGCGGTGCAATGCCTGGTTGAACGCCCCGGCGAGGACCGCCAGTTCATCGGCGCCCGTTACCTGCAACCGGAAGTCGAAGCGTTTGTGGCGGATGGCCTCGATTCCCTTGGCAAGTCGCTGCACACGCGCGAGAAATCGCTGATGAAGCGGCACGCCGATGGCCACCCCAAAGAGCACGAACAGGAGCATCAGTTGCCCCACGGTTCTTCGATTGGTGGTGAGAGCGGCGGCAACTGAGTCCGGCGCATGGTCTGGAACGATGGCGACAAGGACGTAGTCGACGAGGTGCGAACAGCGCCGAGCCACGAGCAATGCCGGTCCTGACGCGGTTTCGATCGGTGCCTGATACTGCGATCGGCTGCCGCGAACCTCGCGGATGATCTCGGCGAACCGTCGATACGAAAACGGGTCGGGAAAACAGGTGGAATTGGGGGTGTGGGCGACGGCGTGAATCTCGGTTCCGGGGGCGAATCCCGGTGCCGATGCAATAAGGGGTGAGAGGTATTGCCGTTCCAGCGTGTAGTAGAAGTGCGAACCGTAATAGAGATAGTGATGCTCGCCATCGGAACTCGGCACGAAAGCGAAGAACATCTTGGTGGCCACCGCCATGCCGGCTGACATGAAGAAGCGTTCCAGGTTGAACGGGAGACGGTTGAGCGACAACTCGTGTTCGTCGGACGTCGATCCGACCAACAGGTCGCGTGCCGAAGTCTCTCCCGGCCGGTCGGTGTGGTTGCGCGCCGTTCCCGTACGTTGGCGGCGAGCGCGGTCTTCGTCGAAGATGCGCCGGGCGGGAAACAGCACGAGTTGCCGTGTCTGCTCGCTGCCGTCGTTGATCCAGGGGTTGTTGCCACCACCGGGTTCGAGTGCGGGCATCGGGCAGGGATGGGGCGCATTGATGGTGTCGCGAATCTCTTCGAACAACAATGTATTGCAGGGTTTGTAGGTCGCTTCATCGTCATCGGGCACGACTGCCCGCTCGATGTAGGCGCGCACGATGTCCCGCCGGACCGCGGGCGGTTGCGACCACTCGGTGCGGAACGACACGCGGTTGTTGAAGCTCCCTTGGGGCAAGAGGATCTCGGCCTGCGAGGACACGAGAAAGGCCAGGTCGCAGATCCACTCGCGCTCGAACCCGCGTGCACTCTCGACGACCGCGCTCGCGTTGGCCGGCCGGCCGTCGATGTCGCTCAAGGCTCGCCGGTAGTGGACGGCCCGATTCTGGCAGAACCGCACGAAGCCCGTATCGATCTCGGCCAGTCTTTGCTGGACCAGTTCCCCACGGCGGGCCGCGAACTGACTGCGTTCCTCGTGCCAGAACATCAAACCAAAATACAACGTCAATAACATCGGGATTCCCAGCACCAACAGTAGGAACACGGCGAGGCGAGCCAGGAGCGGAAAACGAATTGCCTGCATGCCGGTGACGAATCGCCATAGCACGGCGAGATACCAGAAACTCGTCATAG
>CAZADH010000145.1:0-3818 GCA_964483805.1 uncultured bacterium
CCACGATGGCGGCCCGAAACGCCAGTTTCGGGCAGTGCAAACGACCCGCCCGCCACGGATGGCGCAGTGGGCGCTTGCAGCCACGATGGCGGCACCGCGGGGGCGCCCAGCCCGAGCGCAGTCGCAAGCGACCCGCCGGCATCCGGTGTTGTCTGCGGCATTGGCGCCGTTCTGCCATTGTGACATACAACATATGTATACCATACAGCGTTTTGTTCGGCGACCGTTCGCCGATCGGGGTCATGCATGGCAACCGACGCTGACCTGATTGTGGTGGGGGCGGGCCATGCCGGTTGCGAGGCGGCGCTCGCCGCAGCGCGGGCCGGCCTGCAAACCTTGTTGCTCACCAGCGATTTCGACGGCATCGCCTGGATGCCATGCAATCCGTCGGTCGGCGGCCAGGGCAAGGGCCAGCTCGTGCGCGAAATCGATGCTCTGGGCGGAGTGATGGGCGAAGTGGCCGACGCCACCCAGATCCAGTCGCGGCGGCTCAACACGCGCAAGGGCCTGGCCGTACAATCGATCAGGGTCCAGTCCGACAAGCGAGCATATCAATACAATATGTTGCTGCGTTTGCTGGCCTGCCCGCATCTCGCTCTGCGCCAGGGCATGGTCGACGAATTGCTGCATGAACACGGGCGGGTGACCGGCGTCCGCACCGCCCTGGCCGAAACGATCCGGGCGCCGCGCGTATTGCTGACGCCCGGCACCTTCCTGCGCGGCATCATCCACATCGGCGAGCACCGCCACGCCGGTGGCCGCGCGGGTTCGCCGGCGGCCGAGGCTCTGAGCGGGTCGTTGGCGCAGGCCGGCCTGCCGCTCAAACGGTTCAAGACCGGGACCCCGGCCCGATTGCTGGCCACGACCATCGACGCCACCGGCCTCGAGCGTCAGGATGGCGATGCGCCGGTGCCGCGGTTCTCCCTGCGTACCCCGGCCGACCACACCCGCCCGGCGGTTCCGTGCTTCATCACGCGGACCACCGCGGCAACCCATGCGGTCATCCGCACCCACCAACACCGCTCGGCGCTGGTCTCGCGCACGATCACCGGCGTCGGCCCCCGCTACTGCCCTTCGATCGAAGACAAGGTGCTGCGGTTTCCCGAGCGGACGTCACACAAAGTATTTCTCGAGCCCGACGATGCTGACGGCCGGGAGATCTATGCCCAGGGTCTGTCGACCAGTCTGGCCGAAGAGGTTCAGGAACTGTTTCTCCGCACGATACCGGGGCTCGAAGCGGTCCGAATCACCCGTCCGGGGTACGCGATCGAGTATGACATTGTCGACCCGGTCGCCGTCGCCACCTCACTCGAGTCGCAGATTTTATCGGGCCTCTATCTCGCCGGGCAGATCAACGGCACCAGCGGTTACGAAGAAGCGGCCGCCCAGGGATTGGCGGCAGCCCTGCACGTGATCGCGGCGGTGCGTGGCCTGCCGCCGCCCCAGATCCACCCGGCCAATTCATACATCGGCCAGATGCTGGCCGAGGTCGCCGGGCGCACGATCGACGAGCCGTATCGCATATTTACATCGCGATCGCCGCATCGCCTGCATCTGCGCCAGAGCAACGCCGAGTCCCGGTTGACCGACGAGGGGCTGCGCCTGGGCGTCGTGACATCCCGGCAGGCGGAGGTGGCCACCGCGCGTGAGGCCCGCATTGCCGCCGCGGAGCGCACCCTGCGTGAACTGCCCCTGCCGGCTGACGTCTGGCAGCAGTTGGTGCCCGACCATCCGTGGCCGCAACACGAGCGCCTCGACCACCTGTTGCGGCAACCGGCGATCGGCATCGAGGCTCTGCGTCCGTGGCTGCCCGACCTTGCCGATCTCGATGCGTTCGCGCGCGACGAACTGGAGACGCGCGTGAAGTATGCCGGTTACCTGGCCCGCGAGGAACGCGATCTGGCGCGACGACAGGCGCTGCATGGGGTGGCCATTCCCACCTGGATGCTGGTGGAACCGCCGGCGGCTTTGTCGACCGAGGCCCGCCACAAGATCGCCGCCCGCCGCCCCGCCAATCTCAGCGAACTGGCTGACATTCCCGGCGTGCGCGCCACCGATGTGGCGCTCGTTGCCGCCTTGCTTCGCCATGAACCACCGACCGTTTCAGCAATACAAAGCACTACTTCGCTCCCCGAGCCGCCCGACGACAGGGAGAAACAAACATGACAGCATCCGTGCGCGACCTCCTCGCGATCCGCTGCACTGCCCTGGGCCTGCACCTCGACGATGCCCTGCTCGACCGCTGTGCCCGGCTCGCCACCGTGCAACGGGCCGACCCCCTGTATCTCAGTCTCTCGAAAATCAGCAGCGACGAGGATTTCGTCGACAAGCACCTGCTCGACGCATTGGCCGTCCTTGCCCTCGACCTGCCCGCCCTGCAGGCCCCCGCCGACCTGGTCGACCTCGGGACCGGTGCCGGTTACCCGGCCCTGCCGCTCGCCCTGGCCCTGCCGCACTGCTGCGTTCATGCCGTCGACGCCAAGGTGAAGGCCGTCGGCCATCTGGGCCGGGTTGCCGAACAGATGGGTATCGCCAATCTGCGGCCCCGGCAGGCGCGGGCCGAGGACCTCGGCCGCGACAGCGAGTGGCGCGAGCAACGCCACGTCGTCGTCGCGCGGGCGGTGGCCACGGTCGCGGTGTTGGCCGAGTTGTGCCTGCCGCTTATGCGCCCCGGCGGAACGCTGATCCTGTTCAAGGGCCCCGATGTCGCCGCGGAGGTCGCCCAGGCGACGGGGGCATTCACCAAACTCGGGGTGGCCGAGACGGCCGTCCGCGTGATCCACCTTGCACCGCCGCGGTTGCCGGTGGCCCGCTCGTTCGTGGTCATCACCAAGACACGACCGGTGCAGGCGGCCTTTCCACGCCGGGCCGGCATTCCCGAACGCAAGCCGCTCACCTGAGCGCACCCCCGAGCGCGGCGGCGCACCGCGACCATTGATCGGCGGTCGACCTGTGCTATCATCAACGCAACAAACGTCATGCTGCGCAGCATCAAAAACAAGATCCTGTTGGGCGTGCTTCTCGTCGTCGGTCTGACGCTGGCTCTCGACAGCACCTATTCGATTCAGCGCCAGCGGGAACTCATCTTCAACCGTTTGCGTGCCGTCGGTCGCGGCCTGGCTCGCAGCCTGGCCCTGCCAACGCTGCAGTCGCTCGCCACCGGTGATCTGACGCAACTGCATCCGCTCCTGTCAGACCTCGAAGCCGACGGCGAGGTCGGGGCCGTGCGCATCGTCGACCTGCGCTACATCTGCCTTGCCTCGACGCAAAAGGGCGAACTGGGGCGCCAGATGAAGACGCCCGAGATCGAGCATGCCTTTCGCAGCAACCACCTCGAGATCCACGAGATCGGCAACGAGGCGATCGACTTCTATCAGCCGGTTTCCGCCTCCGATCATCGCTACGGCATGATCTGGCTGCGGCTGCCGTTGTTGCGCACCCGCAGCGAAATGGATCGCCACACCCAAGACACACTGCTGGCCGCTCTCGCTGCCCTGGTCGCGGCGTTCACCGTCAGCTTCGTGGTGACGCGCAGTATTTTGGGCCCGATCCAGCAGTTGATGGCGGCCGCCGAAGCGGTCGGCCGCGAGGATTACGACATCGAACTGAACATCCCCAACCGCGACGAACTGGGGGTGCTGGGCGCGACGTTCAATCGCATGACCACCAACCTGCGCGCGACGTTGCAAGGGATCCGCATGCACGCCCAGCGCCTGGAAGAGGCACGGGCCAGCCTCGCGAGCCGCGTCCACGAGCTCGAAGTACTCAACACCATTTCGCTCCTGTTCATGACGAACTACACGCAAACACCGCTGGCC
>CAZADH010000145.1:3828-4464 GCA_964483805.1 uncultured bacterium
GAGGAGAAGATCCTCGTCACCCCGCGCTCGACCCTGGCCGAGCTGCTCAAGCGGATCCTCGAACTGCTGGGCGAATCGCTGGGGGCACGGCGCCTGTCGCTGATCCTGGTCGAGCCCGACGGCAAGCTGTTGATCAAGGTGGGCATGGGCATGGGGCCTGAAGGCGAAGTGGTCGAGAACGTGAAACTCGACTCCGGCGGCTCGGTGATCGACTACGTGCTCAAGACCGGCGTTTCGCTATTGGTATCTGATATCAACAATGACCCGCGTTTCCAGCGACCATCGGGCGGCAAGTATTCCGCTGCTTCATTTATGTCGGTGCCTATGCTGCTCGGCCACGAGGTGGTCGGCATCATCAACGCCACCGAAAAAACCGCCGACACTGTATTTACAACTGACGACCAACGCTACGTCGAGGTGCTTGCCAGCCAGATCGCCTCGATCATCGACATCCACCGCAAGAACGACCAACTGCTGGCCCGCGAGCGGATCGAGAACGAGCTGCGCATCGCCCGGCGCATCCAGTCGCGCGTGCTGCCCGACATGCAACAACGGCGCGGCATCTTCGCGGTCGCCGGCCGCTCCATCCCGGCCACCGAAGTGGGCGGCGATTACTTCGACCTGCTCCCCGGTAAT
>CAZADH010000145.1:4474-14552 GCA_964483805.1 uncultured bacterium
CGGCGTCATTTCGGGCAATGGGATTCCCGCGGCGATGGTCATGGTCGCGTTGTACGGCATGATGCGCGGTCTGGCCATGCAGCAACGGTCACCGGCCGAAACGATGCGCATCGCCAACCGGCTCATGAACGAGAAGTCGCAAGACATCAGCATGTACGCCTCACTCGTGGTCGGGGTACTCGACACGCGCATGGGCGTGCTGCGGTATTGCGGCGCCGGCCACCCGTATCCGATCTTGCTGCGGGCCGGCAACGACGAGCCGGAGTATCTGACCGAGGGCGGCATCCTCATCGGCCTGGGCGAAGAACTCGAGTATACCGAAGGCGAAGTGCAGTTGCGCGCGAACGACACGTTGATCCTGTTCTCCGATGGCGCCACCGATGCGGTGAACCCGGTCGGCGACGACTACGGAGCAGCGGCACTGTTGGCCTCGTGCCGTCGTCACCGTCATCTGCAACCCACCGAGATGATCGCTGCGCTGTACGGCGACATCGAGCGTTTCCGCAAGGACGCCCCACCGAAAGACGACATCACGCTGATGGTCGTGCGCTGCCTCGACGACAACAATCCGGCACTCGCCTGACCCACCGACGCCGCCGTACACCGGCCCGCGCGGGGGTCGATTGTTGCCGATCCGCTGCACATCGCATCGATCCATTGACTAGACGGCTACTCTCTGCTACAATGCCAAGGTTCTTCACCATGATTTGGAGGTAAAATACCATGGCTGCAACACCCAAACATCGTGTATCCCGCATGAGTCAGCGGAAGCGCCGGACCCATTACAAGGCGCCCGCCGTCGCATTGGCCCGCTGCAATCAGTGCTTCGAGATGAAGCTCGCGCACCGCGTTTGCAAGCATTGCGGGTATTACGACAAGAAGACCAAGGTTCTCGAAGTTAAGCACGACTGACGGAGCGACTCCACCCGATGAAGATCGCCCTCGACGCGATGGGTGGGGATTTCGCCCCAAGTGAGGTAGTGCAAGGCGCCGTCCGGTTTCTCGAGCAGACGACCGGCAGTGAAGTATTGCTGGTCGGCCGCCAGAACGAGATCGAGACGGTTCTTGGCGGCAATGTTCCTGCTCGCTGTGCGATTGTCGACACGCCGGATGTCATCTTCATGGACGCCGGCGACGGCTTTGCGTCGAAAACCGCGCGCTTCGATCGCAGTGGCGGCGCAGCTCGTGAAAGAGCGACGGGCCGACGCGTTCGTGTCGGCCGGTTCGACCGGCGCCATGATGGCGGCGGCGCTCTTTGCCATGGGCCGGATCCCGGGTGTCGAACGACCCGCGGTCTCGGTCCTGCTGCCCACGCATCACGGCAAAGGTTGCCTGGTGCTCGACGTGGGCGCCAATGTCGACGTCAAACCCCATCATCTCGTGCAATTCGCGATGATGGGCTCGGCTTATTTCCAGAAGATTTTCGCCGTCGAGCGCCCGCGCGTCGCCTTGCTCAACATCGGCGCCGAACCGGGCAAGGGCAACGAACTGGCCAAGGCCGCCACACCATTGCTCAGCCAGGTGGCCTCAATGAACTTCGTCGGCAACGTCGAGGGTGATTCGTTATGGGAGGGCCCCGCCGACGTGATCGTCTGCGATGGTTTTGTCGGCAATGTCCTGCTCAAGACGAGCGAAGGCGTTTCCGATCTGGTCATCGACAGCATCCGCACCGGCATCAAAGCGGCCGGGCTCGATGCCGCGACGGCCGGTAAGATTTTCGCGGCCCTCACCCGCTATCGATCCGATGCCCCCGAATACGCGGGCGCGCCCCTGCTTGGCGTCAACGGCGTCGGCGTGGTTTGTCACGGCAAATCCAAGGCAGGGACGATCGCCAACGCGCTGCGTCTTGCCGAGCAGTATGTGAACGGCGGTGTGGTCGGCCTCATTCAAGAGCGACTGACCGCGGGAGGCGACCTTGCCAAAGAACACTGAGTTGTTGCCGGTTTCCATCCTCGGAACCGGATCCTTCCTGCCAGACAAAGTATTGACAAACGCCGACCTCGAAAAGATGGTCGACACCACCGACGAATGGATCACGACCCGCACGGGCATCAAAGAGCGGCGCATCCTCGACAACCCCGAACTGGCGTCGTCCGATCTCGGGGCCGAGGCGGCCAAGCGTGCTCTGGCCATGGCTGGTTGCACCGGGGCCGACGTCGATCTGATCATCTGTTCGACGATCACCCCCGACTACATGTATCCGGCGACTGCCTGTCTCATTCAACAAAAGATCGGCGCCGGGCATTGCCCTGGTTTCGACGTCGAGATCGCCTGCAGCGGCTTTGTCTATGGCTTGACGATCGGCGCCCAGTTTGTCGCAACCGGCGCCTACAAGCGGGTTCTGGTCGTTGGTGTCGAAGTGAATTCCCGCATCACCAATTGGCAGGATCGCAACACCTGCGTGATTTTCGGCGATGGTGCGGCGGCCGTGCTTCTCGGGCCTGGTGCCGAGGGCGGCGAGGTTCTCTCGAGCTATCTGGGTTCCGACGGGTCCGGGCGCGATTTCATCATTCAGCCCGCCGGCGGTTCGCGCACCCCGACCACCCACGAGACGGTCGACAAAAAACTGCATCTGATCCACGTCGAAGGTCGCGAGACGTTCAAGTTCGCGGTCAAGGTCATGGGCGAGGCGGCCATGGAAGCGCTCAAACGCGCAGACCTCGAGAATGCCGACCTGTTCATTCCGCATCAGGCCAATATCCGCATCATCGAGGCCTCGGCGAAACGCATCAACCTGCCAATGGAGAAGGTCGTGGTCAACATCGACAAATACGGCAACACCGTGGCAGCATCGGTGGGCATTGCCCTCGACGAAGCGCTCCGCCAGGGCCGTATTCACAAAGGCAATACGACATTGCTGGTGGCGTTTGGTGCCGGCCTGTCGTGGGGTTCCTCCTGTATTCGCTGGAACAAACTTCCCACGGGGATTGGCCAGGCATGATCCCGACACGCGTCACCCAGCTTCTCGGTATTCGCTACCCGGTGCTGCAGGGCGGCATGGCCTGGGTCAGTTCGGCCGAACTGGTCGCCGCGGTCAGCGAGGCCGGCGGCCTGGGCGTTCTCGGCTCCGGCCCGATGACCCCCGACATTCTCCGCTCAGAACTGCAGAAGATCCGGGCGCTCACGACGAAACCGTTTGGCGTCAACATCATGTTGATGATGCCGGCAGCGCCCGAGCTGATCGCCGTCTGTTGTGCCGAGCGCGTGCCAGTCATCACCACCGGCGCCGGCAATCCGGCACCGCACATGAAAGTATTCAAAGATGCCGGGTGCAAAGTCATCCCGGTGGTCAGTGCCGTGGCTTTGGCCAGACGGCTCGAGCGCGCCGGCGCCGACGCGGTGATTGCCGAAGGCACCGAGTCCGGTGGCCACATCGGCGAGATCACCACCATGGCGCTGCTGCCGCAGGTCGTTGATGCCGTGCGGGTGCCGGTCATTGCCGCCGGCGGTATCGCCGATGGTCGCGGCATCCTGGCGGCGATGGCGTTGGGCGCCGAGGGCGTCCAGATGGGCACCCGCTTCATTCTCGCGCGCGAGTGTCACGTGCACGCCAATTACAAACAAGTTGTGATCAAGAGCGGTGACCGCGACACCTGCGTCACCGGTGCGATGCACGGCCATTCGGTGCGCGTTATCAAGAACAAGCTGGCGAAGCAGTATCTCGAACTCGAGCGCGGCGGCGCCTCGCTCGAACAGCTCGACGCGTTCGCCAAGGGCAGCCTGCAGAAGGCGGTCCGCGAGGGCAACGTCGATGACGGTTCGGTCATGGCCGGCCAGATCGCGGGCCTGCTCAATGAAGAGCTCAGTTGTGCCGAGATCTTCGCCGAATTGCAGCGAGGTTTTCGCGAGACTTTCGCCCGCCTCGGCGGCAACATGACGCCGGCTGGCCGCCCGATCCCGACGAATGGGGCGCAGGAGGCCAGCGCGTGAGCCACAGCGGGGTCACGGCACTCGTCTTCCCCGGTCAGGGGTCACAGGCCATCGGCATGGGCAAGGCCTTTCATGATGGCCACGACTGGGCGCGGGCGATGTTCGCCACGGCGCACGAGGTCCTGGGTCGCCCTCTGGCCGAGATCTGTTTCGCGGGGCCTGAAGAGACATTGCGCCAGACGACCAACACGCAACCGGCGTTGTTCGTGGTCGAAGCCATCACCTTCGAAGCGGTGCGCCGCGCCAACGTGACGTGGTCGGCCGTGGCCGGGCACTCGCTCGGTGAGTATTCGGCGCTCTACGCCGCCGGCGTCGCCGAGTTCGCCGACCTGCTCCGTCTCGTGCAGTTGCGCGCCCAAGCCATGGAAACCGCGTGCCCGGCGGGCACCGGGGCGATGGCGGCGGTTCTCATGCTCGATCGGGCCACGGTCGAGGGCATCTGCCGCGAGGTCGCTCCTCTGGGCGTATGCGTTGCCGCCAACTGCAACTGCCCTGGCCAGATCGTCATTTCCGGCACGGCAGCCGCGGTCGAGCAAGCGGGCAAACTGGCCAAGGAGCGCAAGGCGCGGCGGGTCATGCCGTTGAGCGTCTCCGGTCCCTTCCATTCGCCCCTGATGGCGCCGGCCGCCAAGCAACTCGAGGAAGCATTACAACGTATTACATTCCGCGATGCCCAGGTGCCGGTCTACACCAATGTCGATGCGGCACCGACTCGCAGCGGCACCGAGTTGAAGCAGAAGCTGGTCGCCCAGTTGACCGGCACCGTCCGCTGGGAGGAAACTTTACAACGGATGCACACCGACGGTTTCCGCCGTTTCATCGAGGTCGGGCCCGGCGCGGTTCTGGCCGGCCTGATCAAGAAGACCCTCGCCGCTGCTGAGACAGTGCACGGCGAGACTCCCGCCGACATTGCCGCCCTCGCCGAGGTTGCGGGCAAGGCCGGCGACACCATGGTGGTTTCTTCATGACCGACGTCAAACCCGTTGCCCTCATCACCGGTTCCGGTCGCGGCATCGGCCGCGAGATTGCGGCCCGCCTGGCGGCCGACGGTTTTGCGATCATGCTGTCCGATGTCAATGCCGAGACGCTCGAGGCCACCAAACAAGCGTTTGCCGCCGCCGGGCGTACGGTTGCGGCCACCGTGGCCAACGTCGCCGATGCCGCCGATGCCGAACGACTCGTCACCGAGACGATGACCGCGTTCGGTCGCGTCGATGCGCTGGTCAACAACGCCGGAATCACCCGCGATGGGCTGGTTCTGCGCATGAAAGACGAGCAGTGGGATGCCGTGCTCAACGTCAATCTGCGCGGCACCTTCCTCATGAGTCGCGCCGCGCTCAAGCCGATGCTCAAGCAAAAGGGCGGTACGATCATCAACATCGCTTCGGTCATCGGTCTGATGGGCAATGCCGGCCAGGCCAATTACGCGGCCAGCAAGGCGGGCATCATCGGGTTGAGTCGTTCGTTGGCCAAAGAGTACGGCAGCAAGGGCATTCGGGTGAATGCCATCGCCCCCGGTTTCATCAAGAGTGAAATGACCGACGCGTTGTCCCCCGAGACCCGCGAGGCACTGTTGAAGCAGATTCCTCTCGGTTTCCTCGGTGAGCCCGCCGACGTCGCCGACCTCGTCAGTTTTCTTGCCAGCAGTCGTTCGCGCTACATCACCGGACAGGTGTTGCAGGTCGACGGCGGCATGGTCATGGCGTGATATACACCCACAACATCAGGAGGTAATACCGTGAGCCAGATTTTTGAAGAAGTCAAGAAGATCATCGTCGACCAACTTGGCGTCGATGACGCGCAGGTCACCGACAACGCCAGTTTCGTCGAGGATCTTGGTGCCGACAGCCTCGACACCGTCGAACTGGTGATGGCTCTCGAAGAGAAGTTCGGCCTCGAGATTTCCGACGACGACGCCGAAAAGCTCAAGACGGTCAAAGACGCGGTCGAGTACATTTCGAAGAAGAAGGAAGCCGCGACCGCGAACTGAACGCGTTCCGACTTCGCGCGCGCTTCGACAATAGCCCGGCGGTAATCCCACCAAGGATTGCCGCGGGGTGTATTGTTTCCCGGGCGTTTTCTGTCGCCTCCAGGTCGCGACCGAAGCAATCGGGTTCTCTCGGCGGGCGCGACGCCGCGTGCAGGCCATGAAGATCCTCCCGCAGCTCGTGATTGGGCGATTGCAGCCTCGGTATCCGCTCATCCAGGGCGGGATGGCCATCCGTGTCTCGACCGGGCGGTTGGCCGGTTCGGTGGCCCGGGAAGGCGGCATCGGTCTGATCGCCGGTTCGGGCATGTCCGCCGAAGAACTCGGTCACGAAATGCGCGTGGCCCGTGGGCTGGCGCAGGGGGGCATTGTCGGGGTGAACTGCCTGGTGGCGGCATCGGCCTTTCTCGAGGTCATGAAAGCGGCCATCGCAGCCGGAGCCGATCTGCTCGTCGCGGGTGCCGGTTTTTCGCGCGATCTTCTGCAACTCGGCCGGCAACACGGGGTGCCGGTGGTGCCGATCGTCTGCTCCACCCGTCTGGCCAAAATGGCCCAAGACCTCGGAGCGGCCGCCGTCATCGTCGAAGGCAAAGAGGCCGGAGGGCACCTGGGGACCACCAAATCAAGCCGTGTCCTGTATCCCGCGATCAAGGAGGCCGTGAAGATCCCGGTGATCATCGCCGGCGGTGTGATCACGCGCCAGGATCTGATCGAAGTGTTCACCATGGGAGTCGACGGCGTCCAGGTGGGAACGCGCTTCGCGGCCAGCGATGAAAGCAACGTCGCACCCGCCTTCAAAGAGCGCTACCTGCAAGCGCGCGAAGGTGATGTGGTCAAGATCCACAGCCCGGTCGGGTTGCCGGGCAACGCGCTGCCGACACCGTTTTCCGGACGTCTGGCCGCAGGGGCCGGCAAGCCGGCCTCGTGCAATGCCTGCCTCAAGCGTTGTTCTCAGAGTTTCTGCATCATCCGCGCATTGACCAACGCCAAGGACGGCAATCTCGAGGAAGGCCTGGTGTTTGCCGGCGAGGGTGTCCACAAAATCGACCGGATCATGTCGGTCAAAGATATCTTTACAATGTATTTCGAAGGGCTGGAACCGCGGCACTGAGCGCAGGCCCGCCTCAGCGGGCGCGCTTCAGGTGAAAGGTCCGTCGGGTTCTCGGAAAGGGGTCATCGACCGTGAAGCGAGTCTTCGTTACCGGAATGGGGGTCATTACGTCGATCGGTGCAACGATCGAGGCATTCACTGCCGCCCTGCGCGAAGGCAAAAACGGCATCAAGCCGATTGCGTCGTTCGACGCCAGCAAGCACAGTGTGCGCATTGCCGGCGAGATTGCCGATTTCGACCCGTGCGCTTATCTGCCCCGCAAGGAAGCGCGTCGTCACGACCGTTACTCGCAACTCGGGCTGGTGGCCGCCCAGATGGCGATCAAGTCGGCGGGCATCGAGAAAGACAAACTCGACAACCCCAAACGGGTCGGGGTGTTGCTGGCTTCGGGCATTGGCGGGATTCACACGTTCGAGGCGGAGTACGACACCCTGCAGAAGGGTGGGCCGGGCCGGGTCAGCCCGTTCCTGGTGCCGATGATGATCTGCAACATCGCCTCCGGGTGCGTGGCCATCGACCACGGTTTCAAGGGCCCGAACTTCTGCATCGTCTCGGCCTGCGCTTCGGGTTTGCACGCCATGGGCGAGGCCTATCACCAGATCCTCCTCGACCAGGCCGACATCGTCGTCTGCGGCGGCGCGGAAGCGGCCATCACGCCGCTCACGGTGGCCGGCTTCGCCTCGATGAAAGCGTTGTCGACCCGCAACGACGAACCGCATCGCGCGTCCCGCCCGTTCGACCGCGACCGCGACGGCTTCGTCATGGGTGAGGGCGCCGGCGTGTTCGTCATCGAAACCGAAGAGAGCATGAAGCGGCGCGGCGTCAAACCGCTGGCCGAGGTCCGCGGATACGGTGCATCGGCCGATGCCAACCACATCACCGCGCCCGATCCCGACGGCGAAGGGGCCTTCGAGGCCATGACGCGGGCGCTTTCGCGCCACCAGACGCCGGTGGCGCGGGTCAACTACGTCAATGCCCATGGCACCTCGACTGCGCTCAACGACAAGATCGAAACCCACGCGCTCAAACGGGTCCTGGGCAGCGATTGCCGCAGTCGCGTGCTGGTGAACAGCACGAAGTCGATGATCGGGCATCTGCTCGGCGCAGCCGGCAGCGTCGGCGCGGTGGCTACCGTGGCCCAGATGGCCGCCGGATTCGTGCATCCGACCGTCAACCTCGAGAATCCCGACGAGGCCTGCGATCTCGATTATGTTGCCGGCCACGCCCGCGAACATCGCATCGACCACGCCCTGATCAACTCCTTCGGTTTCGGCGGCCAGAACGCGTCGTTGCTGCTGGCCCGCGCCGACTGACAAAAGACATACATCGTATTACACGCTACAACTTGACCGACGACGACCGGGTTGCCCAGACCCAGATCGTCGTCGGTCATCGTTTTGCCTGCCCGGCCTTGCTTCTCCAGGCCCTCACCCACCCGTCGGCGGCCGACGGGCGGCGACCCAACAATCAACGGCTCGAGTTTCTCGGCGACAGTGTGCTGGGCATGGTCGTGGCCGAAGCACTGTTTCGCGGTGAACCGACCGCCGCCGAAGGCCTGCTCTCGAGACGCCGCGCCACCCTCGTCGGCCGTCTTCACCTGGCAAGCGTCGCCGAGCAGATCGGCCTGGGACCGTTGCTCGTGCTGGGGCCGGCGCTGACCTCGCACAAGCTGGCGCCGGCAACGTGGCAGACAGTGCTTGCCGACGCGCTCGAGGCGGTCATCGGCGCACTGTATCTCGATGGAGGCCTCGCTGCCACCCGGCCATTCATCGAGGGAAGCGTGCTGACGCCGGACGGCGACGCCGCGACCGCAAGTGACGAAACGCCGAGCGAGCCAACCGCGGGATCCGGCAATCGCGACGCCAAAACCCGACTGCAGGAGCTGGCCCAGGCCACCGGGCCGGCGAAACCGACCTACACCGTGGTCGGCCGGACCGGCCCCGATCACGCGCCCCTGTTCACCGTTGCCGTGGCGCTGGGCGACGAAACGCTCGCAACCGGCACGGGAGCAAGCCGCAAAGCCGCCGAGCAAGCGGCCGCGACGTTGGCCCTGACCCGACTGACGACGGCTTCGTCGGCACACACCCCGCCCCACCCCACCCGCACGGATGCCAAGCAACGGGGCCGACCGACCGACCGAGCAAAACCCCGTGGTTGAGCCACACCGGTCGACACACAAAGAAAGTAACGTCTCAGTTATTGGTGGCGTTGGCCGGCGAAGTTCGGAGGCGCGGGGGCGCCCAGCCAAAGCGGCCGACCGCGGCCGACGTGGAACGGGTGTGAGGCTCGCGGGCGGCGTGCAACGACCTGTGCCGCGAGCCGAGCGGGCCGACGTGGAACGGGCGCGTGCCCCCGCTCACTGAGATGTTACACAAAGAAAAACACTGCGGTTGCCTCGACACGAGCGAAGGTCTATACTGAATCTGGTGTGTCCATTCGGAGCCACACACAGATCCCCGAGGAGGCCCGAAGCCCATGGAAGTGCTCAAAGTTGCATCCACATCGAACCCCAAGTCGGTGGCTGGGGCCATTGCTGCCGTTCTCGAGCACGATAGCAAGGTCGAGTTGTACGCCGTTGGGGCAGGGGCCGTCAATCAGGCGGTCAAAGCCATTGCCATTACCCGCGGTTACGTGGCCCCCAAGGGCATCGAGCTGGTCACGTTGATTGCCTTCACCAAGATCGAGATCGACGGCCAGGAGAAAACCGCGATGCGGTTTCTGGTCGAGACCCGCTGACCCCAGAGGATCGACGGCCGTCACCCGGCCCACCGCTTGTGGCGCACCCGACCCACTGACATGAGCATCTCGCGGCGCGCCACGATAGCAATACATTATATGTCATTTCCGGCTCGTTCGTGCCGGCGCCTGGCGCTGCTCGTCCTCCTCGTGTTCGCCGTGTTGGGCGGGGCCATGGTGGCCCAGGCCGACAAAAAGCCGACCACCGAAGAACTCGAGGAAATGCTGGCCACGAACCCCGAGAGCATCGAGGTCATGCTGCAACTCGGGGTGCAATACAGCCTGCAACAGAAGTATCTCGAGGCTGTGAAGCT
>CAZADH010000146.1:0-7718 GCA_964483805.1 uncultured bacterium
GACACTCGCACAGCAGAAAGACCCCAGCAAGTTGCCCGACAAGGTGAAAGCCCGGCTCAAAGGTGTGGGTCTGTGGGACATCAATCCGCTCAACCTGTTCCGCATCACCTGGAAGAACGACGTGAAATCCGGGTTGTTTGGCGGGGTCAACGTCATCGAGATTCCGTCGATGATCACCGGGGTCAAGGCCCGCATTTTCGGCCTGGTCGGTGAGTACTTTCCGACCGGAGCCCACAAGGTGGGTGCGGCGTTTGGATGTCTCGTGCCCCGGTTGGTCACCGGTGAGTTCGATCCGACCCGGCAGCGCGCCGTGTGGCCGTCGACCGGCAACTACTGCCGCGGCGGCGCCTTCGACTGTGCGCTGCTCGCGTGCGATGCGATCGCGATCCTTCCCGAAAACATGAGCAAGGAGCGGTTCAACTGGCTGCATGACATCGGCACCAAGGAGGTCATCGCCACGCCCGGTTGTGAGTCGAACGTCAAAGAGATCTACGACAAATGCTGGGAATTGCGTAAAGAGCGGAAGAGCGACATCGTCATCTTCAACCAGTTCGAAGAGTTCGGCAACCACAACTGGCATTACACCGTCACCGGTGCCGCCATGGAAGAGGCGTTCAAGGCGCTGAACAATCCGAAGTTGCGCTTTGCCGGTTACTCTTCGTCGACCGGTTCGGCCGGAACGCTGGCGGCCGGCGACTACCTGAAAGAGCTGCATCCGCATGTCAAAGTCATTGCCAGCGAGGCGCTACAATGTCCTACGTTGTATGTCAATGGCTTCGGCGATCATCGCATCGAGGGCATTGGCGACAAGCACATCCCCTGGATTCACAACGCGCGTACGACCGACATGGTGGCGGCGATCGATGATGAAGACTGCATGCGCATCATCCGGTTGTTCAATGAGCCCGCCGGGATTGCGGCGCTGAAGAAAGCCGGCGTGCCGCAAACGACGATCGAGCAGTTGCCGCGCCTGGGCATCAGCTCGGTGTGCAACATGCTGGCCGCGATCAAGGCGGCGAAGTACTACGAGTTCGACGAGAACGACTGTATCTTCATGCCGTTCACCGATCCGGTTTCGATGTACCACTCGCGCCTCGAAGAGCTGAACAAGTCGCATGGCGCGTACAACGAGACGCAGGCCATGATCGATTGGGAGCGGCGCATTCTCGGCGCCAACGTCAATCACCTCGAAGAACTGACGTTTGTGGCCAGGAAGCGCATCCACAATCTCAAGTACTACACCTGGGTCGAACAACAAGGGAAGACCTACGAAGAGATTCTCGAGCTGTGGGATCCGGATTATTGGCACGAAGTCCATGCGCAGATCCCCGAGTGGGATCGCCTGATCGAGGAGTTCAACGCCAAGACTGGAATTCTGGCGAATTGGTGATTTGCTGAGCTGAGTTCTCGTTTAGGCGACCGGCGGCCCCGCGTGCTCATGCGGCGGCCGCCGGTGTTTTTCTGGGAGAGATGGTCGGTGTCGCCGTCATGCGTCTTTCCTGAGGGGGTTCTTCTGGGCGTCCGCGGGCCGGATACGGGATCCGGGGCGGGTGGGATTGGGCAGGGACAGCCCGCTGTGCTATTCTGTTGATCATGAAACTGCGGATGGCGCAATGCCTCAGTATCATGACCGGTCTGAGCACGCTTGCCTGCGCTGGCACTGGGCCGGCATCGGCGGCGGTGACTCTCGGCCCGGAGTTGACGGCACATCTCGATAACGGAGCGGGCACGGGAGGCCGAATCCTGCTGCTCGCACTCCTGGTCGTGCTGGTGTTCATCAACTGGCGACTTCGGCGCGAGATCGTGCGCCGGTCGGCCGCAGAAGCGGCACTTCGCGAAAACGAACAACGGTTTCGCGATCTTTTCGAGCACAGCGCCGACGGCATTTTCTTCATCGATGTGTTGCCCGATGGTCGGTTCCGCTTCGACCGGTTCAACCCGGCCGCTGAGCGTTTTGCCGGGATGACCAATGCATCTCTGGGCGGGCGCTTGATCGACGACGTCATGCCCGTGGCGGTGGCGCAAATCATGAACGCCAATTATCGGCGTTGTGTCGAAGCCGGTTCTGCGGTCGCGTACGAAGAACAGGTCGAGATACCGGGCGCGGGTGGCGAATTCTTCACCCGCTTGATTCCGGTGCGCGACGCGAGTGGCCGCGTCTATCGAATCGTCGGGATTGCCAACGACATCACGGAACGCAAGCGCGCCGACGCCGAACTGCGCCGGCATCGTGAGCACCTCGTCGAGTTGGTGAAGGAACAGACCACTGAACTCGAGAAGAGCGAGGTGCGCGCCCGTACGATTCTCGACACGGTGGTTGACGGCATCATCACCATCGACCAGTACGGCAAGATCGAGAGTGTCAACCGTGCGGTGGGGCGCATCTTCGATTACCGGGTCGAAGACCTCATCGGCAAAGAGATCGATCTGTTGCTGCCCGACGCGGTGGCTCTGCGCCACGCCAAGGCGATGGCCGAGATCGACGCCGGCATGGCCGTGAACGGGCATCCGCGCGAAGCGTTGGGGCGTCGCCGTGATGGCTCGGAGTTTCCGGTCGAACTGGCTGTAAATACATTTGCAATATGTAATCAGCGCTACTTCGCGGGCGTGGTTCGCGACATCACCGAGCGACGGCGGGCCGAGGAACAGGTGCGCAACCTCGCGCTCGTCGTGCAGGAAACCGACAACGCCGTGGTCATCTGTGACGCCAAGGGCAGGACGGAATGGGTGAATCCGGGGTTTACGCGGATCACCGGCTACACGCTCGACGACGTCCGGGGTCAGGCACCTGGCCGTGTGTTGCAGGGACCGGAGTCCGATCGCGAGGTCGCGGCCCGGATCGGGCACGCGCTGCGCGAGCGGCGACCGATCCGCACTGAGATCATCAATTATGCCAAGAACGGACGCAAGTTCTGGTTCGACCTGAACATTCAGCCTGTCTTCAACGACCGTCAGGAGTTACGGCATTACATCGCGGTCGAGTCGGATGTCACCGAGCGCAAGACCGTCGAACGCGCCTTGTTTGAGAGCCACCGGCGGGCCAATTTGTTGAAGGATGTGGTCACGGCGGCCAATGTTGCCGCGACGCCGCACGATGTATTGCGCTCGGTCATCGAGAACCTGCTGCGTTTCGGTGGTTGGGCGGTCGGCCACGTGTATGGATTCGACAAAAAGTTGGGCCGGTTGGTCGATGCCGAGATCTGGGTCGATGATCGCGTCATTGATTATCTCGCCTTGCGCGAGGAAACCAAGGTCTCCATCTTTGCGCTTGACGAGGGGTTCCCTGGCCAGGTGGTCAAGGCGGGCGGACCCTTTTGGAGTTACGATGTATTTCTCGATGACTACTTCGTCCGCAAGAACTCGATGGCCGCCTGCGGTTTGCGGGGCGCGTTCGGCTTTCCGGTCCTGGTCAAGGGCAAGGTCATGGCGATTCTCGAGTTCTTCACCCGCAAGACGTTCGAGCCCGACCAGCCGACGCTGCAGCTCGTCGAACAACTGGCAGAACAACTGAGCGTCATTCTCGAACGCAAAGATGCCGAGGCCGAGATGGCGCGTTTGTGGCGGGCGATCGAGAACAGCCCGGCCACTGTGGTGATCACCGATGCCTCGGGGACGATCGAGTATGCGAATCCCAAGTTTGCGGTGGTGACCGGATACGCCGTCGCCGAAGCGATCGGCAAGAACCCGCGCATTCTGAACTCGGGCGTGCAGACGCGGGAGTTTTTCCAGGACATGTGGACGACGATTCTCGGTGGTCGCGAGTGGCGTGGCGTCTTTTGCAACCGGCGCAAAAACGGGGAGACCTATTGGGAGCAGGCGTCGATCAGCCCGATTTTCGATGCAAACCGTGTTATCACCCACTTTGTGGCGGTCAAGGAAGACATCACTGCGCAACGGCGTGCCGACGAAGAGCTGCAGAAACTGTCACTCGAGTTGATTGCCCTCAACCGCGATTTCATTGCACTTCTGGAAAACTCGCCGTATTTCATCTACATCAAAGACGCACGGCATCGGTACACCGCATGTAGTCTATCGTATGCACAGTTGTTCGGATTCGACGACTCGCGGCAGCTCGTCGGTCGGACCGATTTCGATGTACTGCCGCACGATACCGCCGCGAAGAACCACGCCGTCGAAGCGACGGTGGTCATCGAGGGGCGGGAACTGGTCAACCCGGAGGAACCCTACTACGACCGGAATGGGACACTGCGCTGGGTCAGTTCGACGCGGCGTCCGCTCTACGGCCAGTTCGGTGAAGTGATCGGGTTGTTTGCCATCAGCTACGACGTGACCGAGCGACTGCGGCTCGAGCGTGAACTGCGTGAGGCCAAGGATAGCGCGGACGCAGCCAACGTGGCCAAGAGCGCCTTCCTCGCGAACATGAGTCACGAGATCCGGACGCCGCTCAACGCGATCATCGGATTCTCGAACCTGGCGCTCAAGACGAATCTGACCGCGCAACAGCAGGACTACATCACCAAGACGCAGAGTGCCGGCGTGTCGCTGTTGGGCATCATCAATGACATCCTCGACTTCTCGAAGATCGAGGCCGGACGCCTCGAACTCGAGAACATCGATTTTCAACTCGACAACGTTCTGGCGAATGTTTCGTCGATCGTGGCTCACGACGCGAGTCGCAAGGGGCTGGCGTTCATGACCCGTGTCGAACGGGTTCCGAAGCTGTTGCGGGGCGACCCACTGCGGCTGGGACAAGTGCTGATCAACCTGGTCGGCAATGCCGTGAAGTTCACGGAGCGCGGTGAGGTGGTGGTCGCCGTTGATGTCGAGGCGCGCAGTTCTGAGCGGGTGACCTTGTCCTTCCTGGTCAAGGACACGGGCATCGGCATGGAACCGGAACAGATCAGCAAGCTGTTCACGCCGTTTACCCAGGCCGACGGTTCGACGACCCGCCGCTTCGGTGGCACGGGGCTGGGCTTGAGCATCTGCAAGCGTTTGGTTGGTCTGATGGGCGGCGAGATTTCGGTAACGAGTGAGCCGGGCCGAGGCAGCACTTTCCGCTTTACCGCCTCGTTTGGCGTGTCGGCAGCGGCTCCGGAAACCGGCAGTCCGACAGCGACGGCGTTGTCAGGATTGCGAATTGTTATCATTACGCCCGATCCGGCGGTGCAGGAAGCCTACCGCCAGGTTCTCGGGAGGTTGCCGTTGTCTTTGATCCAGGTCGCAACCCAGGCCGATGCAGTGCGCCTGGTCAGCGAGTCCCCGGCCGATGCGCCCATCGATCTCGTCATCTTCGATGTCGACACCCCGGATGCCGGGTTGCGCGAGACGATCAAGACGCTGGCCCGCCCACGACCCGATCGACCCAAAACGGCGATCGTCGTCATTGCCGCGGTGGCGGGCGTCGAGTGGCGCGACGAGGTCTGTCGCGCCGGTGCCGACGACATTGTGCTCAAACCGTTGTCGGCCTCCACCTTGGTCGACACGTTGATGTGGTTGTTTGCGCCGCGGGCGGCGGGTTCAGTGCGCGAGTTGGCGCGCAACGAAGGTTTGGTCGGTCTCGTGGGGCGGCGGGTCCTCGTGGTCGAGGATCAAGAGATCAACCGGCAGATCGCCTGCGAAATGTTGGCACTCAACGGGATCGAAGCGGTGGTGGCTGAAAGCGGACGACAAGCGATCGAGCAACTCGAGGCCCACAGCAAGCATGAGCCCATCGATGCCATTCTTATGGACGTGCAGATGCCGGATCTCGACGGCTACGAGACCACAGGGCTGATTCGCACCGATCCACGGTATGCCCGGTTGCCAATCATTGCCATGACGGCCCACGCGATGCCGGAGGACCGGGCACGCGCGCTGGCCGCCGGGATGAACGATCACATCACCAAACCCATCGACTTCAACGAGTTCTGCCGGGTCCTCGTGCGATGGCTTGGGCCCGGAGCAAGCCCGGCGCTCCGCCGCGACGACGCAGTCCAGCAACGGGCACCGGAGGTCGGTGCCGCCGGGGCGGAGTGTCCGCCGATTCCCGGCTTCGATCAATCGGCTGGCCTGGCCCGCCTGGGTGGCAATCGAGAGGCATACCACCGATTGCTGCGCCGGTTCAGCGAAGGGCAGAACAACACGCTCGACGCCATGCAGCGGGCGGCCGCGCAGAGGAATCAAGCCGATTTTGTCGCGCTCGCCCACGCATTCAAAGGCGTTGCTGCCAATCTTGGGGCGGTCGAAATGGCGGCCGACGCGGCGTTGCTCGAGAAGATGGCCGTAAGCCAGGACTGGGCGGTGGTCGAGCAGGTGTTGGCGCGGGTTCGGCAGTCGTTTGCGATCGCCGGTACTGCCATCGACACGCTGGCGCCGGTGTCGCCCCCGCAAACAGCACCGCCGGCAAGCCCAGCCGCGCAGGGAGTGGATCTATCGCCACTGCTTCCTCATCTCGAGGCGCTGCGGGGCTTGCTCGAACGCAATGACTTCTCGGCTTTTCAGCGGTTCGATGAGATTCGTCGGGAATACCCCGAACTGATGGCGGGTGACTTTGAGTTGCAGGGACTGGCCGCTTTGATCGGCCGGTTCGAGTTCGATGCCGCGGCTGCGGCCGTTGTCCGCTTTGTGACACGCAATCAACAGAAGTGAGCAAGAGAACATGACAGAGAAACCATGCATTCTGATTGTCGATGACATGCCGGCGAACCTCGAGGTTTTGGGGCATGTGCTGAGTGTGGATCACCAGGTCGTGGTCGCGACCGGCGGCCAGAAGGCGCTGGACCTGGCCCAAACCCGCGCGGACATCGAGTTGATTCTCCTCGACGTGACCATGCCGCAGATGGATGGTTTCGAGGTTTGTCGACGGTTGAAGGCCGACGCGAAAACGCAGGCGATTCCGGTGATCTTCGTGACGGCTCGTGATGAAAATGCCGACGAGGAGATGGGTTTTGCCGTCGGGGGCGTCGATTACGTGACCAAGCCGTTCAGCCCGCCGCTGGTTCTGGCCCGCGTGCGCACGCACCTGGCCCTGTTCAACCAACAGCGTTGGCTCGAGGAGCGGGTGCGGGAGCGCACCCGCGAGGTGATTCAGACCCGCGACGTCGCGATCCATGGGTTGTCGTCTTTGGCCGAGACCCGCGACAACGAGACCGGCGACCACATCAGGCGAACGCAATACTATGTGCGCACACTGGCCCTGGCCTTGCGCGAGAATCCGGCCTATCGCGAGGCTTTGACCGACGAGGCGATCGACCTGTTGTACAAATCGGCGCCGTTGCACGATGTCGGCAAGGTCGGCATTCGCGATCATATTCTGCTCAAGCCCGGCAAACTGACGCCAGAAGAGTTTGCCATCATGAAGACGCACACGATCATCGGTCGCGATGCGATCAGTCGTGGCGAGGAGGCGATCGGTCTGGTGCAGGGCTCGTCGTTCCTGGCGTTCGCTCGCGAAATTGCCTGGACCCACCACGAGAAGTGGGATGGCTGCGGCTACCCGCGCGGCCTGGCCGGCGACGCCATCCCGCTCTCGGGGCGGATCATGGCGATTGCCGATGTCTACGACGCCCTGATCAGCCGGCGGGTCTACAAACCCCCGTTCCCGCACGAAAGTGCCGTCCAGATGATGGCGGCCGAGCGGGGTCGGCACTTCGACCCGGTGGTGTTCGACCTGTTCATCTCGCTCGAACGGGAGTTCCTGCGCATTGCCTTTGAACACACACACCACGAAGAAGAACGCGCCAGTCTCGGGCGATCGCTGGGGGTTGCGGAGTATGCGG
>CAZADH010000146.1:7728-14551 GCA_964483805.1 uncultured bacterium
TAACTGTATGTTGTCAATATAGAGTATTGCCAACAAAAACGACGCCCCCGAGCCGTCCGGCCCGGGGGCGTCGTGTTTGTTGGCAGGTCGCCGGCTTACTTCTCTTGGATCAAATCGACGAACTCGGGATGGTCGACAAACGGATTGCGGTTGTGTTGGATGTTCTCGATGCGGTCGTTGCGGTCACGCTCGGCCTGATCGACCGGGTCTTCTTTGTTCCAGGCCCGCAGCGCCTGTTCTTGGGCCGGCGGCATGGTCTTGTTGTAACGCACGGCAAAATAGAACATGGCGCGCGCCGTGTTGCCGCGTTGTTCGGGGCGGATCTCGAAGACTTTGCCGTCGAACTTGCTGCCGCCTTGTTCCCAGGTGGGCCGGGAGACGTTGCCGAACGGGTAGCTGCTGCGAAGATTGTTGGCCTTCGAATCGGTGGGGAACAGGTGATGCAGATCGCTCTTGGCCTCGCCCACGGCACCCTGGCTCTGGGGCCACGAGTGTTCGATGTTCATGTTGGTTGCTGGCGGCTCGCAGTCGGTGGTCAGTTTTCGGCCCGTGTACACGCACTCGACCTGTCCTTCATGGTTGTCGAGTCTGGTGAAAACCGCCTCCTGGGCACCCTGGTAGCCGATCGGAATCTGATTGCCACAGACGCGTTGCAGCGCTTCGACCAGTGCCCGCCCGCTCAAATTGTAGCAATTGGCGTAAAGGTCACCGGCTTGCTCGCCCAGGCGCAGGTAATCGGGGGCGGGGCGAGTCGACCGCGCGGTGGTTTGCGATGGAACGGGTGCGAGAAACAGCTTGTCGAGATTGATGCGCAGCTTGAAAAACAGCGCGTGATCGCGGGGATTGTTGTGCTCGAGGGTGTCGAGCAGACCCAGCGCTTCTTTGTAATACTGCTCGGTACCGCTCGTCGGTGGGTTGGCCCCCGCTGCAGTCGGTTGGATCAAGGCAACCACCAACGCCATCAATACAGAAAGTGAAGCAATCCATCGGTTCATACGCATTCATCCTCCATACTCGATAGGAGCATTATAGCAGGTACTGCCGGGAGGTTCGCAAGGCACTTGTTCGTCTTTTTTTGGGGGGGGGCATGTGCCAGTAATGCCAGCGGGGGCGGTCGATGCCCATCCAGGCCGTCCCTCGTAACGTGGGGGCACGGGTTCAGAGGGCACGGTGCGTTGGTTCTGTCGACAGCGGTTCCGAAAAAAAGGGGATCTACGTATTGACACACGCTTGTTTTTGCTGTAGGTTTCGCCCGTTTCTTCGGTGCATCCCGGGTCGTCTGCTCGCAAACCACATGAGTGGTCGGCGGTGCGGCGAAGGTGATGATTCGGCAACAGGGAGCAAGGGCGCAAACTATGGAAATGACCGTGCGTGATGTGGCGCGGATGCTCAATGTCGCTGAAAACACGGTGTTTCGCTGGATCAACGAGCGCCAGTTGCCTGCCTACCAGGTAAATGACCAGTATCGGTTCAATCAGGCCGATCTGCTCGAGTGGGCGCGGTCCCATCATCTTGTTGTCGTGCCGCTGTTGACTGCCGCGGGCGCAACCCGGGCCGATCCGGGGTTGGCTGCGGCGCTCGATATCGGTGGCATCTATCACAATGTGGGTGGCGCAACCCAAACCGAGGTGTACCGCGAGATTCTCGTGCGTCAGCCCCTGCCCCCGACAGCGAACGTCGATGTGCTCCTGGGCATGATGGTTGCGCGCGAGGCGAGCGAGTCGACGGCCATCGGTGACGGGATCGCCCTACCCCATGTGCGTCACCCGACGGTGCTGCAGGTGGCGGCCCCGTTCGTGACCCTGGCGTTTCTCGCGACACCGCTCGACTTCAAGGCACCCGATCACAAGCCGGTGTCCTGCATCTTCTCGCTCGTTTCTCCGACCGTGCGCGATCATCTGCAGTTGTTGTCGAGGGTCGGAGCCGCCATCCGCACCCCGGGGTTCAAGGCTTTGTTGCAGAAACGTGCCGCTGCCGCCGAGATTCTCGCCGAAGCCACGGGGCTCGACGAGGCGGTCCGGGCTGTGGGTACCGTGACCAAGGCGCGCTGAAAGGCAGAGAACGAAACGTGACCATCCTGTTGACGGGTTTGTTGATCATGGTCATTGGTGGGGCCCTGGCCATGGCGGTCGACATCGGTGGAACGGAACCGGGCCAGCACCACTCGGCCACGGCGGTGCGTTGGGCCAACCGTCTCGGGATGATCGGCGCTGTGGGTGGATGTATTGCTGTTGTATTTCCGGCCGCCGGCATTCTTTTCGGTGGCGGGCGCGACCGGCTGTTGTGGGCGTGGGCCCTGCCGGGGGCGGAGTTTTCCCTGGCGCTCGATCCGCTGGCCGGCCTGTTCCTCGTGCCGATTGCCGTGCTCACGGCGCTGGCCGCGGTGTATGGCGCGGAGTATCTCGCCCACCCCCCGGTTGGCGCCCACGTGGGCCAGTCGTGGTTTGCCTTCAACGTGTTGGGCGCGAGCATGATCCTGGTGGTGGCCTCGGCCAACGCGCTGTTGTTTCTGATCGCCTGGGAAGTCATGGCGCTGGCATCGTTTTTCCTGGTCACCTTCGACGACCTCGACGACGCAGCCCGACGCGCGGGCTGGACCTATCTCATTGCCTGTCACCTCGGCACGGCGTTTTTGATCGCGATGTTTCTGATTCTCGCGCAACGCGCCGGTTCGCTCGAGTTCTCGGCGTTCGTCAACATGGCGCCTTTGAGCGCCGGACTGGCCGGGGCGCTGTTTCTGCTCGCGGTCGTGGGTTTCGGCACGAAAGCCGGATTCATGCCCATGCACGTCTGGCTGCCGGAAGCGCACCCGGCTGCGCCGAGCCATGTGTCGGCACTGATGTCGGGCGTGATGATCAAGACCGGCATCTACGGTTTGTTGCGATGCCTGGGCTGGCTCGGCACACCGGCTCCGTGGTGGGGGTATGTGCTCGTTGGCATTGGGGTGGTCAGCGGTTTGATGGGCATTTTGCTGGCCCTCGCCCAGCACGATTTGAAGCGGTTGTTGGCCTATTCGAGTGTCGAGAATGTCGGCATCATTACCATGGGGATTGGCCTGGGACTGCTCGGTTGGTCGTACGGGATGCCCACCATGATGGCCCTTGGGTTTGCCGGGGCGTTGCTGCACGTGGTCAACCACAGCCTGTTCAAGGGGCTGTTGTTTCTCGGTGCCGGGGCGGTGTTGCACGCGACGGGCACGCGCCAGCTCGATCGTCTCGGAGGGCTGATGAAGCTGATGCCGGTGACCGGGCGCTGTTTCGTGGTCGGTGCCGTGGCCATCTGCGGCTTGCCGCCGCTCAATGGCTTCATGAGCGAACTGTTGATCTATGCGGCCGCGTTCACCGCGCTCTGCTCCGGAAAACTGGCCGCCGCCCCACTTGTGGTCATCGTCGGCCTGGCGATCATCGGCGGGCTGGCGGCGGCCTGCTTCACAAAAGTCGTCGGCATCGTGTTCCTCGGTGAACCGCGGCACGCGGTGGCAACCCAGGCTCACGAGCCGGGCTCGATGATGACGCTGCCCATGGGTCTGCTTGCCCTGGGTTGTCTTGGCGTCGGTCTGCTGGCGCCCGCGGTGTATGGGGTGTTCGCGGGTGTGCTGAGCTGCCTGCCCCGCCTGCCGCAGGTCTGTGTTGCCGACGCGCTCAGCGAGTTTGCCCGCTTCGCCCAGGCGGCCGCCTTCGCCGGCGTCGGGGTGCTGGCGGTTGCGGCTGCGGTTCTGCTGTGGCGGCGTTGGCTGCTGGCCGAACGAACGGTGAAGACCACGGTGACCTGGGATTGCGGCTACGTGGCGCCGACGGCGCGCATGCAGTACACCGCGTCGTCGTACGTGCATCCGGTGACCCGTCTGCTCGGTTCGGTCCTGCCCGAACATCACGACGAGCACCCGCCGGCAGGAGTGCTGCCGCGCAATGCAACGTTCGTGACCTATCACCCGGACCCGTGCCGCGAGTGGTTCTTCGCGCCGTTGTTCCGGCGTGCCTACCGGTTGTCGATGGTGCTGCACCGGGTTCAGTTGGGCAGTATCCAACTCTACATTGCCTACATCGCGATCACCTTGTTGATCCTGATGGTCTGGCAGTTGGGGTGAGTGGCGATGATAGAAATACTTGATATTTACGTTCGCAATGGGCGGTTCAAAGAATGATCGGCATTTTCATGGTGGTTCTCGCCCTGGTGATGGCGCCCCTGCTGTTGGGGGTGATCAACCGCACCAAGGCGTTTTTCGCCGGGCGCAACGGGCCGCCTGTATTGCAGTTGTATTACGATCTGCGCAAGCTGCTCGGCAAGGGTGCCGTCTACAGCAAGTCGACCACCTGGGTGTTCGTCGCCGGGCCGGCGATCGGCTTGGCGGCGGTGGTCATCGCCTTGCTCCTGTTGCCGATGGGCGCGCTGCCTGCGGTCGTGGCCTTCCCCGGCGATCTGCTCTTGTTTGCGTATCTCTTGGGGCTGCTGCGGTTCTTCACCGTGGCGGCGGCGCTCGATACCGGATCGGCCTTCGAGGGCATGGGTGCGAGCCGCGAGGTGGCGTTTTCGATGCTGGCCGAGCCGGCGCTCTTCATCGCCCTGGCCGCGATGGCGCGCCTCACCGGCGGTTGGTCGCTGTCGAGCGTGTACTGCGATCTGCACGGGGTGGCCTGGTCGCAACTCGGTCCGGCCATGGTCCTGGTGGCTGCGGCGCTGTTCGTGGTCTCGCTGGCCGAGAACTGCCGCATTCCTGTCGATGATCCGAACACCCACCTCGAGTTGACGATGATTCACGAGGTCATGGTGCTCGACCATTGCGGTGTCGATCTGGCCTTCATCCTCTACGCCGCGGCCCTGAAGTTCTGGCTGCTGAGCGCGCTGGTCGTCGGCGTGTTGTTGCCGTTGCCCGGCGCCGCGCAACCCCTGGTGTCGGTGGGTGGCTTTGTCGGCGGCATGCTGCTGATGGCGGTGCTGACCGGCGTCGTCGAGTCGGTGATGGCGCGGTTGCGCATGATACGCGTCAACCACCAGCTGTCCGGGGCCGGCGTCATGGAGGCGGTGGCCATGTCGCTGGTGCTGCCATGACGCGAAAATGAGGGCCCGTTCATGAACAATCTGCTCGACACGATCCTGATTCTGCTGGTGCTCAGCAACCTGGTGTTGCTCGGCTCGAGCCGGTTGATGGTCTACGTGCGCGGCGTGGCCTTGCAAGGGATCATGCTCGCTCTGTTGCCCCTGTTGTTTCACGGCGGCGAACACTCGTGGCATCGGCCGTTTCTGGCGGCGGTGACCATGGTGCTCAAGGGCGGCGTCTTCCCGTGGTTACTCGGGCGATCGCTGATCGAAGTGCGGGTGCGTCGCGAGATCGAGCCGTACGTCGGACCGATCGCCTCGCTGCTCTGTGGTGCCGCACTGTTTGCGCTGTCGTTGTGGTACGGCACGCGGCTGGTGCTGCCCAATCCGCTCGATTCGCGGCTGGTGGTGCCGGTGGCGATGTTCACCACACTGGTCGGCCTGTTCCTGCTGGTCACGCGCAAAAACGCACTGACGCAGGTGATTGGCTACATCGTGCTCGAGAACGGCATCTACACCTTTGGCATCGCGCTGATGCGTGACGAACCGATGATGGTCGAGTTGGCCATCCTGCTCGACATCTTCGTTGCGGTCTTCGTCATGGGCATCACCCTGTTCCAGATCAATCGGGTCTATGAAGATCTCGATACCAATCGATTGGCGAGCCTGCATGATTGACATTGTAAATACATTGCTCCGGGAGGCCCGACCCCGATGATGATCTATGCGATCGTCGGCGTTCCGGTTGCGGCCGGCATCGTTGCCATGTTGCTGCGGCGTGACGAGTTGCGGCGTGGTCTGTTGTTGCTGACGGCCGTGGTCCACCTCGTGCTCACCGGCCGGCTGTGGTTCTACGGGCCGCAGGGCGCTGATGCGAGCGGGTGGCTCGCACTCGATCCGCTCGGCCAGTTGATGCTGGGTATTATTACCGTGTTATTCTTCACCTGTGCCGTCGCCACGGTAGGGTTCCTCGAAAAACAACACCCCGAAGAGGAGCAGGACCTCGCCGCTGGCCTGATTACCTCGGGGCGTTCGCCCGAGCGCACCTTTACAGGCTGCTTGCTGTTTTTCCTTGGCACCATGAGTCTGGTGACGGTGAGCAAGCACTTCGGTCTGTTGTGGGTTGCTGTCGAGGCGACGACGTTGGCGAGTGCGCCGCTGATCTTCTTCCACCGGCAGCGCAGCGCCCTCGAAGCCACCTGGAAGTATCTGCTCGTCTGCTCGGTCGGCATCGCCCTGGCGCTGCTGGGCAATTTCTTCCTGGCGGTCGCGGCATCGGCACCAGGCCGGGCGCCGATTCCCCTGGTGGTCGAGGCGCTGGTGGCCGCCGGCAAGAGCCTCGACCCTATGTGGTTGCAGGCCGCCTTCATCTTTTTGCTCGTGGGATACGGCACCAAAATGGGGTTGGCGCCGATGCACACCTGGCTGCCGGACGCCCACAGTGAGGCACCCGCCGTCGTGTCGGCGCTGTTGTCGGGGTGTCTGCTCAACAGCGCGTTTCTCGCCCTGTTGCGTGCTTTCCAGGTGCTCAACGCCGCGGGCATGCGTGATTTCGCCCAATCTCTATTGTTGGCCTTTGGCCTGATCTCATTGTTGTTCGCCGCGGTGTTCATCATTGGACAAACGGATTACAAGCGGTTGTTGGCGTATTCGAGCGTTGAGCACATGGGTATTCTGGCCTTTGGCATCGGCATCGGTGGCCTCGGCACGTGGGGTTCGCTGCTGCACACGCTGAATCATTCGTTGACCAAAGCAATGCTGTTTCTCGTGGCCGGCAACATCTACC
>CAZADH010000147.1:0-14520 GCA_964483805.1 uncultured bacterium
CGCTGCGCGTAACGAGCTATCAACATTTCGATGACCGGCACGTTCTGGGCATGATCGGTGACGAGCAGACGGTGGTCGCGAGCAGCCTCGAGCAGCGAGAACAACTCGCCATCCTCGATCATCATGCCGGATTTGCGATAGGCGGTGAACACCTTCAGGCTGCTCACGCCGCGCTCACGCAGATAAGGCAGGTCGGTGGCGATCTGCGCATCGAAACGGCAGGTCAGGGCATGCATGCTGTAATCGATCAGGCACTTGCCCTCGGCTTCGGCCAGTCGTCGCTCGAGCCCTTCGCGCAGGCCCTCGCCGGGCTTCTGCGTCATGAAATCGATCATCGTCGTCACGCCGCCACAGGCACCGGCTTGCGAGCCCGTGGTGAAATCATCGGCCGAAACCGCGGCCGCGAACGGCAGCGACAGGTGAACGTGCGCGTCGATCACGCCCGGCAACAGCCACAATCCCTCGGCGACGATTTCGCGTTTGCCCTCCAGTCGGTATCCCAGCGCGGCGATGCGCCCGTCGGCCACACCGACGTCGACGGCCCGATGCGTGAAACCGTCACGCACCAACGCCCCTTTGATGACGAGATCGTACATTGTCTTCCTCCTGGTTGACCCACAACCGGCCGTTTCGCCCACACCCGCCCGCCACGGATGGCGCAGTGGGCGTTTCGCGCAGTGCAAACGACCCGAGCGCACCGATGCGCGATGGGCTTCGCCGCCCCCAAAAATCCGTGGCCCGAGACTGGTACTTACCGCCGGACCTGGTGTAACATGGCAACGATGTTCGATCATAACACGCTTGTCGACAGGCCGCGACACCGCGGCGACGCGCGACGCTGACGGTCGGCGGTTCGCATGCCGTTGACCTCGCCGTTCGCGTTTGGGGTTGCCGGGCTGGCCTATGCGCTTGCCACGGCCACCCGCTTGCGCCATCGTCTCGCCGGCGCCGACGACAGCCAACCGCGGTGGGGTCTCTGGATCCTCGCGTTGGGTCTGCTGTTGCACGCATTCGGCGTGGCGAACCTCCTGGGCACGACCGGCGACACCCCGACCTGGGCGCGCCTCCAGGCGGTCGCCGCCCTCGCCTCGCTCGTGCTCGCCGCCGCATGCCTCGGCCTCGAACTGTGGCAGCGTGAGCGCTTCGTCTCGCTGTTCGCCCTGCCCCTGGCCGTGGCCCTGCTGCTGTTCGGCTTCATCAGCCGCAATCCGGCGACCCTGCCCAACGACATCGGTGGGCTGTGGTTCGGCACCCACGTTCTGATGTCGGTCGCGGGCGAGTGTTTCTTTCTGCTGGCCGCGGTCGTCTCCGTCGCCTACCTGTTCCAGACGCGGCGTCTCAAGGCCAAAAACCGCCTGCGCGCGATCGGGTTCTTCCCGCCGCTGGCGCGCCTCGACCACCTCAATGCCGTCTTCACCCTGGTTGGTTTTGGGCTGTTCTCCGCGGGTCTGCTGCTCGGCGCCGTGGGCTCGCAGCAGGTGTACGGCATCTACTGGCACCTCGAGCCCAAGCAGAACCTGGCTCTGGTCACCTGGACAATCTTCGCGCTGGCCGTGGGTGGCCGCGCGGCGTTTTCGTGGGGCGGGCCGCGCACCGCGGTCCTGGCGATTGTCGGCTTCATCCTGTCGCTGATGCTGGCCCTCGTGTCGAGCGGTTGGCATCAGTTCGTGCACTGAACACCATGCCCGTTTCACCACCGACACGCACGGTCGCGGGGCATTTTCACCCGCTCTTTTTCGATCTGCACGACCGCCGGGTGCTCATCGTCGGTGGTGGTGCATTGGCCACCCGCAAGGGGATCGCCCTGGCGGCAGCCGGCGCCCGCATCACCGTCATCGCCCCGCGCATCGCTGGGCCGCTCGCCCGGTGTGCCGACACTGCCATACGGCGTATTGCCACCACGGCCGATCTCGACACGGCGCCGCCCCCTGAACTCGTCGTGCTCGCCACCGACGATGCCGCCACACAACGACGACTCCGCGCCGCCTGCCGCCGGCGGCGACTGTGGTGCAACCAGGGCGACGACCCCGATGCATCCGACTTTGTCACGCCGGTGCGCATCGACCGCCCTCCGTTCACCATCGGTCTGGTGAGCCAGGGCGCAAGTCCGGCCCTCTCGGCCCTGGTGCGGCGAACCCTCGAAGCCAGCCTCTCACCGGCACTGAGCGAATTGGCCCGGGTTTTTGCCGAACTGCGACCGCGGGTCAAGGCGTGCTGGCCCGACCAGGCCAAACGTGCGGCATTCTTCCGCCGCTGGGCAAGCGCCGCCACCCTGGCCCGCCTCGAACGCGAGGGCCGCGCTGCCATCGAACGGGCCATGGCCGCCGAACTCGGCGAAGCCGACGACAAACCGTGTCCGCGTCGGCGCGCCGCGAAGAGGCGCCCGTCATGACCGCCCGCATCGCCATGGTCGGCCTCGACTTTCGCACCGCTCCCATCGCGGTCCGCGAGGTTCTCGCGCCCCCAGACCAGTGCCCCACCCTGCCGGTCGCCCCCGACGTGCAACACGTTGTATTGGCGACCTGCAATCGCATCGAACTCTACTGTTTCGGTGATCCACCGACACGCCAACGACTCTTCAACACCTGGCTTGGCCGCGGCGCCGAAGACCCGGCCATCACCAGCGCCCTGCAACGACGCGATGGCGCCGATGCGGTTGCCCATCTGTTTCGCGTTGCGGGCGGTCTCGAGTCGATGGTCCTGGGTGAGTCGCAGGTTTTCGGCCAGGTGAAGGCCGCCTACCAACATGGGGTCGAGTCCGGTACGGTCGGCCCCGAAATGCATCTGCTCTGGCAGAAGGCCATCGAGGTGGGCAAGCGCATCCGCAGCGAAACGCGCATCGGCGAGAACACGGTCTCGATCGCCTCGACCGCGGTCAACCTGGCGCTGCAGATTTTCGGCCCGCTCGGCGACTCGACCGCGCTGGTGATCGGCGCCGGCGAGATGGCCACCCTCACCGCGCGCCATCTGCGCAGCCGCGGCATCGGCAAGCTGATCTTCACCAACCGCACCCTCGCTCGCGCCGAAGCCCTGGCCGCCGAGTTTGGCGGTCAGGCCCGCGAACTGGGCGACCTGGCCGGCGCGTTGACCGCGGCCGATATCGTGATCTCATCGACGGGGGCTCCACGGCCGATTCTCGACCGTTCGGTGCTGGCCGCTCCCCTGGCTGCACGGCCGTACCGACCGATGTTTCTCATCGATATTGCCGTACCCCGCGATATTGCAGGCGATTGCGCAGACATGCACAACGTATTTCTCTACAACATCGACGACCTGCAAGGCGTGGTCGACGAGCACCACGATCTGCGGCGCCGCGAAGCCCAGCACGCCACGGAGATGGTTGCCGAAGAAGTCGCCCGCTTCGAGGAATTGTCGCGCAGCCGCACGGTCACCCCGTTGATTCGTTCATTGCGCGAGCGGGCCGACCGGTTGCGCCGCGATGAGGTCGACCGCTTCCTCCGGCGGTATCAGGCAACGCTGCCACCGGGCACCGCCGAGGCGGTCATCGATCTGTCGCGCCGGCTGATGGCCAAGTGGCTGCACGCGCCGACGGCCAATCTCAAGGAACTCGGCCCGCTGTCGGCCACCGACCGGCACCGCCTGGCCGAATTGTTCGGCCTCACCCCCGACGACATCAACGAACCCGATCTGCGCCTGGTTGCCGACTTGCGCTCGCGAGGCGAGCGGGGTCCGGAATGAAACAGGCATGATTTGTCACGTCGACCTCGATATGCCCGTCATCGGCCACAGGTGTCAGCACTGTGTCACCGTCGCATTGGGTGAAGTCCAGCTCCGCAGGCCGCGAGGAACGGGGACCCAAGCTGCCGTTGGCAAGTTCAATGGTGACCGAGGACAGGTTCATGACATCTTTACAACATAAGACACTGCGCCTGGGCACGCGCGGCAGCCGGCTTGCGCTCTGGCAGGCCCACCACGTGCGCGACCGGATTCTCGCCGCCCACCCCGATTGCGGCATCGAAATCGTCACCATCAAGACGCTCGGCGACCAGGTGCGCGACGTGCCGTTGCACCAGGTCGGTGGCCAAGGGCTGTTCATCAAAGAGATCGAGGCGGCCCTGACCGACGGGCGCATCGATATCGCGGTACACAGCCTGAAAGACGTGCCGCACGCCATGGCCGACGGCCTGGTGCTCGGCGCCATCTCGGCCCGCGAAGACCCACGCGATGCGCTGTTGTCGCGGAACGGCGCTCCGCTGGCAACGCTGCCGGCCAACGCCTGCATCGGCACCTCCAGTTTGCGGCGGCAGGCGCAACTGTTGCAGGTTCGCCCCGATCTGCGTTTCACCGCACTGCGTGGCAACGTCGACACGCGTCTGGCCAAACTCAGCAGCGGCGAACTCGACGCGATCGTGCTCGCGACGGCAGGGCTCACCCGCCTGCAGCACGCGCAGCAGATTACCGAGATTCTCCCCGTCACGACCGTCATCCCGGCGGCCGGCCAAGGGCTGCTGGCCGTGCAGTGCCGGGCCACCGACCTTGCCCACCTGCGGCCTCTTCTCGACGTCATCGAAGACGCGCGCGGCCGCCTTGCCGCGACCGGCGAGCGCGCGTTCATGACGCGCCTGCTCGGTGGCTGTTCGCTGCCGATGGCAGTGCATGCCGAACAGCCTGACGCCGACACCCTTGTCTTGCACGCATTTCTCGGCCTGCCCGACGGCACGAAGAAGGTTCGCGAGACCCGAACGCTGCGCCTGCCAGGATCCGAGCAGGCATCGGCAGCCGTAACCGCGCTGGGTCACGACCTGGCCGACTCGCTGCTCGCCGGCGGCGGCACTGAGATCCTGCGCCAGTTGGGCCGGCGCCCATGAAGTGGCGGTGGCGCACCTCGACCGCGTGCTATTATGCAGAGCAACGGCACGCGAGTTTTGCCGAATTGAAGAGGCGGCGACGAGTATTGCGCGCCGAGAGAAACCGATGAACAAATCGACCGACGAGACATTCAGTCGCGAGGTTTCGCACTGGGAACTGCTTGCCGACTTTCGGCCCGACATCATGTTGTGGGTGCTGATCGGCATGCTTGCCTGGCTGTTGTACAGTTTTCCGGCCATGGCCGTGTCATTTAAAGAGATCTTCATGGGCATGAAGGTGCAACTGCCGACGACCACCGAGTGGGTCTTGCGCACCGTCGACTTCTGTGAGGCCTGGTGGCCGGCTTACCATGCCATGGCTCTGGCCGCTTTCACGGCCTGGCTGTCTTTTCCATTCCTGCTGGTCGCCGGCGCCCGCAATCACCGGCGCGGCGGGCCCGCGATGTACGCACGCTTGCAGGTGTCGGTCACCCTGACCCTGTCGTTCATGTTTGCCGGCGCGGGCATCACCCTGCTGGTGCTGGTCAAGGCCATTTGGGGGCCGATGTTCAACCTCGTGAACGCGACGCCGTGAAGCTGACGCCACTGCGCAATCCGCTGCACCGCAATCGGCGGTTCCGCCCCGGCCTGCTCTACGGTTGCTGCAGTTGCTGCTGCAGTTGTTGCTGCCTGCTCGCCCCGATCGGCAACTATCTCGCGGTGTGCAGTTCCCATGCGCATGCCGGCAAGGACGCGAGCTTCTGGGTGCACCTGTTGCTCAACATCGTGTCGTTCGTTGCCCCACCGTTCGCCATCGGGCTGACCGGGGTGGCGTGGCCGATGCTTTACACTGTATTCTCTCCCGTGACGCTGCTGGGAGTCTGGGCTGTCGCCACCATGGGCATCATGACGTTGACCCAACCCGTCTGGATCTCACCCGACGTCAGCCCTGACCGACGGTTCTCGATCGTGCTCGGGGAGTGGTTCTGGTCGGTGTTGCTGGTCATTGGGTTCAGCGTCACCTCGGTCGTCGTCTTCGGGTTCTTGATATTGCGTTAGTATGTATTGCGTATTCTTGTCTTCACGTTCATGAATCGCACGGCCGCATTTCTCGAGCGCCACCGCGTTCTTCTTGCCATCGCAGCAGCACTGACGCTCGTCGTCGCCCTCGCCTTCGCGGCGCTGCCCCGGTTTCCGTGTTGCCTCGCGGATGACGCATTTCTGCCGGAGCCACGACGCGAGAAGGCCGACGCGGGAGCTTGGCTCCCCTCGCAACGGCCGGCACAGTGGCGGGACAAGGGGGGCATGACCGATCCGTGGACGGTCGACGGCGTCCGCTGGGGATTGGCGTCCGCCTCGGTTCCAAGTGGCGATCCCGACCTGGCATCCTATCGGTTTCTGACAACGACGATCGACCCGACGCGGGTGCGCACCGCTGCGGTTGGCACTTACCACGTGCGCCGCTTTTTCGAGCATGCATTTTTTGTATTTACTTTTTCTGACGACGCCGGGTGCCGCACCACCGGAACCAGCACGCGCGCGCTCGTCGTTTCTGCGGAGCCCAAACGCACGGCCGGCCGGCTCAACCCGCTGGGCGACATGCTGCTGGGGAACCTCGAGCTGTTCTATCTTGTCCAGACCTGGGAAGACCTCAAAGCGTTTACCCAGGCCGTCGGCCACCCACAGATCCGCATCTGGCCGCTGCGACTCCCGGACCAAACCGCGGTGCAAGCGCTTCTGGCGCACACCCTCGAGGTAGCGGCCAACCGCGACACGACCGTCGATCGTTTCGCGCTCTGTTCACACAACTGCGCCACCGCCCTGTTACGCATCTATGCCGGCGCCGCGCCACCGTATCTGGCCAACCGCGTCAACGAAGAGTGGCTCGGCCTGATCAAGGCCACCCATCCGCGCGATGTTGTCGCCGGCCTGCAGCGGGCCGGAGCCATTGTCGCCACCGAACCCGCAACAACATTGCCGTTCGACTGACCCGGGTTTCACCAACACCGCGAACGTGCTATCGTAAACCGACCAATGACCAATGCACGGAGTGCACCAACATGGAAGAAGCAGCCTACACGAACATGCCGTTGTCGCGGGTGACCCCAACGGGAATCGAACCCGGTAAGGTCTACCTCATCGGGGCCGGCCCCGGCGACCCCGGCCTGATCACCGTGCGCGGGCTCGCGCTCTTGCGCGCCGCCGACGTGCTCGTCATCGATCAGCTCGGCGCCCCCGCGTTCCTCGATCAGGTGCGTCCCGATGCCCGCGTCATCGATGTCGGCAAGCGGGCGGGCCAACACACCAAACCCCAGGAGGCAATCAACCAGATCCTCGTCGAGGAGGCCCGTGCGGGTCACAGCGTCGTGCGCCTCAAGGGCGGCGACCCGCTGATGTTTGGCCGCGGCGGTGAAGAGATGCAGGTTCTGCGCGCGGCCGGGGTGCCGTATGAACTCGTGCCGGGGGTCAGTTCGACCATGGCCGGGCCGGCCTACGCGGGTATTCCATTAACACATCGTGAATACACGCCCGCCGTTGCCTTTGTCACCGGCCACGAGTCGTGCGAGAAAGACACGAGCACCCTGCCCTGGGCGGCGCTCGCCGGTCTCGATGCCCTCGTCTTCGTCATGGGCGTGGGCAATCTCGCCGGCATCTGCCAACGCCTGATCGACGCAGGACGACCCCCGGCGACACCGGTCGCGATGATCGAGAACGCCACGACACCGCGCCAACGCACGGTCACCGGCACGCTGACCAGCATCGTCGAGATCGCCCGCAGCGAGAACATCAAACCGCCGGCGCTCATCGTCGTCGGCCGCGTCGTCGAACTGCGCGAGCAACTCGCCTGGTTCGAGCGACGACCCCTGTTCGGCCGCCGTCTCGTGGTTACCCGTTCACGCGCCCAGGCCAGCGATCTGGCTGAGCAACTGAGCAACGCCGGGGCGCTGGTGGATCTCTGTCCGGTGATCCGCTGCGAACCGCTGCTCGACAACCCTGGCCTCGACGCCCTGCTGGCCGAGTGGCACACTGTAAATACAACCGTGTTCACCTCGGTCAACGGCGTGGATGGTTTCGTCGCCGCCCTGCACACGCGCGGACGCGACGTGCGCGCGCTCGCCGGCAAGAAGATCGTCTGCATTGGCCCCGCCACGGCGGCAGCGTGGGAACGACGCGGCATCCGGCCCGACTTCGTGCCGACCACCTTCGTCGCCGAGGAACTGCTGCCGTTCTGGCAGGGCCGCCCCACGGAACACGTCGCGGTCCTGCGGGCCGAGAAAGCCCGCGAGGTGCTGCCCGACAGCCTTCGGGCCGCCGGTCATCGCGTCTCGGTCGTGCCGCTTTATTGCACCGTGGCCGACGCCGGCGCCGACCCCACGATTCTCGGAGCACTGCGCCAGGGCACCATCGATGCGGTGACCTTCACGAGCAGCAGCACGGTCGACAACTTCCTCGAAATGATCAAAGGAGCCGACATCGCCCCGGCCAAGGTCCCGGGTGTGGCCATCGGGCCGGTCACCGCCGCGCGGTGCCGCGAAGTCGGCATTCCCCTGCTGGCGACGGCCGATGAATACACCATCCCCGGGCTGGTCAAGAAGTTGACCGACGTGTTGTCGACCCCGACGGCGGCCCGTGGCGGCGCCGGCCAATCCCAGTAACACCAGGCAGAAGCGACCATGATCAACATCACCAAACTCGTTACCGATCGTGCGACCACGGGCGACCCACTGCGCTACGGCGAAGACGGCCCGCAGCGAGTGGCGCATGGCCATCATTTCCACGGGCATGCCCGCGCGGCCGGGGCGGGGTTGCGCAAGCCGGTCGTGGTCTGGAACACCAGCCGACGATGTAACCTGAAGTGTTTACATTGCTACACCGACTCGGAGAACTGCGACTACCCCGACGAGTTGACGACCGCCGAGGGGCGGGCGCTGATCGACGACCTGGCGCAGTTCGGCATTCCCGCGCTGCTGTTTTCGGGCGGCGAACCGTTGCTGCGGCCCGACCTGTTCGATCTGGTGCAATACGCTGTATCACGGGGCGTCCGGCCGGTGTTGTCGACGAACGGCGTGCTCATCACGGCCGAAACGGCCAAGAGGCTGAAAGAGATCGGGTTCATCTACGTCGGTATTTCGCTCGACGGCATCGGCAAAACCCACGACCATTTCCGCCAGACCGAGGGCGCGTTCGATGCCGCCATGCGCGGGTTTCGTAACTGCCTCGCCGCCGGCCAACGCGTCGGCCTGCGCCTGACGCTGACGCGCCAGACCGCGCACGAACTCGACCGGATCTTCGATTTCATCCTTGATGAAAAGATCCCGCGGGCCTGCTTCTATCATCTGGTTCCGGCTGGGCGCGGTCGGGCGCTGGCCGACGACCCGCTGACCATCGACGAAAGCCGGCGCGCGCTCGACACCATCGTGCGGCGCACGCGCGAAGCGGTCAACGCCGGTCGCGATCTCGATATTCTCACGGTCGACAACCACGTCGATGGTCCCTATTTGTATTTACAATTGCTGCGCGAGAACCCCGAGCGCGCCGCCGAGGTGCGCCGCCTGCTCGAGTGGAACGGCGGTGGCGCGCATTCGAGCGGCGTCGGCATCGGCAACATCGACCCGACCGGGCATGTGCACCCCGACCAGTTCTGGCAGGACCTCGATCTCGGTTCGGTCCGCGAACGGCCGTTCTCCGAGATCTGGAGTGGCGTGCGCGCCGGCGCACACGCGCCGAACCACGGCGACGCCACAGGGGCAACTGGGCGCGGCGAACGGGCACCCGGGGCCGCTGGCCTCATCCCCGATGCCGATGGGTCTACCGACGTACCCCTGCTTCACCCGATGCTCGCGGCATTGCGCGACCGCCTGCCTCGTCTCAAGGGCCGTTGCGCGACGTGCGGTTTTCTGAAGATGTGCGGCGGTTCGTTCAGGGTGCGCGCACTGCGCCGGTTTGGCGACCCGTGGGCCTGGGACCCGGCCTGCTACCTGACCGAGGAGGAGTGCGCGCGCGGGCCGACGCCGTAGGTCAACGCCCCATCGAGCGGACCATCGACCAGGTCCCGAGAAACGCCAGCGTAACCACAACGCCGGCGAAACCGGCAATCGGCCAAGTGGCCCACCAACGGACGCTGGCGAGCGCTGCCGCGATTTCCGCCTCGGGCCTGTTAGCCAGCGCTTTGGTGGCCCGATGCGTCAACCAAAGGCGCAGCACTACGATATTGCTGATGTATGCCAAGATGCACAACAGGTATGACAACCACCAGGCCGAGCCCCAGATGCCGGTGAGCGGCGGCACCACGATGAAGGCCACACCCCACCCGGCCATGAATGCGCCGGCCGACACCACCGCGGCGTCGCGCCACGCGCGCAACTCATCGCCCCGGGTCTGCGGCAACCCGCGATAGGCGCGACGGGCCATGGCCACCGAACCCCACGAGATCAGCCACCAGATCGGCATCGTCAGGATCACGAGAATGCCGAGGGGATCTTCGGGACTGCGGTGATACGGTCCGGCGAGCGCCGGGCTCGCGCTGGTAACGATGAAGATGATGGCCCACAAGGCTCGAAACGACGGGCGCCAACCCCTGACCGCAGCCTGAAAGTGCGAGCTCATGTCTGTTTCAGTCCTCCTCCCGGCTTGCAGGAATGCGACCGCATTCACTGACGCGACCTGCTGTGAGAAACGTGTACAACTCTATCACATGCCGATCGCGACGCGTCAGCGGGCAAACACTGCGAAAAACGCCCGTCGATTTCGCGGTACACGCCGGAAGTGATATTGTGGAGATCCGAGACGACAACACATTAAATGTGAAGCAACGCCCCGCGAGAGTTTCGACAAATCATCAATGGAGATCTCATGAATACAGGTCGGTTATGCAGCAGTCTGCGAGTCACAGCGCTTCTTGGCTTACTCATCGCCACCTCGAGCTTTGCCCCGGCCCAGGCCGCTGAACAGTCGGTCACAACACGCCCGGCGGCTTTGGCGGCGGCCCGCGCCGCGCAACCCGTGCCCGATGCGAGAAAGGCACCAGCCCCCGGCTTCACCGCTCAGAGTCGAGCGGACGTCACCGACACGTCGAATCAGCCGCCGATGGCGACGGTTCTGCCCCCCGGCGCGCCCACTGCCGACCAGGCCACCCCACCCGTCGCCAACGTCGAGCGCCAGGGGCCGACACCGGGAATCCGCTTCAGACCCGGGGTCGCTTTTCGCATGAAACACCGCGGCTTCGACTGGAGCGTCGGGCCCAAACTCACGTTGTCGAAGCAGTTCGATGCTGACACCACCTTGCGCCTGCGCCTGCAATTCCTGCCGATGAAGATGCTCGATCTGCCCTCGGGAAGCCGACTCGACTACGCGCAGTATGACTTGTCGCTGCTCCGTTTCCTGAACCGCAAAACCTACGTGATCGCCAACGTGGGCCTGCACGCGTTCCGACCGTCCGACACCTTGATCGCCGAAGTCGCCAGGCGCGGCGGGAGTATTCGCTCGCGGGATCTGACGAGCAGCACGTTGTCGGTGGGCCGCCAGGTTTTCGTGTTCAAGTGGCGTTTCCGCAACAAGACCCGCACCTGGCCGATTTTCGTGCAGGCCAATTACACATTTGTGAAAGACTACGACTACGGCACCGACCTGGGTTCGGCCGGCACAGACTTCCCGATGCGCAAGGGTTTCTCCTGGAATTTCAACATCATGCAGAGAAGATTCTGAGGCGCCCGGTCACGGCGTTCGTCGCCATAGGTCACGATGCACCTGGTGTTGACACCACGGCCGGTCAACGGGCACACTGCCGTCGTTGGACTCGCGCACAGATGCCGCGGGTGCCCGCTCAATCGCTGATCAATCGGAGAAGAAGCAATGCGCAAACTGGCTGCCCTCGTGATCTCCACTGCCCTTTTCGTTGCTCCCGCCATGCTATCTGTGGCCGACCCGGCGGCCGTCGCGGCCGAAAACACCAAAGCTCCCGTAACGGAGCAGGTCGCCAACAACACAGCCTCTGCGGCTGCCCCAGTTCCCGACCTGCCCAAAGAGGTCGTCGAGAAGATGAAGCTCAACGAAGAGCGCTTCGCCCGCGGCTACATCGCCGACGGCCTGCCCGACGAACTGAAAGACCTGGCACAGACCTGCGGTTACCCGCTGGCGATCGAAATCGACTGGATGAGTTTCGTCGGTGACTTCGATGCCCTGCAGAACCTGCAACACCAGGGCGTCGGTCGCCTCACCTGCGCCGTGAAGAGCATTTGCGGTGACGAGGTCGGCAAGGGTCGCATGGCAAAGAAGGTCAAGAAGCTGGTGGTCAAGAACGTGAGCGACATCAAAGAGAAGAAGGTCGTCGTCGGTGACGGTCAGATTCAACTCATCGGCGCATTCGGCAAGGGTTCGGAAGGCTACTACCCCGACAACGAGATTCAGAAGATCATCGAAGACGCGCTCTGATCGCGGGTTGCCGGCAGACCGCGCACGGGGCAAGGTTGTCCCGTGCGCGGCGGGCCCAGACAATTCAGTGTTCATGGCGACCTCCAGCGCCGCCCTGGCTGTGTGGTCGTGCGCAAGACACCGGCCCGACATGACATACAATGTATTTTCACGCGATGCAGAGATCGCAGCCCACTGTAACTGGGCGGCGCTCGGCGGGTGGGTCAGCGAACGCAGGGATTCTTGTCAGTCGACAAAAAAGAGAGGTCGTCCATCATGGGTTCCCTGGCCGGATATGCCCTGCTGTTGTCACCTCTCATCTACGGCTCGATCTACATCTACATCGAGCGACACTTCACCGACAACGTGATGGTGCAGCGTTTTTTGAAGACGGCCACCGTTCTCTGCGGCGTGCTGCTGATCGTCTTCGGGTGCACCGACACTGTGAGTTTCGACGTACCCATGCCGTCCCGTGGGACTGCCAGACACACCGTTCCCGGCTCACTGTTCCTGGTTATCCTTGGCGTATTTCAAATGACCTTGCCCTTGTACAGTAAATACATTAGATTCACGAACCCGGACGAATGAACGACACCCCGGCCGTGCCACTGGCGGGGCGTCAACTAACGACGAGTTTCCATGCGCGCAGCGGGCGTTTGCCGCCACGATGGCGGGAACCGCGGGGGCGCCAAGCCCGAGCGCAGTCGCAAGGAACCCGCCCGCACAAATCCCAGAAAGGTTTGATTCCCGATGGACAACAACACTGCATCGTCACCCCAAACGCACTCGACCGAACTGGCTGAGTTCACCTTCAAGGCGGTCGCCGCCGGCGTCGTGCTCGGCATCGTCTTCGGGTCGGCCAACGCCTACATTGGGTTGAAGGTCGGCATGACCGTGTCGGCATCGATTCCGGCCGCGGTGATGACCGTCGCGTTGTTCACGCTGTTCCGCGTGCGCGGCACGATTCTCGAAGCGAACCTGTCGCAGACCATCGGCTCGGCCTCGACCGCGCTGGCATCGGGCACCATCTTCACCATCCCGGCGCTGTTTCTGTGGGGCATGGCCCCGCCCTACATACAAGTTGTTGCACTCTGTTTCCTCGGCGGGCTGCTCGGCATCGCCGCGATGATCCCGTTGCGGCGTCTGCTGATCGTCGATTCGCACCAGGAGCTCCCCTACCCCGAAGGAACGGCCTGTGCCGAAGTGTTGCGCGTGACCGCCGAGGGCGCTTCCGGCGGCCGCTGGATCTTCATGGGCATGGCTCTGGCCGCGGTCATCAAGGTGTTGGTCTCGGTCGTCTTTCTCGTCCCCGAAGAGGCGGCCCTGATCCTGCCCTCGGCACTGCCCAAAGCGGTCATCGGCGTCGAGCTGGCCCCAGCTCTGCTGGCGGTTGGTTACATTCTCGGCTTTCGGCAGTCGGGCGTGGTCGTCTCGGGCGCGATCCTCTCAGCGCTGGTCTTCATCCCGTTGCTGTCGATTCTCGGCAGTCAGTTGACCGCACCGTTCCTCCCCGAAATCATTCCGGGCAGCACCAAGCCGCTGATCGCGGACATGAGCGCCGGGCAGATCTGGAATTACTACGTCCGTTACATCGGGGCCGGCGCCGTTGCCGCCGCAGGTATTATTACCGTGTTACTCAACCTGCCCACCATGTTCGGCGCATTCGTCGCGGTGGCCCGGGGGTTGTCAGGCGCGAAGCACGACACCGCCACGACCGTCGAACGCACCGACCGTGACCTCCCCGGCATCTTCATCGTCGGCGGCATTCTCCTGGTCGTGCTGGTGTCGGGCCTGGTTCCGGGGATCTTCGCCGGCAATATGGAACTGACCCCACGCCTCGTCTGCGGCGCGGGCGTCGGGTTCTTCGGCATCCTCTTCGTCGCGGTCGCGGCGCGCATCGTCGGCATCGTCGGCGTCTCGTCGAACCCCACCTCGGGGATGACGCTGGTCACGCTCATCGGCATCTCGTCGCTCTTCGCCGCGTTCGGTTGGAAGGACGCCGCCGCGCAGGCCGCCGTGCTCACCGTCGGCACGATCGTGTGCGTGGCCGCGGGCAAGGCCGGCGACATCGCCCAGGATCTGAAAACCGGGTATCTCGTCGGCGCCACCCCGTACCGTCAGCAGTTCGGCCAATTGATCGGCGCGGCCTTTGCCTGCTGGGCTGTGGCCGGCACCGTCTTGTTGCTCGGCTCTGTTTACACGTTCGGCAGCAAGGACCTGCCCGCGCCACAGGCGACGCTGATGAAGACGATCATCGAGGGCGTGCTGTCGGGCGCACTGCCGTGGGGTCTGGTGCTGTCGG
>CAZADH010000148.1:0-14418 GCA_964483805.1 uncultured bacterium
CCGACAGCAAGATCAACAACATCAAAGACATCCTGCCCCTGCTCGAGAAGATCGTTCAGGTCAAGCGCCCGTTGATGATCATCGCCGAAGACGTCGAAGGCGAAGCCCTCGCCACCCTCGTGGTCAACAAACTGCGCGGCACCTTCAACTGCGTCGCGGTCAAGGCGCCCGGCTTCGGTGATCGCCGCAAGGCCATGCTTGAAGACATCGCCATCATCACCAAGGGCACGCGCATTGCCGAAGAAGTCGGCCTGAAGCTCGAGAACGTGACCCTCGACCACCTCGGCACCGCCAAGCGCGTCGTCATCACCAAAGAGAACACGACGATCGTCGATGGCGCCGGAAAAGCCAAAGAGATCAAAGAGCGCATCGCCCAGATCAAGGCCGAGATCGACCAGTCGACCAGCAGCTACGACAAAGAGAAGCTCCAGGAGCGCCTCGCCAAGTTGTCGGGCGGCGTTGCGGTCATCAAGGTCGGCGCAGCCACCGAGACCGAGATGAAAGAGCGCAAGACGCGCGTCGAAGACGCGTTGTCGGCCACCCGCGCCGCGGTCGAAGAGGGCATCGTCGCCGGCGGCGGCGTCACCTACATCAACGCGTTGCACACCGTCGAGGCCCTCTACAAGAAGGCCGAAGGCGATGAGCGCATCGGTATCGACATCGTTCGCCGGGCGCTGACCCAGCCGATGTTCCACATCATGAACAACGCCGGTCTCGAAGCGTCGGTCATCATCGAGCACATTCGCAGCCACGGCGACAAGAAGAGCCAGGGTTACGATGTGGTCAAAAACGAATACACCGACATGTTCAAAGCCGGCATCGTCGATCCGGCGAAGGTGACCCGCTCCGCGTTGCAGAACGCCGCTTCGATCGCGGCGATCCTGCTCACCACCGAAGTCCTCGTTGCCGAGAAACCCGAGAAGAAGTCGGCGGCCCCGGCGATGGGCGGCATGGGTGGCATGGGCGGCATGGGCGGAATGGGTGGCATGGGCGGCATGGGCGGGATGATGTAATCCCGACCGATGGCGCAATACAATAGCAATATAATGTAAGTAACTCCCCGGCGACACGCGTGTCCCGGTCGCCGGGGAGTCCAACAAATTCAACTCACTCAAATCAACCAGGAGGAAATCAATAATGTCTCTCAACATCCAGCCGTTGAACGATCGCGTTGTCGTGAAGCCCAAAGAGGCGCTCGAGAAGACCAAGGGCGGCGTCATCCTGCCCGATACCGCCAACAAAGAGAAGCCCGTCGAGGGCACCATCATCGCCGTCGGCCCGGGCAAAATGCTCGACAGCGGCAAGCGTGGCGAGATGGGTCTGAAGAAAGACCAGACGGTCATCTACTCGAAGTATGCCGGCACCGAGATCAAGATCGACGGCGAGAACTACCTGATCCTCCGCGAAGAAGACATTCTCGCGGTCATGAACTGATCAGTCTGCGAAAGACAATAAGGAGATAAGCAACCATGGCAGCCAAACAATTGCGTTATTGGGAAGAAGCTCGCCGTTCGCTCGAAAAGGGCGTTGATATCGTCGCCAATGCCGTTCGCGCCACCCTCGGCCCGAAGGGTTGTTATGCGGTTCTCGAGAAGAAATTCGGCAGCCCGACCATCACCAACGACGGCGTGACCATCGCCAAAGAGATCGAAGTCGAAGAGCCCTTCGAGAACATGGGCGTTCAGTTGGTTAAAGAAGTCGCCAGCAAGACCAACGACGTCGCCGGCGACGGCACCACCACCGCCACCGTTCTCGCCCAGGCGATCGTGCACGAAGGCTTCAAGAACGTGGCCGCCGGCGCGAACCCGACCTTCGTGAAACGCGGCATCGAGCGCGCCGTCCACGCTGTGGTCGACGAGATCAAGAAGCTCGCGAAAAAAGTCGACGACAACAAAGACAGCGTCGCCCAGGTTGCGACGATCAGCGCCCGCGACATCGAGATCGGCAAGATCATCGCCGAGGCGATGGACAAAGTCGGTAAAGACGGCGTCATCACCGTCGAAGAGGCCAAGAGCTTCGATACCACCCTCGACTTCGTCGACGGCATGGAGTTCGACAAAGGCTACGTGAGCCCCTACATGGTCAACAACCAGGAGCGCATGGAAGCCGTTCTCGACAATCCGTACATCCTGATCACCGACAGCAAGATCAACAACATCAAAGACATCCTGCCCCTGCTCGAGAAGATCGTGCAGGTCAACAAGCCCCTGTTGATCATCGCCGAAGACGTCGAAGGCGAAGCGCTGGCGACCCTCGTGGTCAACAAGCTGCGCGGCACCTTCAACTGCGTCGCCGTCAAGGCGCCCGGTTTCGGTGATCGCCGCAAGGCCATGCTCGAAGACATCGCTGTCCTGACCAAGGGCCGCCGCATCGCCGAAGAAGTGGGTCTCAAACTCGAGAACACCACCCTCGACGATCTGGGCACCGCCAAGCGCGTGGTTGTCAGCAAAGAGAAAACCACCGTCGTCGACGGCGCCGGCAAAGCCAAAGACATCAAAGAGCGCATCGCGCAGATCAAGGCCGAGATCGACCAGTCGACCAGCAGCTACGACAAAGAGAAGCTCCAGGAGCGCCTCGCCAAGTTGTCGGGCGGCGTTGCGGTCATCAAGGTCGGCGCAGCCACCGAGACCGAGATGAAAGAGCGCAAGACCCGCGTCGAAGACGCGCTGTCGGCCACCCGTGCCGCGGTTGAAGAGGGTGTCGTCGCCGGCGGCGGCGTGACCTACATCAATGCCTTGCACGTGGTCGAGGAGCTCTACAAGAAGGCCGAAGGCGACGAGCGCGTGGGCATCGACATCGTCCGCCGCGCCCTGACCCAGCCGATGTGGCACATCATGGACAACGCGGGCCTCGAGGCCTCCGTCATCATCCAGCGCGTGCGCGAGCACAACAAGCCGGGTTACGGCTACGACGTCGTGAAGAACGAGTACACCGACATGGCCAAGGCCGGCATCATCGATCCGGCCAAGGTCACCCGCTCGGCCCTCCAGAACGCTGCGTCGATCGCCGCGATCCTGTTGACCACCGAAGTGCTCGTGGCCGAAAAGCCCGAGAAGAAGGCCGCTCCGGCCCCGAACCCGAACATGGACATGGACTACTGATGTAGTCAGGTCCTGACCCCGGTTTGACGCCCCACCCCACTCCTGGTACCGTGCGGGTGGGGCGTCGCCGAATCCCGGCCCTGTTCGTCTTCACTGCCGGCGCCCTGATCTGACCGAGAGAGCATCGAGTCTTTTCTTATGCACGTTGTAAATATGAAACAACCCCAGACCCGCGAGCTGCTCAACGAGCGCCAGGCTCGCGTGCTGAAGTTGGTGTGCGACACGTTCATCACCACCGGTGAACCCGTGGGTTCGCGCACGCTGGCGAAGATGCAGGATCTGCCCTGCTCGCCGGCGACCATCCGCAACGAGATGGCCGACCTCGAAGAGATCGGCCTGCTCATGTCGCCCCACACCTCGGCCGGCCGCATCCCCACCGAGACGGGGTTCTGCTTCTATGTGAATTTCCTCATGCATCTCGAGCGTCTCACCCAACGCGAAGAGGCCATCATCAGCATGCTGGCCCAGAGATTCGAAGAAGAAGACCGGCAGCAGTCGGGCGTTCTCAAGAACGCGCTGCGGCTCGTGTCCGATCTCAACCGCCTGCCCGCCGTGCTGATCACGCCGCGCCAACGGGAGCGCCGGCTGCGCACCATCCGCCTGGTCAAGATGAGCGAACAACAATTGTTGTTGGCCCTGGCCGACAACGCCGGCCGGGTCGTCGATGCCCTGATTCCACTGCGCGACGACATGTCGACGGCCGATGTCGAAGCACTCAATCGCTTTCTCGAAGAACAACTGTGCAACCGCAACCTCAGCGACATCGATGATTCGGGGGCCCTGCGCCGCGGCGAGGAACTGCTGCACCGCTTCAACCGCGTGCTCCGCACGATCACCCTGCGCATCAAGCAGGCGTTCGCCCACCCCGATGCCGACAACCTCTTCCTCGACGGCGTCATCAAGTTCTTCGAGCAACCCGAGTTTCTCGACCCCAACCGCATCCGCTCGATCGTCGAACTGGTCGAGAGCAAAGAACGCCTGCTCACCGTGCTCGCCCAACGCATCGAGAACGACGATGTGCGCGTGGCCATCGGTTCGCAAAGCGGCTTCGACACCGACCAACTGAGCCTGGTCACCGCCCCGTACGCCGGCCCGAACGGATCGGCCGGTTGCATTGGCCTGATCGGGCCAATCCGCATGAACTATGGGCGCGTGATCTCGAGCCTGACCGAGATTTCCCGTCGCCTCTCCGAAATCCTTTCGTCCACCCCCCTGACCAAATTCGAGATGAGAAAGTGAGCCAACGCGTGAGCCCTTCTTCATCGAAACTCCCGCCCGATCCGAAAGCCAAGGTCGCGCCCCCCGGCAGTGCGAACGACCCGGCCGCCGAGGCGCCCAAAGTCAACGACCGCCGTGCTGCCGCGGCCGAGACCGACGACGATGACGACGACGCCCGTGCTGCTGCGGCGAAGAGTGCGACAGCCGGTCCCGATGATGCCGCAGCAAATTCAGAGGCCGACGACGCCCCAGCGAGCGAGGAAGAAAGCCTGCGTCGCGAGGTCGAGAAGCTCAAAGCCGAATTGAAAGAGCGCGACCGCCTGTTGTTGCTCGCCCGTGCCGACTACGACAACTGCAACAAGCGCGCCCAGAAGCAGGTTGCCGATGCCCGCCTGACCGGCTCGGCCAATCTCATGAAAGACCTGCTGCCCGTGGTCTCGAGTTTCGACTCGGCCATGAAGCATCTGCAGGAAAAGATCTCCGACCCCAAGGTCGTCGAAGGGTTCGAGATGCTGTCGATCCAGTTCACCGACGTGCTCGAAAAGAACGGCCTCAAAGAGATCAAGGCGCTGAACGCCAGGTTTGACACGAACCTGCACGAGGCGCTCATGCGCGAAGAGCGCACCGACATCGACGAAGACACGGTCACCGCAGTCCTCGAGAAGGGTTACACCCTGCACGACAAGGTCCTGCGCCCGGCCCGGGTCAAGGTATCGTATCGTCCATAGTTATTGACACTGTATTTATATCACCGGTCCAACCATTGGCACCGACGTATGGAAATCCGCTAGGAGGAAAAACATGTCCCGAGTGATTGGCATCGATCTGGGCACTTCCAACTCGGCCGCGGCCGTGATCGAGGGCGGCAAGCCCGTCATCATCCCCAGCGCTGAAGGCGTTTCGATCGGCGGCAAGGCTTTTCCGTCGATTGTCGCGTTCACCAAGGACGGCCAACGCCTCATCGGCGAACCCGCCCGCCGTCAGGCCGCCACCAACCCGGATCGCACCGTGCTCGCCATCAAACGCAAGATGGGCAGCAACCACAAGGTCAAGATCGACGACAAAGAGTTCACCCCGCAGCAGATCTCGGCCTTCATTCTCCAGAAGATCAAGCGCGACGCCGAGGCGTTCCTCAACGACAAGGTCGACGGCGCGGTCATTACCGTTCCCGCCTACTTCGACGACGCCCAACGCCAGGCCACCAAAGACGCCGGGGCCATCGCCGGCCTCGAAGTCAAACGCATCATCAACGAGCCGACCGCGGCCGCGCTCGCCTACGGTCTCGACAAGAAGGGCGAACGCAAGATCCTGGTGTTCGATCTCGGCGGCGGCACGCTCGACGTCACTATTCTGACCATGGGCGGCGGCGTGTTCGAGGTCGAATCGACCAACGGCGACACGCAACTGGGCGGCACCGACATGGACCGCATCCTGCTGGAATGGATCAACAGTGAGTTCAAGCGCACCGAGGGCATCGACCTGTCGAAAGACCACATGGCGATGATGCGCCTGCGCGAGGCGGCCGAGAAAGCGAAGATCGAGCTGTCGAATACCCCGACGACCGATATCAACCTGCCCTTCATCACCGCGACCAACGAAGGGCCCAAGCACCTGGTCATGACCATCACCCGGGCCAAACTCGAGGAGCTGATCTCGCCGTTGATCGAACGCTGCAAGGGGCCGATCGACAACGCCCTGCGCGATGCCAAGATGTCGCGTGACGACGTCGGCAGCATCATCATGGTCGGCGGTCCGACGCGTATGCCGATCATTCAAAAGTTGTTGAAAGACCACTTCGGCAAGGAGCCGGAACGCGGGGTCGACCCGATGGAGTGCGTGGCGATGGGTGCCGCCATCCAGGCCGGCATCATGGGCGGCGACGTGAAAGACGTTGTATTGCTCGACGTCACCCCGCTGTCGTTGGGCATCGAAACGCTCGGCGGCGTCATGACCGTGCTGATCCCCCGCAACACCACCATCCCGACCAAGAAAAACCAGATCTTCTCGACGGCGAGCGACAACCAGCCCGCGGTGTCGGTGCATGTGTTGCAGGGTGAGCGCCCGCTCGCGAAAGACAACAAGACCCTCGGTCGGTTCGACCTGATCGGCATTCCCCCGGCCCCGCGCGGCATGCCGCAAATCGAGGTGACGTTCGACATCGATGCCAACGGCATCGTGCACGTCGCCGCCAAAGACATGGGCACCGGCAAAGAACAGAAGATCACCATCACCTCCAGCCACGCGCTTTCGAAGGAAGAGCAGGAGCGAATGGCGAAAGAAGCCGAGCAGTACGCCAAGGAAGACGCCGCGGTCAAAGAGTTGATCGAAGCGAAGAACCAGGCCGAAAGCACGATCTACGGCATCGAGAAGACGGTGAAAGACCTCGGCGACAAGGTTCCGGCCGATCTTAAACCGACGATCGAAACCAAGATCGCCGAGTTGAAGAAAGCCATGGAAGGCAGCGACGCCAAAGAGATCAAAGACAAGACCGAGGAACTGGTCAAGGCCTCGCACAAGATCGCCGAGATTCTCTACAAGCAGCAGGGCGGCGAGGCCGGTCCTGGCGGCCCCGGTGGCCCGGGCGCCGGTGGTCCGAGCGCGAGCGGCCCGCAGGCGGGCCCCAGCACCGACGAGAAGAAAGACAAAGACGAGAACGTCGTCGACGCCGAGTTCACCAAGTCGGGAGACAGCAAATAATCGCACCCCCGCGAACGCCCGCCCGGTGGTAGAATGCATGCCAATGCCCGGGCGGGCGCCCGCACCATCCCCAGGAGAAAATGATGGCCAAGCGTGATTACTACGAGGTCCTCGGCGTCGCCAAGAATGCGAACGAAGCCGAGATCAAAACCGCGTACCGCAGCCTGGCGCGCAAGTTCCATCCCGACGTCAATCCCGGCAACAAAGAGGCCGAGGAGCGCTTCAAAGAGGCCAACGAGGCCTACCAGGTTCTGATCGACAACGAAAAACGTCAGGCCTACGACCAGTTTGGCCACGACGGTCCCGGCGGCCAGGGCTTTGGTTTCGAAGGCGGCTTCGGCGGCCAGGACATGGGCGATCTGGGCAGCATCTTCGGCGATTTCATCAACGATTTCTTCGGCGGTGCCCGCCAACGATCGGGCCCGCGCCGCGGCGCCGACCTGCGCTACGACATGGAAATCGGTTTCGAAGAGGCCGTGTTTGGGTGCGAGAAAACGATCGAACTGCGCAAAGCCGCTCCCTGCACGAAGTGCAAGGGCACCGGGTCGTCGGCTGGCACCGGCACCAAGACCTGCCCGGTCTGCAAAGGCAAGGGCCAGATCTCGTTTTCGCAGGGGTTCTTCTCGATCCAGAAGCCGTGCCACAACTGCCAAGGCGCCGGCGAGATCATCGAGAAACCCTGCCAGGAGTGTCGCGGCAGCGGCAAGGTGCAGTTGTCGCAGCGCCTCGAAGTGCGCATCCCGGCCGGCGTCGAGACCGGCAGCAAGCTCAAGCTGACCGGCGAGGGTGAGCCCGGCGAGCGGGGCGGCCCGGCCGGCAATCTCTACGTCATCATCTTCGTTAAGAAGCACGAGTTCTTCGAACGCGTCGGCGACGACATCGTCTGTGAAGTGGCCATCTCCTTCCCCAAGGCGGCCCTGGGCGGCGAGATCGATGTGCCGACCCTGAAACAACCGGTGCGCGTCAAGGTTCCCGCCGGTACCCAAACCGGCAAGATCTTCCGGCTCAAGGGCTACGGCGTGCGGTCGTTGCGCGGCAACGAAGGCGACCAATTGGTCAAGGTCACGATTCGCACCCCGGCGACACTGACCCCGCGGCAAAGAGAACTGCTCGAGGCCTACGCCAAAGAGTCCCCCGACGAGCAGGGTTCGCTCGGCGCCAACAAATCGTTCTTCGACAAGGTCAAAGAAGCCCTGGGCGGCAGTTGATCGGACGCCCGCGGCGCGACAGCGTGCGTGCCGCCAAACGGCCACCGCGACCCACCGGTCCGGTGGCCGTTTTCATTCGTGTCCCCGCCATTCGCCACGGTTCGGGCCACGTCGAGGCCAGGGTGGTACACCCGGGTGGCACTCTCGGGGTTAACCGGGTAAAATTGGGGTGGATCCGGACTTCCATGAGCGGAACTCACCGCACCCGCGGTAGCAATACGGAGTATTTACTATGTCTTCACGCGGCACGCTGCGACCAACGACAACCCTGGCTGCGACACTCCTGGGAATCGCGTTCGTTCTTCTGTCGTTCCCCGGCGGGGCCGATGCCGCCGGCAACCTGTGGCCGGGCTTCTTCGTGGTCGGCCCCAGCCATCCGCTGCACTCCGAAGCGGCGCAGGCGCGGCCGCTTCTCAACCATCCCATCGTCGTCTGGGTCGATCCCCAGTCTCCGGTTTCACGGGCCGGTTTGCGGGCCGGCGATTACATTCTCGGCACGGTCAGTCGCGAGGTGAATTCCGCCGACCAACTCGAGTCCATCCTGGCTGCCGCGCCCCAACCGCTCAAGGTACAGAATGCGAACGGTCTGCGGGTGGTGGGGTGCCAACCTGCCCCTGTCACGGCGCCGGTGCAGGCCTTCTTCTCACTGCGTGATCTGGTCGGTCAGCCCAGCTCGGCCGCCCGACTCGCCCAGACCCGCGGCTTGTTGGCGCAGTACGGCAACTATCCGCTGGTGTCGTTCTTCGGCGCCGTGGTGCTTGCCAAAGGGAAAGACCGTGAGGCCGCACGGCAGGCCCTGACGCGGGCCGCGGAGCATGCTCCCGACACGGTGCTGGCCCGCATGTGTGAGCGACGGTTGCGTCTCGAAGCCGGAGCGACGGCCCGCACCGACGCCGGGTCCGGTTCTGCGCAAGCGGGCAGCGGCTCCGCCAGCGGCAGTGGGCCCGGGTCGGGTTCGACCGCCGCTTCCGGTTCTGCCGCAGATGCCGATCCTGCGCTCGCAGCGGTCGCGGTTGCGGCCGGCTCGGGCGCCGGCAGCGGCTCCGGTTCGGGGTCCGAGAATCCCGATGACCAGAAGATCCCACTGCCCATGGAAGTGAAGGCTTTCAAGGCGCTGCCCCTGGCCAAACGCATCGAGATCCTGCGCCAACTGCACGAGCAGCATCCCCGCAATCAGGCCATTCCCCGCCAGCTTGCCCGGCACCTCGTCGAAGACGCCGACCTCAAGCGCGCGCAGAAGGCGCAGGTCGAAGACCTCGAACGCATCCTGGGCGAGGCCCGCGATCTCTCGCCGGAGGAACCCCTGGTTTTTGAACTGTGGGGTATCGTTCTTCTCGATGCCCGCCGACCGGACGCGGCCGCACCCATGCTCGAGAAGGCGGCCGAACTGAAGCCCGGCGAACCGAGCATTCGCCACAATCTGATCATAGCGCTGTTTGGGTGCAGCCGTTTTGACGATGCGGTCACCCACGCCGAAGCCCTCGTCCGCATGATGCCCGACGATTTCTTCGGTCACTTCTTCCTGGGCCGCTGCAAGTTCGAGTTGCAAGACTTCGACGCCGCCGTCGACTCCCTCGAGCAGGCCGTGAAGCTGGCAAAGAACGACAACGACCGCAACGCCGCCGACCGGTTTTTGCAGCAGGCGAAAGAGCGGTTGGCCAAGGCGGGCGGCAAGTCGAGCACCGACGAAAACCAGCGGTTCATCGTCCGCTACGCGGGCAACTCGCAACAAGATATCGGCGAGGTCACCATGGACGTTCTCGAGGCGGCCTACGACCAGGTGACCGATGACCTGCGGCTGAAACCCGACGTCAAGATCCAAGTGATTTTCTTCTTCACCGACGACTTCTACAGCGTCAACCAGGCGCAGCAATGGGTCGGTGCCTTTGCCAGCGGCATCAACATCATGGCACCACTCAAGGCCGGTTACGCCAATCCCGAAAACGTGCGCGAAACCCTGGCCCACGAGTTCACGCACGTGATCATCAACCTGCGCACCAACCGCAACTGCCCATCGTGGGTTCACGAAGGCCTGGCAACCTACGAGGGGTTCAAGGCGGCCTACGGTGACGGCGGCACTCTGCGCAGCGACTACCAGCGCCTCTTCGAGAAGATTCAGGGCAACGACCAACCGTTGCCGCGCATCCACCAGATCAATCTCAACACCAGCGTGTCCGATGACGGCACGATCGGGCTGCAGTATCTGACCGCGAATCTGGTGATGCGCCACATCATCAACAAACATGGCTGGCAGGCGGTCGATGAACTGCTCACCTCGCTGGGCAAGGGCGCCCACATCGACAACGCCATCGAAGAAGCCACGGGGCGCGACATGGGTACCCTGCAGAAGGAATTCGACAACTGGGTAAAGACGTTGTAAATATCAGATATTGCTGATCCGCCGGCGCCCGATGCGGAAGCGGGCGCACGCGCCCGAGTCCTTTTGCCGCCGCGACGTGCGTGGCGGGTCGGTGTTTCAGGAGCCTGTGCCGCTCTCGAGCCGACTGAACGATGCGAGCGTCGGCGCCCGGATTCCCGCCAACAGGCGCGCCACCACCGCGTCGTATTGCTCGTGGTGGTTGGTGGCCATCGAAAACCGCGTGAACAGCAAGACGCCGTCGACGACCCCAAGATACTCCTTGATCACGACCGGTGTGCCGCCCATGTGGCACCGCCAGACGAAGCGGAACCACGAGCGCCCTCCCATCTTCACCTGTTCCGGTCCGGCCATGCTCTTCAACTCGATGGTTGCATCGCCGGTCAGCAATGTCGTTCGTTGCTCGCCGTAGACCTTGGCATGCGCCTCGAGGTCATCGCCAAAGGGGGCAGCCAGAACCTCGAACACCTCGCCGATCGCCCCGACGGCAGCCACTTGCGGAGCCTCGCCCTGCTGCCGCTTCAATGGTTCGATCCGCCACCCAGGGGGCAGTTCGACCGAGAGTCCGGCCGCACCAGAGACCCGCGACCACGGGGCCACGGCCACGGGGGTCGGATACCGCACCGACGGTGCCACATGCCGCGCGAGGCCCACCCCGGCCCAGATTACCAGGACGGCCACCGCGGCACCGGCCAGCCACCGCACCCCTGTCGCTAAAACGGGTCGACGAACAACGAACGCCGCCACCAACCCCGCCACCAGACCGGTTGCCAGCCCACCGATGTGCGCATTGTTGTCGATCCCCGGCTCGACCAGACCGATGGCGATGTTGGCGCCAACCACGAAGGCCAGCGTCACGATGTTGTCGCGCCCGCTCCGCCCCGAGCGTGGATCGGTAACGCCGGCCAGGCTCAACCCCAGATCGGTCGCCAGAAGACCGAGCACGGCCCCCGAGGCCCCCACCGACAGAGTCGTCGACCGCAGCGCGCTCAGCAACGCACCGACCAGTCCCGAGGACAGATACACCGCGAGCGTCAACGCGGCCCCGAGCAACCGCTCGATGGGCGGGCCAAACAGGGCGAGTGCGAGCACATTCATCAAGAGATGAACCCAGCCCAGATGCAGGAACTGCGAGGTGACCAGCCGGTACCATTCGCCGTCACGCACCAGTTGACCGCAATTGGCGCCCACCTGCGTCAAGACCAGCTTGTCTTCGCTGTTGTCGGTCAGCAACAGGAGAATAAACACCCCGACATTCGCCCAGATCAGCCAGCGCGTTACCGTGTATTTACGTGGCTGTTCGGTTGCCGCCGTTTCTGAGGTCTTCTGACGATTCATCTCTTCGGTCAACGACGGCAGCACCCGCTCGCGAAACTCCCGCAACCGCGGGATCTGCACCAAGGCCAGCGTTTCGCGGTGCGCCGCGAAGTCGTCGAAACGGCGCCGCATCTGCGCGTGCCAACCGTCGGGCACGACATCGACCTGCGCCAGGGCCGTGCGCATCTCGTCGAGTCCGGTATCGATCTCTCCGCTCAGCACCGACGCGACCCCACGCCAATAATCGAGCAGACCCTCGGGGAAGCCGCCAAACACCTCGGGGAAACCCGCCACCAACGCAGAGAACTCCCGGCGCGCCCCGATAAACGCAAAGAACAGCAACCGCGAGATGAGGATCATCTCATGCGGGCGGGCCTCGCCGGCGTTCCGTGCCTCGAGCGCCAACTGCATGGCCAGCGCGTTCTCGAGGTTGCCCAGTTCGAGTTCGGCCCGCAACAGATAGAACAACTCTTCTTGCGGGTAGTCCGTCCAGGCCCGCCCTTCGACGATCAATTCGTGGCGCAGTTCGTTGAAACACCGCTGATCGAACAACAACGTGGCAAGAAACAGCCGGGTCAACCGCTCGCAAGGCTCCGGACACCCCCGCAGTCGGCGCAATGCCGCCAAGGCGCCCTGCGGATCGGTGCCCGCCATGACCATCGCCTCGGCCAATGCAACCTGATGCTGGTTGATGGCACTCCACGCCAACGTCGCCTTCCAGCGGCTCAAGCGCAGTTGTTCGGCGTATAGCCGCTCGCCCATCCGCGCATCCATCTGGCGCTGCAACCACCACGGACCGAGAACGAAGACCACCAGCAGAACGACGTCAACCAGCAGGTGCGTGGCCCGCACCTCTCCACCGGCCGCCAGTGGCACGACCATAATCGCGGCGATGCCCAGGAGCTGACCGATGTAGCCCCAGTACAATCGCCAACCGCCGCGCAGCAACATCAGGATCATGTAGGCGACATTGATCAGCAGCACGTAGAGGACGAAACGGTAGGTCACATCCATCGTCGCCCCCCCACCGGCCACCGGTTTCCGGTCAACATGGGGTCGTCCCCAACCAGCCCCGCCGGATCCACTCGTCGAGAGAATCGGGGTAATCGTCGCGCAACAACGCGTAGTGATGCTGATCGCGCCAGTCGCCGGCGATAAACAATTCTTGTCTGTGAATGCCCTCATGGGTGAATCCAAGGCGCTCGATCAACCGACGGGACGGGGTGTTGGCCAGTTGGATCCCGGCCCAGACCCGGTTGAGATCGAGCTCTTCGAACGCGAATGCGGTCATGACCGCGACCGCTTCGCGCATCAACCCGTGGCCGGCCCGCTTTTCGTCGACCCAGTAACCGAGTCCGGCACTGCGTTGGATCCCGAGGCAGATGGTGTGCAGAGCGACGTGGCCGATGATCTGCCCTGAGTCGGGTGCGAACACCCCCAGGGCGAGACGCTCACCGCGGCGCAACCGCGCATGATCGGAGCGGATCAGCCACCAGACGTCGCCGATGGTGAACGGCTCGGGCAATGGACGCATCCAGGGCGCCAACCAGGAGCGGTTGGCTTCGAGACACCGATACAGTGCGACTCCGTCGCTGCGCACGAACCGGCGTAGGACCACGCGCGCGCCGTGCAATCGCCGCGAACACGGCATCAACTCGGCCAACGACACGGCATCGGCTTGGCTACTGGTGCGGCGCATGCTCTCCCCGACACGCCTCGAACCGGCGTGGTATGCTGGATTTCATGAAAACGAACACCGAAAAAACACGAACCACTGGCAGTCTACCATGGGCGGCCGTGCTATTCGACATCGGCGGCACCTTGCTGTATCCCGATTCGGCAGCCATCGCCCGCATCCACGGCGAGTTGACCGGCACGCCGGCCCGCCCGGCCACCTTCTGGCGCCACGCCGTGTTGCGTGCCACCGCCGTCTACGACCAACTTCTCGCCCGTCGCCGCGGACGCAATAGCGACGACTGGTGGGGCGACTACTTCTCGTTGGTATGGGCGGCCGCGACCGGCGCCGGTGCCGCCACCACCGTCGGTCTCGACCGTTTCGTTCGCGCGCTGCAGCGGCATCATGAGACCGAGAATCTCTGGGTCGAACCCGTTCCCGGCGCCGAAAAAGCAATACAACGTCTGCACAAAGAGGGCGTGCCGATCGCCGCCGTGTCGAACAGCGACGGACGGGCCGAACAACAGTTGGTCGACATCGGTTGGCGCCCGCCCTTTGCCTGCGTCATCGACTCTCACGTCGTCGGGGTCAGCAAACCCGAACCCCGCATCTTTCGCTACGCGCTCGACCGGCTCCGCCTTCCCCCGGCCAACACTCTCTATGTCGGCGATTTTCACAGTATCGACATCGTCGGCGCCCGCGCCGCCGGCATGCAGGCCTGCCTGCTCGATCCCCTCGATCTGCGAGCCGATCTGGGTGATTCGGTGTGGCGGCTTCGCCGCTGGGCCGATCTGTGGGCCCTGGGCCGCACCGTGGCCGGTCAGG
>CAZADH010000149.1:0-14328 GCA_964483805.1 uncultured bacterium
GGCCGATCTGCCCGATCTCGTCGGGGCCTCGGCGCGAGCCACCGAAGAGAACCTGCGCCGGTGGTTTGCCGAACGCGCCAACCCCGGGCCGCTTGCCGACGACAGCACGATCGTCGTGTTGCAGCGCCGGTCGGTCAACGCACTCCCAGGGTGAGCGGTTCGGCGCCGCCTGCGAGTTCTGCGCGGTTGCCGAACCAGGTGGGGGGACAGGGATCGGGGGGCGCGCAGACGAGGAGCCGCCGGCCGAGTCGTCGGGCATGGCGGGCGGTAATACGCGCGCCGCTGCGCTGCGCCGCCTGCACCACGACCACGGTGTGGGCCAGAGCGGCGATGATGCGGTTGCGCGTCGGAAAGAACCCGCGTTGCGGGCCAGTGCCCGGCAGCAGTTCGCTGACGATGGCACCGCCGCCGGCGACGATTTCGGCGAAGAGCGCGGCATGCGCCGGTGGATAGGCCACGTCGACGCCGGTGCCCAGAACGGCGACGGTGGGAACGCCAAGAGTGAGCGCAGTGCGGTGGGCGGACGCATCGACCCCGAGGGCGCCGCCGCTGACGATGGCCGCCCCGGTGCGGGCAAACTGCGCGGTGGCTTGGCTGGCCAGAGCGGCCCCGCACGGGTCGGGGCGGCGCGTACCGACAATGGCGACGCCAGGCAATGCGGGCAGGGTGCCGCGAATGAACAGCACCGGCGGTGGTTCGCTCAGCGCCAGCAACGCCGCCGGATATCCGGGCTGCCCGAGGTGGACGGCGCAGCCACCAGCATGGAGCCAGGCGCGCGCGTCGCGGAAAGCGTCGGGGGGTGTGTATTTACGTCGGGATACGTGCAGCAGCGGCGCCCGACGGCGCGCCAGTTCGTGGCGCCAGTGCGCCAGCGCCGTCGGCGCGTCGCCGAACCGGTCGAGCAGGTCGCGAAAGCCGCGGGCGCCGACGCCCGGCAGGCGGCTCAGTTCGATGGCGGCCCAGATCGGGTCTGACACGGTCTGACCTCCTTGTGACCCGCAAACACCTACACGCGCGCACAGATCGCCGGTGTGGCCCCGCGATTGCGCCGGCGTGGAAAATACAATGTATTGTTGGCTTGTCTCGGCGGCGGCGAAGACACGAATGCCGGCGGACGCCGGCAGATCAACGCGGTGGCGCGATCTTGACCGCCAGGCACGACAGATCGTCGCTGAAGCTGTCGGTCTGCACGAAGTCGCGGTAGGTCGAGAGAATGCCCGCCAGCATCGGCGCCGGGGCCAGGGCGTGCGCGTCGGCCACCCCCGCGGCGATGCGGGCGGTCTCGAAGAACTCGCCCTGCGGATTGCGGCCGTCCATCAAGCCGTCGGAGTAGATCATGACAATGTCGCCGGGCGCCAGCTCGAGGACGTGTTCGGCGTAGGGTGTGCCAACTTCCTGGATGCCCAACGGCGCGCTGGAGATCTCGAGTTCTTCGCAGGCATCGTTCGCGGCGACGTAATGCAGCAGCGGTGGATGCCCGCCGTTGACGATGGTGACGCGACGGGTCGCGAGGTCAAAGCGGGCGTAACAGACGGTGATGAACGACCCCAGTTCGAGCAGGTGTGGACCCATATCGCGGTTGATCTGGTCGAGCACCTGGCCGGGCGCCGGGAGGGCGCCGCGCGCCGCCGCTGAGTTGAGCAGGCGGTTGAGCACGCGCGAGAAGCGACTCTTGGTGCCGGCGCCGATCAGCGCCGCCTGGATGCCCTTGCCCATCACATCGCCGATGAAGACGTCGAAACAGGTGGGTGAATACTGGAAGAAATCAATGAAATCGCCGTCGACCTGTCGCGACGGCGTCATGATGACGGCGACCTCGGCACCCTGCAGATCGGCAGGCGGCGTCTCGAGGAGCAACTTACGTTGTATTTCACTCGCCACCTGCACCTCGTGCTCGCGCGCTTCGCGCTCGAGACGGCGGTTCTCTTTCTCGACCTGAATCAAATGATACTGGGCAACTCCGGCTTCGAGGGCCTTGATCAACTGGTCTTGCGGGCAGGGCTTGGTGAGAAAACGAAAGATGTTGCCCTCATTGACCGCCTTGGTGGCGATGTGAAAATCACCCTCGCCGGTGAGCATCATCCGCACCGTCTCGGGCGCCAGTTCCCAGGCCTTGGCCAGGAACTTGATGCCGTCCATGCGCGGCATGTTGAAGTCGGAGACGATGACCGCGAACGGACCCTGCTTCTCGAGAGCCTCGAGCCCGGCCGCGCCGCTGTTGGCGGTGACGAGGTCCCATTGACGACGCAGGATGCGCCCGTACGAATCGAGGATGTTCTCTTCGTCATCGACGAGCAGCACCCGGTGTCGGTTGCCGCCGGTGGTGTGGTCTCTCGTGGGGTTTTCAGGGTTGGTCATCGTTTCACCCGCTCGATCGTGGTCTTGGCCACCTGTTGCCACTGCGCCAGCTTGCGGCCGGCGCCGATTCTGGAAAGATACTCGGCATCGACAGCCGGCGCCTCGTTGCCCTTGGCGTTCAACACCGCATTGGCCACGTGCACCGCGGTGACGGGGGAGAACTCGGTCTGGGTCAGCAATTGCGGTCGTTGGTGACAGGCGACGGCCTGGACGATCACGTCGGGCAGCCCCCACAACCCAAGAAGATAGGCGCCGATTTCGGCGTGCGAGGTGTTGAACTCGGCGTACTCCGCATCGGCAAAGGTCGTGCCATCAGACATACGTTGTATGACGGCGTTGACGTAGCGACGTTCGTCGAGGATCAACAACTTGCCCAGGTCGTGCAACATGCCGGCCAGCATGGCGTCCTCCTGCATGCGCCGGTCGCCGCCCTCGTGCTTGACCAGATCGCGGGCGACGGTGGCGCACAGCGAACTGTGCGCCCACAGGTCGTCGAGCGACAGTCCCGGGATTGGCGAGTCGGGCGCCGCAAAGAACAACTTAACATAGAGCACCAGCGACTTGATGGTGTTCAGGCCGAGCAGGACCGCCGCTTCCTGGGGGCGGGTGATCTTGCGCGGCAGGCCGAAGAAGGCCGAATTGACCAGATGCAGCACCCGTGTCGTCATCGACACGTCTTTGGCGACGATGTCGCCGATCGCTTCGAGCGACGTGTCGGGGTCTTCGATGGCCGCGATCAGTTCGTGGTAGAGCGGCGGCAGACTCGGCAGATACGGCAACCCGGTGACGATTTTTTGCAGTTCGGGGTTCTTGAGCAGGGTGCGCAGTTCGATCGCCTGCTCGATGCGCGTCAACAGTGCGTCGCCTTTGCACGGCTTGACGAGGAACTGGTGGGCGGCCTGAGTCGAGCGCAGGATGCCTTGCGACTCGCCGTCGGTCTCGCTCGACAAGACGATGCGGATGATCTGGGGCCAGTGCTTCTGCACGTAGGCCACCAGTTCGCTGCCGTCCTGTGATTTGACGCCGATCTCGGAGATGACCGCGTGAATGCCGTTGCGTTGCAGGGCGACCGTGGCCTCGACGCCGCTCGCAGCGTAGAACGGCACCCAGTTCGGGCGCAGCGACCGCATCATGCGCCGGTGGCCATCGAGGACATTGGGCTCGGGGTCGACGAATAAGACGACGGGACGGTCGGTCATGGGTGGCGTTGCTCCGTCAATACAATATAAGTATATATCGCGATGCGACGGTGGCTCGCCGTCGCGGGCAGAAAAGCGCTTCTTTTCGTCACTTGTGCCGGGTCGCACAACCCAGGCCGTGGGGCAGGCTCAAAACAACGAGGAGGGTGCACCGTACCAACTTCGCGAGGTGGGTAAATCATGGCGCGTCGGCCTTGCGGGGTTCGGTTGGCCTGACCGGAAGTCGCACCGTGAAAGTTGTGCCCTGGCCGGGTTCGGTGGTGAAAGAAATCGCGCCCTGGTGCTTGCGCGTGACGATGTCGTGGATCAGAGTCAGCCCCTGGCCGGTACCCTGCCCGGCGCCCTTGGTGGTGAAAAACGGTTTGAAGATCTTGTCGTGGTTCTCGGGGGCGATGCCGGTGCCGTCGTCGGTCACGCGGATCTCGACACCGTCGCCGACGGCGCGGGTCGACACGGTGATGGTGCCGCGGTCATAGATGCCGGCCTCGATCTTGGCCTTGATCGCGTGCGCGGCGTTGACGATCAGGTTCAGGAACACCTGGTTGAGCGCATCGCGGGAACACCAGACCATCGGCAGATCGTCGGCAAGGTCGAGCTTGAGATCTGCGGGCCGCTTCCATTCGTGGCGGCAGATGGTCACCGTCGCGGTCAGGCCGCGATTGATGTCGGCCATCGCATACTCGGCCGGGCTGGGGTGGGCGAAATCTTTGAGGGCCAGGACGATCTTGGTGACGTGGTCGGTGCCTTCGAGCGACTGGTCGAGGGCGCGACGGATCTCGTCTTCGAGGTAGGCCGGGTCGACGCGCTGTTCCTCCTGCTCGATCTCGGTGAGCGCACCCGACGGCAATGGCTTGCCGGCACGCAATGTTGCCAGGGCGCCGCGATACCGTTGTTGAAGCGCGATCAGATCGGCAAATGCGCCTGTGAGAAACGTGAGATGGTTGTCGAGATAGTGCATCGGCGTGTTGATCTCGTGGGTGATGCCGGCCGAGAGTCGGCCGATCGACTCGAGTTTGCGGGCCTGCGTGGTCTCTTGTTCGCTGGGACTGCGCGGAGTCTCGGTCATGGTGCCTCATCTAATCACAAATCAGGTCGGGGCGCAAAACGTTGGCGTGAGTTCGGGCGTGATGGTCGACTCTGTTTTCAGTTCGTTCGGGTCTCATCTCATACATCCACGCCGGCGACGACGGCGGGAAAAAAAGTTGGGGGTTTCGGGGACGTACAGGTTTCGGGGACGTACGACTCAACTCGGAGAGTTAAGTCGTACGTCCCCGAAACCCACCTCGCCCATCGTGGGCGGGCGGCTCAGTTGAGATTTTGTCTTTTCACGTACTGGGCGGGAGTGGTTCCGGAGGATCCGATGTACATCCAGGCCACACCATTGGCGTGATCGACCGTGCCGTAGACGCCGCCGCCACCGTCGCTGGTGGTCGTCTGGCTGAGTTCCTGCCATGCGGCACCGTCGTACTTGATAATGCGTGAATCACGCGTGAACACCACGGGTTGATCGCCAAAGATGCCGAGGTCGAAGTAACCGACGACTCCTTGAGTAACCAGCGCATTGGCGTCAGTCGTCGGGTTGCCTAGCGCGGTCCAGGCATTGCCGGCCGGAGTTTTGCGGAAGACCAGGATCTTGTTGGCCGAGTCTTTGCACGCCGCCACGACGTAGCCGTTGCGCGCGGCGACATAGTGACACGCTCCCCAGTCCTGGGAACTGGTGATGTTGGCATCGCCGACCTGCGACCAGACGGTCCCGTTCCAGGAAGACACACCGAGGTAGGTGGTGCCGCCGGCTGACCGGTAGTGGCTGACATACACTGTATTGCCATCGATGTACATTGTCGACGCATAGAGTTCCGGCGGGTTGATGTCTTGCCAGGTCCCGCCCGTCAGGCGATAGATGGTCCGCGCACTGTTGGTCTTCAGGGTCGCGATGTAAACGGTGCCGTCAGTACTGACGCCAATCTGTGGGGTGCTGCCCGATCCGCCGGTCTTCGCGAGTGGGTTGCCGAATCCCTGGTTGCCAAGATTGGTCCACTGGGTGCCGTCCCACTTCGTGCAGTAGGTTCCGGTCATGCCGGCCGTCGTGGACTCGATGACGTAATAGACATTCTGGTTGTTCTGATTGTCGACGGCGATCGCGGCGCCGTAGTCGGTGGTCACGTTCGGCATGCCTGTGGTCGGCAGTGCTTGCCAGTCGGTCCCGTTCCAGTATTTGACGGTGGTTCCATCGAGCACGTAGCAGTTGCCCGTCGTGGTGTTGTACGCGATGCGCCGGCCATAACGGGTCGGGTCGGTGTGGCCGGGCTTGCCCTCGAACAGGTCCATTTTCCATTTCGCATAGAGGGTCTTGTTGCTGGTCGTGCCCGTCGGGAATCCGGTCACCGCGGTACCCGTGAACTGGTCGTTGTCGTACCAACCGACAAAGGCCCAGGCATCGTTGGTTGCGGATGCGAGCGTGAGCGGAAGATTATCGCTGGTATAGGAGGTCGGATTCGTGGCTCTGGAACCTCCCTGCAGGTTGCTGTAGGTTATGCTGTAGGTCGGGTTGACCGTCCATTTGGCATACAATGTAATGTTGCTGCTGCCCATCAGGAAGGTCGAACCGGTGGCGCGGTCGGTGCCGCTGCCGTCGGCCGCGGTGTTCCAGCCGGCGAAGGTGTGGCCGGTCTTCACCAGGTTGCCGGTGTTACCCAGCACGGTGACGGTGGCCCCGGTTTCGTAGGTGCCGCTGTCGGTGGGCACCGTGCCGCCGGTGTTGCCGTTGCCGTTGTAGGTCACGGTGAAGGTGTCGGTGGCGATCACGTAGAGCGGCAACGAAGCTGTGGCCATCTTGCCGGCCGTCGTCGCGATGCGGATGGTGACGGTCGCCAGACCGCGGGTGGTCGGGGCGGTCCAGGTGCGTGTGCGCCGGTCGCCGTCGACCGTGGACGTGTTGCCGAGTGTGCCGCGCGTGGCCGACCAGGTGAGTGCCGTTTCAGGGGAATCTGCCGGATAGACCACTGCAGTGATCGACAACTGCTCGTTGGCAGTGGCGCTGGTTCGATTCTGCCCGTCCTTCGAGGCGAGCAGAGTAACCTTCGGCGGAGCCGACGCGGTCAGTCCGCTCTGTGGGATGGTCAGGGCAACTTCGAGGGGTGTTCCGGATGACACGAACGACACCGGCGCCGAGAACTCCTGAGGAAGTCCGCGGTTTACCACAATACTGTTGATCGCATCGAACCCGGTGAATGTCGGCAGCGGCGGCGTCTCGAAACGCCCACCGTCGCGCACGAAGAACGGTTCTCCCCACAGGTAGACAACGGTGCCGCTGGCCAGGGGTTGTCCGTTCTCGTCCGTCAGCACGCCGCGGACGATGTTGGTCGCATGGCGCAAGCCGAGGTCGACCTGAGTTACCCCCTCCTGGGCAAGGGTCGCTGCAGGCGAACGCATCTTGAACGTTGCGGTTGCCTGACTCGATTTGCCGACGACGTGAAAAACGCCAGCCGGCACGCCGACAATCTCGTAAACCCCGGAGGCATTGGTGGGTGAGCGCAAGTCGGGTCGTTCTTCGAGCCAGACCTCGGCGTTGGCGATTGGAGCCGCAACCGCTCGCAGCGCCCCGCCTCCATTATCGATTGAGACCGTGCCGCGCAGAATGCCGATGCCCGGTCGCAGAATCTCGGCATCGGCGCCGAAATTGCCGTAGGCGTCGTTGCGGCAGGCCGTGGTGGTGACGACGAGTGCCAGAAGCAGCACGAGCGCGAAGACTACCCCGAAGAATCGTTTCATGATCTTGTGTCCTCCGAATGGCGTAGCAACGCCGCGCGAATCGATCCGCGCGTGGTGAGAAAGAGGGTATCACAAGAGTGTATGTCACAAAAGTGTGCCCGGCATCGCTGATCTCTGTGGGAGAAACACGCCAGAAAGGTGCTCTACATAGTGCGCAAGCCGGCCTTGTGAGCCATGTTGCGCCCAACGCAAATCAAGGGTTGACAAGCAACAAACATACTGGTATTATAATACCAGTATAAAACAAAACGCAGGAAGGAAGAGCATGGCAGATCTCATCAAGTTCTCTGACGCGGTCAATCTGGGGTTTCACGCGATGATTCAGTTGACCGTGCATGGCGAGTTGCCGTTGCGGCAGATTGCCGAGTCGCTCGAGGTCTCTGAAGCGCATTTGTCCAAGGTCATGCAGGCGTTGCGCAAGCGCGGGCTGGTTGATGCCAGTCGCGGTCCGAGCGGCGGGTACCGGCTCTCGCGTGATCCCAAAGAGATCGCTTTGGCCGACGTGTTCGTGGCTCTCGAGGGGCCGATCGATACCAAGACCTGTTTGTTCAAGCGACCGGTGTGCGCCGAGAAGTGCTGCGGTCTGGGCGCATTTGTCGGGCAACTCGGTCACAAGCTGAAGACGTATCTCGAGAAGACGACGCTCGCGCAGGTGAAGGCGTCGATCGAACTCGCGGCGTGAAATCCTGATATCCTGGCACCTGGGTGTGTGGAAGCAGGCGTCGGTCCTTTCATGATCGGCGCGAACGTAATTCCTGAGGAGGAACCGAGAATGGGTATGTTCTGTTATCAGTGTGAGCAGACGGCGCAGGGCAAGGGTTGTACCGTGGCGGGCGTGTGCGGCAAAGATGCGCGCACTGCGGCTTTGCAGGATCTGTTGTTCTGGGCCACCAAGGGTGTCTCGATGTATGCGCACCGGGCGCGGCAGATGGGTGCCAAAGACCATGCGATCGATCTTGGTGTGACCGAGAATTTGTTCACCACCGTGACCAACGTCAACTTCGACCCGGAGCGCCTGCAGAAGCTGCTCAAGGCGACGGCGACGCTGCGCGATAAGGCGAAGAAGCTGTACGAAGACACCTGCAAGGCGAAGGGCAAGACCGCCGAGACCTTGAACGGTCCGGCGACCTGGGCCCCGGCCGCTGACCTCGATGGCCTGGTCAAGCAGGGCGAGAATGTGGGCATCGAATCGCGCAAGAAGGCGTTTGGCGAGGACCTCGCCGGCCTGCAGGAGCTGCTCAGTTACGGTTTGAAGGGCACGGCCGCCTATGCCGATCACGCGCTGATTCTCGGCAAAGAAGACGACGAAGTGTATGCTTTTTTCCATAAGTCGCTCGACGCTCTGACCAGCGAGAAGCCGACTGTCGACCAGTTGTTCGGTTTGTCGATGGAGTGCGGTCAGGTCAATCTCAAGGTCATGGGTCTGCTCGATACGGCGAACACCAGCACCTACGGCCATCAGGAACCGACCAAGCTGCGCATCACCCCGGTCAAGGGCAAGTGCATCCTGGTGTCGGGCCACGACCTCAAAGACCTCGAGGAGCTGCTCAAGCAGACCGAAGGCAAGGGCATCAACATCTACACGCACGGCGAAATGATCACCTGCAATGCGTATCCGGGGCTGAAGAAATACAAGCACCTGGTCGGCAACTTCGGCGGTGCCTGGCAGGATCAGGCCAAGGAGTTCGATACCTTCCCGGGCGCGATTCTGATGACCACCAACTGCATTCAGAAGCCGCGCGATACATACAAAGCACGCATCTTCACGACGGGCCTGGTCGCGTTTCCCGGTCTGACCCACGTCACCAACAAAGACTTTTCGCCGGTCATCAAGGCCGCGCTCGAGCAGCCTGGTTTCACCAAAGATGAGCCCGAGAAGTTCATCACCATCGGCTTCGGGCACAACACAGTCATGAGCGTCGCCGGCAAGGTTGTCGAGGCGGTCAAAGCCGGCGCCATCAAGCACTTCTTCCTGATCGGCGGTTGCGACGGCGCCAAGAGCGGCCGCAACTACTACACCGATTTCGCGCAGAAGGCGCCGAAAGACACGGTCATTCTGACGCTGGCCTGCGGCAAGTATCGCTTCAACAAGCTCGAGTTCGGTGACATCGGTGGCATTCCGCGGTTGCTCGACATGGGGCAGTGCAACGACGCCTACTCGGCCATCCAGGTGGCGGTGGCGCTGGCGAAGGCGTTCAACACCGACGTGAACAGTCTGCCGCTGTCGATGATCCTGTCGTGGTACGAGCAGAAAGCGGTGTGCATCCTCCTGACGCTGCTCTCGCTGGGCATCAAGAACATTCGCCTTGGGCCGACGCTGCCCGCGTTCGTGACCCCCACGGTGCTCAACGTACTGGTCGACAAGTTCGCGATCAAGCCGATCGGCACCGCCGAGGGCGATCTGGCGGCGATCCTCGGGCCGGCGAAAGCGGCGGCCGCGCACTGAGCCTGCGGGTCACTGTCGGTCGACTGTGGCAAATAGCTGATTTGTAGTACACTGACCGGCAGGTGCCTGGGGTTGGTCCCGGGTGCCTGCCGGTCTGGTTGTGTGGCGGCAAACGCCCACTACGCCCGTCGTGGGCGGGCGGGTCGTTGGCGCCGGCCGAGACACCGTTTCGGGCCGCCCGGCCGGGGTGCGCGGCGCTGTTGCCTGCGTTTTGCCGGTGCCGTGGAGCTTGGGTCCGTTTGATGTCAATACAGCAGAGGTCAACAGATACCGTGATGCGATTCAACGCCGACGAACTGTACCGCATGGCGATTGCTCTGGAACGCAACGGCCAGCGCTTCTACCGCCAGGCCGCCGGTCGCTTCGCCGATCCGCGCCTGCGCGGCATTCTCCTGATGCTGGCCGAGATGGAGGTCAAGCACGAGGAGTTCTTCGCGGCGCTGCGGGCCAGAAGTGCCGCCGTGGCAGCCACTCCCGCGCATGCCGGTGCCGATGCGGTCGGCGTCGACGCGGACAACGAGAACGCCGAGTATCTGCAAGCGCTGGTCGATGCCAGTGTGTTTGTCGAGGACGGCAAGGTCGCCGGCGGCCCGGATGCGGAAGCCAATATTTACGATGTGTTGCGATTTGCCCTGGGTCGTGAGAAAGAGACGGTCGTATTCTACCTGACCATGAAGACCATGGTCTCGCCGTGGGCGGGTGGCGCCGATCTCGACGCGATCGTCGCCGAGGAGGTTCGCCACGTTCAGTTGATCACCGCCGAATTGCGCCGACTCGAGCGCGAAACACAGGTCGAATCGACCGAAGGCAGGCGCTGAGAATGGCTGAAGCGACGGGTCAGAGCGGATATAGCCTCTCGCCGGCGGGGGCCGATGCCTTTGTGCGTCGGTTGACGCAGCAGTTCGACGTGTGGGCGCCCGTGCGGCTGCCGGGGCGCGGCCGGTTTTCCGATAGCGATCGCGTGCGCTACGGCACGGTGCAGAACTGGGCCGATGTGGTCTGGCAGCGCAAGAGCGACTTTTCGCCCAAGGTCGTGGTGTTCCCGGTCAACGAAACGGTGTGGCATTTCGTGGGCGACCGCGTCATCGAGCCCGACGTCGCCGTCCGTCCGACCCTCGTTCTTCTGCGCGCTTGCGACATTCATGGGTTTTCCCGGCTCGACCAGATGTTCTTGCGCAATGGTGGGCACGTCGACCCGTTGTACGCGAGGCGGCGTGAACAGGTGCGGTTCGGGTTGCTCGAGTGCCGCGAGCCGTTCGACAACTGCTTCTGCGTGTCGATGGGCACCAATCGAACCGATACGTGGGATCTCGCGATCCGACCGACCGACACGCAGGTCTGGGTGAGCGCCCGCGAGGCGTCGGTGCGCGACTGCCTGCCGCCCGAGGCGGCGCCGGCCGAGTTCGTGCCGGAATACGTGACCGCCGATCGTGTGCCGGTGCGGGTGCCCGACGCCGCCCGCACTGCGCGGGCCATCCGGGACGAGCATCTGTTCGAACACCCGTTCTGGAACGAGTACGACCGACGCTGTATTGCCTGCGGGCGGTGCAACACCAGTTGCGTGACCTGCACCTGCTTCTCGACCGATGATGTCGTCAGCGATGACAACCCGACCGTGGGCGAGCGGCGCCGCGCCTGGGCCGGGTGCCACATCGATCGGTTCACCGGCATGGCGGGCGGCCACTCCTTGCGCGAGAAAAACGGCGCCCGCATGCGTTTCAAGACCATGCACAAGGTCTACGATTATCGTTTGCGTTTCGGCGCCCAGGCCGGTCACATGTGCGTCGGATGCGGGCGGTGCGACGATCAGTGCCCGCAATACATTTCATTCTCGACGTGCATCAATCGTCTGTATGACTTGCTGGGTGACGGAGGCAGCGCATGAACGGCCCTGCCGACAACCCGGTCTTGCTGCGGCCGGTGGCCGCGCGCATTCTCGAGATTCGCCGGCACACCCCGATCGACGCCACCTGGAGGCTTGCCTGGGATCAACCGCCTGCGCCCGGGCAGTTTTTCGAGGTCTCGTTGCCACGCGTGGGCGAGGCGCCCATTTCGGCGAGCGGGTGGGGCGAGGGTTACGTCGACCTGACGATCCGCCGCGTGGGCGAGTTGACCACCGCCATCTTCGCCACGAAGGTCGGTGAGTTGCTGTTTTTGCGTGGGCCGTACGGCCACGGGTGGCCGGTCGCCACATTGGCGGGCCGGCCGTTGGTGATTGCTGCGGGTGGCACCGGTCTGGCCCCGGTGCGGGGCCTGATCGAGCAGGTCGTTGCCGACGCGTCGTGGCGGGCGCAGGCGACGGTGCTGGTTGGTTTCCGCTCACCCGACGACGTACTGTTTCGCGACGATCTGGCGCGGTGGTTGACCGCTGCCGACGTGCGCGTCACCGTCGATCGCGGTGGCGACGGTTGGACCGGGCGGGTCGGCGTGGTGACCCGGTTGATCCCCGAGTTGCCATGGGATGCTGCGGCCGTGCCGCAGGCCGTCGTCGTCGGCCCGTCGCTGATGATGAAGTTCACGGTCAAGGCGTTGCTCGATCGCGGTCTGCCGCCCGAACGCATCTGGGTGTCGTACGAGCGGCGGATGTCGTGCGGCGTCGGCAAGTGCGGACACTGCAAGATCCACGACAAATACTGCTGTGTCGATGGCCCGGTGTTCAATTTCGCCGAGGCGCAGGGGTTGTTCGATTGACCAGCCGCAACAAACGAAACCACCGATGCGGACACGCCGTAGGGGCGCATTGCGATGCGCCCCCGGCCGATGCGCCCCCGGCCGATGCGCCCCGGAAAAATGCGCCCCCGGCGAAACCACCGACGATCACCGACAAACCCAGATCCGGAACCGTTGGGGCGAGGGTGTGTTGTCAGCAGTTGGGAGAAACCAAATGAGCAGTGACCTCGACACCAAGATCCTGATCCGCAATGCCTTTCGCATTACGCGCGACCGTGACCTCACCTGTCTGCGCGTGCGCGTGCCGGGCGGTCATCTGGCGGCGCGCTGGCTGCCACTCATACAACGTATTGCTGAGCAGTTCGGCAACGGCACGGTGCATCTGACCACACGGCAGGGCTTCGAAATTCCCGGCATCCCGTTCGACCGGACCGACGACGTCAAAAAGGTGTTGGCCGAGTACATCGCCGCGGTCGAAACAGAGCAGGGTGTGGCGGTGCCGCAGCCGGCGGCAGGCTATCCGGCGGCCGGGTTGCGCAACATCGCGGCGTGCATCGGCAACCGGGTGTGTCAGTTCGCCAACTACGACACGACGGCGCTGGCGCTCGACGTCGAGCGACTCGTGTACCCCCATCATTTTCACGTGAAGATTGCCCTTACCGGTTGCCCCAACGACTGCATCAAGGCCCACCTGCAGGATTTCGGCATCATCGGCCAGGCCGACGTGCAACTCGAGGCCGATCGCTGCATCGGGTGTGAAGCGTGCGTGAAAAACTGCCAGGCCCGCGTGACCGGGGCGCTGACGATGCACCACCGGCGCGTCCGGCGTGATCCGCTGCGCTGCATCGGTTGCGGCGAGTGCGTGCTCAAATGCCCGACCGGCGCCTGGAGCCGCAATCCCGAGAAGTTCTATCGCCTGGTCGTGCTCGGCCGCACCGGCAAGAAGAACCCGCGCCTGGCGGCCACGTTTCTCGAGTGGGTGCCGCGCGAGGCCGTGCTCGGCGTGATCAAGAACGTGTTTCCGTTCATCGAGGCGCACATCGACAAGAGCCTCGACAAAGAGCACCTTGGCTACATCGTCGATCGCGCCGGGTTCCCGGCGTTCCGCGATGCTGTCTTACACGGTATTGACATCGGCCCGAAGGGGCGGGTGGCGTCGGTGCTCGAGTTCGCGGGGTACCGGTATGAGCGGTCGAGCGCGCTACCGGAGGCTGCCGGCGACCGCTCGGGGTGATGGCGCGCCGGCTCTACGCGACGTTTTCGAACTCGACGACGAGACGGCGGCCGACGACGTGGAGGGCGGCCTCCAGGCGTTGCAGGCGAGAGGGGTGACGTGGATCGAGCAGTCGCCTGACTTCTTTCTCGTCGCACCCGAGTCGGCGTGCCAATGCGGTTTTCGACATGCCGGTGGTGCGTAGGGCAAGCGAGAGCGCTGCCTTGGTTGCGATCAAGGTTGATAGCATGACTTGACGGCCACGTCGAGGTGACGACGAGGTGGGCGTTGGGATGGCCTCACCCCGCCGAATGCGCCCGGCGACGGCCTCATCGAGACAGTCGGTCGCTTCCTGCAATGCCTCGGTGATCGTTTCACCCTGGGTAAAAGCCTCGGGGAAATCGGGAAACGAGACAACGTAACCGCCTTCTCTGGCACGTTTAATGGTCACCGGGTAGGCAAAATGCATGTCATCCCTCCATGAGATCGGCGAGGCTGAGCCCGAGCTGCTCGAGCATTCCGTGCAACGTTCCTGACTTCAGTTCGTCCGATTTGTTTCTGAGAATGGCAAACCGCGAACCGTAATACACAGTGCCGTGGCTGCCTTTGCCACGCTCGGGATTGAAGCGCACAGGAATGCCGTGTCGTTTGCCCAGGCTCTTGAGGCGCCG
>CAZADH010000150.1:0-14292 GCA_964483805.1 uncultured bacterium
CGCCTCGCACATCTGCCAGGCGGCGTAGTTGGACATCCCGACGTAGAGCACCTTGCCCTGGCGCACCAGCTGGTCGAAGGCGGCCAGCGTCTCCGCCAGCGGCGTCCGCGGGTCCGGCCGGTGCATGTAGAACAGGTCGAGACACTCCACCTGCAGGCGCCGCAGGCTGGCCTCCACGCCCTGGACCACGTGCCAGCGGTGCAGCCCGGCGTCGCGGTGCGGGTGCGGTCCCACGGCGTTCCCCACCTTGCTGGCCAGGAAGACCCGTTCCCGACGTCCCTTCAGGGCCCGCCCGACGATCTCCTCGGAGACGCCGTCGACGTAGACGTCGGCCGTGTCGATGCTGTCGACGCCAGCCTCGAGGGCCAGGTCGACCATGCGCACGGCGGTGGCCTCGTCCACCTGCTTGCCAAAGGTCATGGTTCCCAGCGTCACCCGCGAGACGACGCTGCCGGTCCCCCGCAACGTTGTGTAGTGCACGGCACTTCTCCCGTGATCTGGTGAGCGCGGCGACGGCATGAGTACGCCCCCCGGTCTGCCCTGTCAAGTTGCTCCTGCGTCCTGGGGCCGCACCCGTGCGGCGAAAACGGGCGCGGCTCAGCCGCTAGTCTCTCGGTGACCCTGCGGATCGATCCGCTCGGACTGCTCGGGGTCGGTCGCTGTCCTCACCCGCGCCGGGCACTCCGCTGGTACTCCGCCAGCCGCGCCCAGAACCGCTCGGCCACCTCGCGACTGATGCCCTTGACCTGCGTCAGCGGAATGCGCACCGCGATGTCTGGCGTGGTGCCGCTGCCCCGATGCGCGCCGGGCAACGGGGCCCCGCGCTGTCGGGCCTCGTCGAGTCTCTCGAGGCGGTATCCGGGCCCCGAACGCCACGCGTCGACCGGCAGGATCTGCACACCCATCCGCTTCGCTTCTTCGAGCACCGTGCTCATCGGAAAAAAGCCGGGCTTGTGTTCGAGCACCGCCGCCATGTACGCGGCCGGAAAATGGGTCTTCAACCATGCGGTCTGATAGACCGTGCGCGCAAACGCCGCCGCATGCGAACGACAGAACCCGTAGCCGACGAACGCCGACACCTGGCGAAACATCTCGCGGGCGACGATCAGGTCGGTGCCGAGGTGGGCCATGGCACTGGCGATGAACCGCTCGCCCATCGCCGCCATGTCGCCCGGGTCACGCCACTTGCTCATCAGGCGGCGGAACTCGTCGGCCTCTTCGAGACTGAGCCCGGCGAACCGGTGACAGATCTCGAGCACCTGTTCCTGAAAAAGGATGATGCCGTGTGTGTCGGCCAGGATCGGGGCCAGCACCGGGTGCAGGAACTTGACCTCCTCGACACCCTCGCGCCGCGCGACATACGGATTCACCATGCCGCCCTGCAACGGCCCCGGCCGAAACAGCGCCACCTGGGCGATCAGATCGTTGAGCGTGCGCGGTTGCGTGCGCGACAACAGGTTCATCTGCCCCGGGCTCTCGATCTGGAAGACTGCCATCGTTTCGCCGCGCCGGATCAACTCGAACGTGGGCTCGTCGTCGAAACGCAAATGATCGATGTCGAGTTGTTGGCCGGTGCCGTCATACTGGATATTTACAGCTTCCGACAGCACCGCCAAGGTGCGCAGGCCGAGCACGTCGAACTTGATCAGGCCCAGCGCTTCGACGTCGTCTTTGTCGAACTGCACCTCGCGAAACCCACCCGCCGAGGTCTGGATCGGCGAGAAGAACCGCAGCGGTTCGCGGGTCAGCACCATGCCGCCGTTGTGCAACCCCAGGTGGCGCGGGCACCCACGCACGCCGGCGGCGAGGGCGAACAACACGTCGAGCAGTGGGGTCGGCCCGGTGATGGCCTCGATCTCGTCGCGGCGGGCCCGCATGTCGTCGAGGCTGTCCCACGAACTGATCAGGCGGGCGACCCGGTCGACCGTCTCGAGATCGAAGCCGAGCACCTTCATCATTTCGCGCATCGCCCCGCGCAGACGGTAGGTTTGCAGGGTTGCGGTCATCGCGCAATGGTCGGCGCCGAAACGTTGCTCCATCCAGGCGATGACCTCGGGGCGGCGCTCAGAATCGAAGTCGACGTCGATATCGGGCATGCCCTTGCGCCCGCGGTGCAGAAAGCGTTCGAACAAAAGATGATGCGCGAGCGGGTCGACCGCAGTAATACCGAGTAAATATGCAATGATCGAATTGGCCGCCGAACCCCGGCCGGCACAGCGAATACCCCGCGAACGCGCAAACGAGATGACCTCGTAGACGACGAGAAAGAACTCGGCCAGATCGAGGCCGATGACGACCTCGAGTTCGTGGGCGAGTTGCTGTTCGGCGGCGGCGCGCTCGGCGACGGAAACGACACGGCGTTCTGCCGGCGACCGGGCACAGGCGCTGCGAACAAGCGATGTGTCATGGCGTGCCGTGTCGGTGACCGACTTTTCAGACCCAAAATGCATAGCATGCATATTATTGACAGGCACTGACACTGGGTCGGTCGGTGTGGCGGCATAACGTTGCTCGAGGCCGCTTTGGCACAAGTGCCGCAGGTAATCGTTGCGGTCGACGCCCGGTGGCAACAGGGCCGACGGTGGCGTGACCTCGCCGGGCAGCAGTTCGAGTTGGCACTGCTCGGCGATGGTTGCGGTGTTGGCCAGGGCGTCGGCGAATGGGACGCGTTCGGCCAGGTCGGCGGCCGAGCACAGCTCGGCGCGATCGTTGACCGGCCGCTCGGAATGCCGGTCACCGACCGTAATGCCAAGACGCGCACAGGTCAACGCATCGTAACGGGCGAAGTCGGCAGTGGTGGCGAATCGGACCGCGTTGGTTGCCACCGTCGGCACGTCGCACTGGCTCGCAAACCGGTGCGTGCGCGCGAGCAGTTCGGCGTCGCCGGGCCGGCCACCATGCACCAGCTCGACATAAGCGCCATCTGGAAAAGCGGCGCGCAGCTCGTCGAGCCAGGCGCGTGCCGCCGTGGTCCGACGCGCACGGATGAGCCGTTCGAGCTTGCTGCCCGGCCCGCCCGACAGGCAGATGACCCCCGGATACGGCCCGTCGAGCCGGTCGACCCCGGGCGGCGGGCGGTCGCTGCCGACCGGGATCGGCAACAGCGTCTCGTCGGGTGCGGCTGGCTCTTCTCGAAGCGAACTCTTCGCTGAGAAACGGGAATCGGGAAAGGAACCATAAGGTGTATGTATAATATGCCGGTCGTGGTCGTCGCCGCCGGCCGCTAACTGCCGCCGGTGTGCGGCGGTCAGCAGCCGGCACAGTTGGGCATAACCGTCGCGGTGCCTGGCCAGCAGCACCAGGGGTTCGTCGGCCACGAACACCGTGGCGCCGATCAGCGGCCGCATGCCCGCGCGCTTGCACGCCGCGGCAAACCGCACCGCACCGTACACTCCGTGGGTGTCGGTGATGGCCAGGGTTTTCTGCCCGAGCGCGACGGCCCGGGTGACCAGCTCTTCGGGGGATGAACCGCCGGCCAGAAACGAATACCAACTGCGCACGTGCAGGTGAACGGGACCGTTCATGCTTCATGACCGCCAGTCAATACAAAATATGTATTACGAATGTTCGTAATCGTGGTCGCAAGGACTGGGGTCGGCTGTGCGCCAATCGACCATGAACAGCGCGGTGACGCGACACCAACGTCGCGAGGCGCCCCGTTCAATCGAATCGTCGGCTGAGCAGCCACGATGCCGGCGCAGGCTCTGTCGATGAATCTGCCGGGTGGGTGCCGTGGTACAGTTCGTACACCCCGTTGCCGACCCGCACACGGAAATACTCGCGTCGCTCGCCCTGCAACGCGGCGTCGTGCCACCAGCGACCGCGCCAAAACCAACGGTCGAGAATCTCGCTGACATGCAACGTGCGGGTGCGCCAGCGAAACGCGACGGGCCTCCCGTCGCAAACAGTGACGGCAATCGGTTCGATGACCAGTTTCATGACGGCGTTTTACCGGGTGACCGAACCGGACCCGGCGGTCGGGCTGCGTTGTCTTTTGTATTGCTTGCTGACGTTTTCGCTGGCACCACGCGCCCGGAGGTGTCGGCCTTGGTCGCTGTTCTCGCTTGCGCGGGTGCGGCGGCATCGACGAGACGAAACGACTCTTCGGGCAACACCCCATCGGGATCGACCAGTTCGATGCGTTGCACCTTGCCGGGGAAGCGGGTGGCCAATTGCCCCAGCACCGACTGCAGGCGCGAGGGTCCGCGCCCTGCAAACAATGTTGATTGCCCGAAACTCGGCCAGCGCAACCCGCTCAAGAGCAGGCGAATCTGGGCGATCTCGGTGGGCTGCGTGGGCCCTGAACCCGTAACTTGTGGTTCAATGACCACCGATTGTGGGCTGGCCGAAGGGTTTGTCTGATGCCTCGTCTTTTCGCTGCCAACTTGTCGTTGCACCCGGGGCATTGCTTTGACATCGTCGTCGGGCAGGGCCTCGCGCCAAAGTCGCCGGGTCACCACGAGCAGGCGTTTGCTGTCGGCGCTCGGTTCGCGCAACCAGCGCCGGACGCGACGCACTCCGATGTCGGTATGAATGGCCAGGGTGATCTGCCCGGCCAGGCGCCCGTGCAGGCCGGCAATGCACTGTTCGAGCAGTTGTCGCAGCGAAAACTCGGCGGCCCGGCAATCGCGCCACGGTTCGTTCGGTGTGAGCGTCGCGGTCAGCGTGGGGGGCGGGTGATACAGGGCAACCGGTCGGGTGCTGCCGTCGCGGCTCAACTCGAACAGGCGATCGCCGCAGGCAAACCGGGCCGACAACTGGGCCAGCGACAAACGGGTCATGCTGCCGATGGTGGTCAGGCCAAGCCAGGCGAGCCGCTGCCGGGTTTCGTCGTCGACGCCGTCGTGGACCAGGCAGGCGATCGACTGGTTGTTGCGAAAACTCTGCTCGGCGCCGGTGGCGACGGTGACGGCACTGCCGGCTTCGGCGGCCAGTGCCGCCACGTGCGCCGTCATGCGATCGGCGGCAACCCCGATGGCCACGAGCAATTCGCGGGCGACGGCGGCGGCCTGGGCATCATCGAGCAAGTGGGTGACTATCAACCCCGGGGCATGGGCCTCGAGTGTTGGAGTCAAACCGTTGAGTTCGTGCAGCAGGTCTTCCCAGACCAGGTCGAGGTGCAGCCCGGGCCAGGCACGCAATGCGAGCGTCACCCCTTCCCGCTTGCCCAGTGTGCGCACGCGCTCGGCCGACCACCCCGGTATTACCCCGAGTTGTCGTAAATACGAAGTACAACAGACAACCCGGTCTTGATCGATGATCGCGATCTCGCCGGCGCCCAGGCCCGGGTCGAGCCGGCGCCACACCCAGATCGGCAGATCGGGCACGCGGATGACCGTGAACCGGGGAGCAGGACGAGAACATGCGGTGTTGTCGCTGCCGGCGGCCGTGCCGCCGCTCCTTGATCGCGGTGTGGCCGTTGCTGCCGGCGCCATCGGCAACCCTGGTTGGCGGTCGGTCATGGGTGCCTCGCTTGGGAACGCACCAGGCCCCGCATGACGCCGATGATCTCGACGTCATCGGCCGGCCGCACGAGGTCGGCATAGCGCGGATTGGCCGCGCGCAAACGCACCTCGCGGCGCCGCCGATCGACGACAACGTGCTTGAGGGTGACGTCATACTCGGGCAATACCCGCACCGCGGCGATCTCACCAGGATGAACCGCCACGCCAGGGCGAATCAACACCCGGTCGCCCGAAAGAATGCCGGCCCCGGTCATTGAATCACCCTCGACTTTCAACAAAAAATCACCGGCCCGGTAGGGCAGCAACTCATCGACCCGGGCCACCACCGCATCGGCCTCGGCAATGGCCTCGCGCAATGGCCCTGCCGGAATGACCCCCAGCACCGGCAGCACCGGCGCGCCGACCTCGGCCTGACCGCGTGGGGTCAGCGTGATCGTGCGCTGTCGCCCGCGCACCCCGCCCTCGATTCGCAGGTAGCCCTTGCGCTGCAACGCCTGCAACACCGGCGTCACGCTCGACTCACCGGCCAACCCCAATTCGCCGGCCAACCGTGCCGCCGACGGCGGCACACCGTCGCGTAGGTAGTCGGCCAGCAATGCCAGCACCTGTTGTTGTCGTTGACTCAGGCCTTTCATGTAGCAACCGCCATAAATATCGTGATATTTCACGATGTTCTGCTGTCCCCATCATAATTGGCTTTTACCGCAGGCGTCAATCAGTTTGGCAGCATCGCCATGCAAACGCTGATTGTTGCGAGTGCTTGGCGCGGTTGCTGCGAAATCAGGCAAGGGCTGACGGCCCAGGGCGCGCCCTCGCACGCCTGCGGCGTTGGCCGGCAAGGAGCAGGGTGGCGCGCCAAGCCAGGGCTTGTGGGATGTGGGGCAACAACCACCGGCGGTCCCGGACAGCACGCACTGCCTGTGCAGGCGGGATCTGGGCGATGCCGCTACTCCGATGTGGGAAGGGTCAGAGCGCCATTGGTGCGCCCCATCTGACCGGGGCGATTACGGGAACGTCACCTCGATGATCGAAAAATCGTCGGCAAACGAATCGGAGCCGCCCAGGCGGCGCGCGTGTTGCAACAGGCGATCGATCGTTGATTCCCAGGGGTTGCCGGGCGCGGCGAGGAACTCGACCAGATCGTCGTAGCTCCACATCGTGCCGTCGGGACGGGTGATCTCATACACCCCGTCGCTGAAAATATAGAGACGGTCGTGCGGGCGGATCTTTGTCGTTGCTTTGCTGTATTGGGTCTCAGGCATGCCCCCGATGACCATGCCCCGCTCTTCGAGTTTCTGCACCTGGCTGCGGCCGCCCTGCCCGGCATCGCCCGACACGAGAACCGGTCCCGGATGCCCGGCGGAAGAATACGTAATATTACGTGCTATACGGTCATAGACCCCGTACCAGGCGGTGAAGAACTTGTCGCCGTGCGTGTCCATCTGGAAGGCATTGTTCAGGTGTACGAAGACATCGGCCGGGTCGAAGAAGTTCGTGTCCGGCAACGTGCGCGAGCGCAACGTATCGATCGCCGAAATCGACAACAACGCCGAACCGACGCCATGACCGCAGACATCGAGCAGGTAGATGGCCAGATGGTCATTGTCGAGCCAGTGGTAGCCGAACGAGTCGCCGCCGAGCGACGCCGACGGTATGAACTTCCAGTCGATCTTGACCGGGGATTCGCACCGCGGTGGCAGCAACGAGCGGATATACGCCGCCGCTTCGCCCAGTTCGCGGGCCAACGCTTCCTGCGTCTCGACCATGCGTCGCCACACTTCGTTGCGTTCGACGAGATTGAGATATCCGTGCGAATGGTACCTCAGCCGGGCGATGACCTCGAGCGGCTCGGGCCACTTCACCATGTAATCGTTGGCGCCGGCGGCGAACGCTTTGGCCTTGACCAGCGATTCGCCCTTGCCCGACAACACAATGATCGGCACGTCGCGGGTCAAAGGGTGCTTACGGAACTCTCGCACCAGATCGAGACCATCGACGTGCGGCATGACCATGTCTTGCAGGATCACGGTCGGTCGGATCTCGAGCGCCTTTTCGACGGCCTTGGTGGCGTCCTGGCAGTGGACAAACGAGATGTCGAGTTCGCTGCGTAACATCAGGGCGATGCCCTGACCGATCACGGCCTGATCGTCGACCAGCAGAACCCGCAACGACCGTGAACCCGTCGTCGATTGTGCCAACACCTGCCCCAACATGCGTTCCCGTCCCCCCGTTGTCACCATGAGTTGTTGACCGTAGTATATACCCTACACGTGTCGGAGTTGCCAACACACCGTTGATCAAGGCCGACCGTCGACGGATCTGCGAAGGAGCCTGCCATGAGTTGGCTGAGTTGGACCCTGTTTCTCATTCTCGCTTTCATCGTCGGCTACGTGCACACCGACATCGCCATTCGCATGCTGTTTCGTCCGCACCGCGACATCCGCTTCTTCGGTATTGGCTGGCAGGGCCTGATCCCGCGGCGCAAACCCGACATCGCCAAGAAACTCGGCGATGTCGTGGTCAACCAGTTGCTGCAGGAAGATCGCATTGTCGCGCGGTTGCACCAACCCGACATGCTCGACGGCATGCGCCGCGCGCTGCGCGATGTCGCCGACCGGCTGCTGGCACACGAGGCCGGCACCCTGCACGACCTGTTGCCGGTCACGCAGCGCGAAGCGGTGCGGGCCATGGGTATCGGCGTCTTTGTGTCACTGGCGCGCGAAGGCGAAAAGTGGCTGGCCTCGCCGGCAGGCACTGCTGCCGTACGCGATCGGCTCGAGCAGTTGCTCGGCCGCACCGTGCATGACGTCATCGGCCATCGCCGGGGCGAACTGCGCGAACTCGCGCTCGCCCGGGTGCGCGAGCTGATCGCCCATCCCGACCTCGTCGCGCCCCTGCGGCAATTGCTCGACCGCGCCGTGGTCTATGTGGCCAACACCGGCACCCCGCTTGGCCAGATGCTGCCGGCCGACATCAAGCCGATGGTCCTGCTCGAGGTCGCGCGGCTGACCCCGCTGTTGCTCGAGCGCTTCGCCGAGGCGATGATGGCGCCCGAGAACGTCGGCCGCATCCAGGCCGCGGTCCGGTCCGGTATCGAGAAGGAACTGCAAGGACGCAATCCCGATGCCGGCGTGGTCGAGCGGCTGTTGCAGGGCGACTCGGGTGAGATTCTGCGCGTACTTGGCCAGAAGGTGTTTCGCGAAAAGATCCTGTCGAAGACCGATGAGATGGTGTGTGAAAACGTGCCGCGTATTCGAGAAGTATTACTCGAGCCAGACAACGTATTGCGCGTCAATCGCGAGCTGGGCAGTGTCGTCGAGAGCTTCCTCGCGCGCAACATCGCCGACGTGCTCGCGGCCGTACCGACCGCCACGCTCGATCGGGTCTACGGGCACGTGGCCGAAAACGCCGCGGGCTACCTGCGGCGGCCCGAGGTGGCAGCAACGCTCGAGCCGCTCGTCGATCGCCTGCTCGAGGGCCTGTGGCAGATGCCGCTGCGCGACCTGTTGCGCCTGGCCGGATTCGACCAGGCCCGCATCGATACCGAGATCGGCGTGTTCTGCGCCTGGCTGGCCCATGAGCGCCTGGTCACGCTGGCGGCGGCCGAGGCCCCGGGTTGGACCGACGCGCTTCTGCAACTGCCGATCGGCCGCTTGTCGGCCGTTCTCACCCCCGAACGGCGCGAGGCGTGCCTCAACGTCATCCTCGAAAAACTGCCGGCGATCATCGATCCCGTCGTGCCGGGCCTGCTCAAACAGCTCGACATGCGGACCCTGGTCGAACAACAGATCAACGCCTACTCGAGCGAGGAACTCGAGAAACTGATCGTCAGTGTTGCCCAGAAAGAACTGTTCACGATTACCTGGCTCGGCGGTTTGCTCGGTGCACTGATTGCCGTGTGTCAGGTGCTGTTTCGCTGACCCACGCGGCCACGTCGATTGTGGTAGAGTGACGCCATGAGCGCTGCGCCGATGCCCCGCCAACCCAGTGCGGTCGAGCGCGTGCTGGGCCTGGTTCTCTGCATCAACCCCGGCGAGGGTGTCCGCGTCCTGGTGATGTTCGCCTATTTCACGCTGGTGATGATCACCTACTATCTTGTCAAACCGGCAACGCGGGCCCTCATGATGGAAACCTGGGGCGCCGGCAACCTGCCGATGGGCAACCTCACGACCGCGCTGGTCATCGCCTTCAGCGTCATGCTCTTCGACTACCTGGCCGCGCGGTATCGCCGGCACCACCTCGTCGCCATCATGACCGGCCTGGCCGTGGGCGCCGTGTTCTTGATCTGGGGCGGTTTTCGCCTCTTCACCAATCCCGACTGGCGCAAAGGATTGGCGTTGGGCTACTTCGTCTACGCCGACATCTACTCGGTCATGGGCACCACCTTGTTCTGGGCGTTCTGCCACGATTTCTTCACACCCGCCGAGGGCAAGCGGCTCTATGGCTTCATCGGCGCCGGCGGGGCCGTCGGCGGCATCATCGGTGGCTTGATCAGCGGCGCTTACGCAAAATCGCTGGGCGCCGGCAATCTGCAACTGCTCTCGATCGTGCCGCTCGTGCTCACCGTCGCCCTTGCCTGGCTGATCTCGACCTCGGCCGAGGCCCGGGCCATGCAGACCCCGGCCGGCGAGCCAACCACCGCGAAACAACCGGCAGGTGGCGGACTCGACGGATTGCGTCTGATCGGCAACAGCGGATATTTACAAAGTATTACTGGTCTGGTCAGCATCATTCTCGTCGGTTCGCTGGTCATCGAAACCCAGTTCAACATGACCATCGAAAAGGAGATTACCGGCACCAACGAGCGGGCTGCGTTCATGGGCAACCGCGATGCCCAACTCAATGTCATCCAATTTCTCTCGCAGACCCTGCTCACCGCCCCGATGGTCCGCTGGTTCGGACTGCGTGGTGTTCTGCTGGTGTTGCCCATCGGCGATCTGCTCATGGGCCTGGCCTATTTCACCACGCCAACGTTGACCATCGCCAATTACGCCAAGATCTTCGACGGCAGCATGAAGTACGGCACCAACCAGGTGACCAAAGAGATGCTCTACCTGCCGACGCCGACCGCGGTGAAATACCAGGCCAAAGCGTTCATCGACGTATTCTTCCACCGGGTGGCCAAGGGGCTGTCGGCGGCGATTCTGTTGGTGTTCACGCAGGCCCTCGGTTTCAGCGCGCCGGCGCTGTTCTACCCCCTGATCGTGTTTGTGGCGATCTGGGTCTGGTTGGTGGTCCGCATCGAACGGCTGTATCGCCACAACCTGCAGGGTCGTCTGCTTGCCGAATTCGGACCGCAATCGACGGCCCACGGCGGTGCGAACCTCGGTGACCCGGCGCATGCGCTGGCCCGCCTCGAACAACACTTCGGCGCTGAGGTGCTCGATCCCAATGCCGTGCGCCTGGCTCTCATCGACCACCTGCGCAACCACCCGCTCCATGAACCCTCGGCCACTGCGGCGGCGCACGCGCTCGTGCTTGGGGGGCGCGAGGAACGGGCGCTCGCGATCGAGTGGCTGCAGATCACGGTCGCGCCGCAGTTTGCCCCGCTGCTTGCCGCCATGCGCGACCTGCCCCTCGACCCGTCGGGACGCCGCCGCCTGTTCAACCAGTGCGTGCCCGCCACAGCGGCGGAGTCTTGAGGCATCATCTACCGCGCGCCGACCGACTCTGCCTCACGGACCGCGCGACTTCTTCTCCTCCATGCCGCGGATCTCTTTCTTGTTCCAGATCACGAAGGCATTAATGCGCAGTTCACGGTTGTTGCCGCGGCCGTCGTCACACTTCGCCACGATCGAGCAGTCACCTGAGTTGAGGGAGCTTGGCCGATTGGGATCGCGGAAGATGTACAACGGCACGAAACTGGTGATGTCGTTATGGCCCGGCCCATCGGTGATCTTGAACTCGCCCAGGCTCAGTTGCTGATTGCGCCAACCCGCGCGCAGCGGGTCGGGGGCCGGGTTTCCGGCGCTCAAGCCCCAGTGGTTGTCAAATGTATTGATGTTGTCATACCCCCAGGTCGAGAACTCCAGGCGGGTATCTTCGTCGACCCAGAAGGCATCGGCATCATCGGGATGGTTATGGAAGAAGTAGTCGAACGGCGCGCACTTCGCCTGAAATGCCTCGTAGCCGCTCAGGTCAGGCGTCTCCCCGGTGGCGAAGACGATCGGTGATTTGTTCTCCTGGCGCAGATGGCCATTGTCGGTCGTCGCACGCGTGCCGCCGCCCGCGGCCCCGGTGAACGGCGCCGTGCCGCTGTCGAGCGTCGTTGTATTGTCGCCGTAAATATGAATCTTGTTGGTGCGCGTGTCTTTGATGGCCACGAACAGGTTGGGCGGATCGTTATCGGCAATCTCTGTCCCGTAGCGGCCGATGTTGCCGATGCCTTTGGCGGGTACCGCAGTCAGGCCGTCGATCTCGGTGTCGACCAGCGCGTCGTAATTCTCGACCGGCCGGTGTTCGCCTTTTTTCGTGCCGTCGAAGCGAGTGACCACCGCACTGCCCGCGTTGTCGGCATCACCGGCGTCGGCTCCGTAACCGGTATCGTTGTCGGCCGGCACCGGGAACCCGTCGAACGAACTGTTCTCGCTGGCATCGGCCCGCGGCACCACGAAGAACTTCAGGCGCCCCGGATGAAACTCATAGAGTTTCCCGCCTGTCGGCACGTCTTCGCAGGCCCGCGAGTCTTTGCAGTAGTGGTAGCCCATCTTGTCGTCGACCGTGAAGGTCGATCGGTAGGTGGTAATGCTGAGGGAGAGCGGGCCGTTGACCACATCTTTGCCGCCCACGTCGGGAATCGGCTCGAACACCGGCCCGGCAACGCGCAACGCCGGATCACCGCCACACACTTCCGGGGCACCGACCCGCGACGCGCTGCCCGTCTTGTGCTTCCAGACGAACTTGTCGCGGTAGGCGGCGAACTTCAGTTTTTCCCACAGCGGGTTGCGGCTGCCCGGGACACTGTAGTTGCCCGAGACGTAATCGGTGACCGCCACCGTGTAGTAGAAATCGACGTTCGGAATGTCGCTGTTCTCGGGGAACGGGTTGTTGTCGATGACGCGGAACACCACGTCGAAGGTCTGGTTGGCCAGTTTGTCGCCGCTGGTGCCAGCCTGAGGGATCACCGACTGACTCGTCAACCACGCAAAGACTGCCGGCGTCTTGTCTTTAACCTCGACATAGAAGAGGCCGTCGCGACCGCCGTCGGCGCCACCATCGCTGGTGCGCTCGGTTGTGCCACTGAGCGCCACCGCGTAATCATCCATGTCGACCAGTTGGATGCCTGCCAGCACCGACGGCCCGGTGATGCTGACCTTGTGCGCTTCCGTCCAGAACCAGTGCAGGTCGAACGAATACTTGATCTGCACGGTCGCTCGACACTTGTAATGGTGCGGTTTGGTGGGCACGAGGAACTCGTGCTGAATGGCGCTGCCCGGCGCGGCCATCGTGGTGTCGCCCGGCGCGGGCGTCTCGATGCCTGATTCATCCCAACGGATGGTCGTAGTCAGGTCGGTGATCGTCACTTCGCCGGGGCCTGTGCCGGCACGCCCCGTCAAATCGGAATACCAACCGCCGCCGGCCAGCAAGCTGTACGGATCGCCGTCGACGATCTGACACGACTTGGCGTCGTCGTAGGTCGACTGTACTACTTCGTATTCATCGTTGTAGGTTAACGAGAATGGTTTCCATTTGGGATTGGTGCCGGCCGGGATGTCGTAGTTCACGTCGGCCGCCAGTTGCTTGATCGGAATGTCGATGGTCACCGCGCCGCCCGAGCCACCGGCGCTCTGGCCCGGCGTCGGCATGCCCGCCGGAAACCCCGCACCCGCGTTGGGTTGGATCTGCGGTGACCCTCCGGCGGTGTTCCAGGGCAGGGTCAAGCCCATCTTGGAGCACTCCTGCTTGATCCGGTCATACACCGCCGAATCACCGGCTTTGGCCATCGCCAGGAACGACGCCGTCCACTTCGACGTCGCCTTCTCGAAAATCTTGTCGATCAGTTTTTCGACGAAGCCCACGTGGTCGGCGACGAAGCCGATGACACCACCCACATCGACGAAATCGGTGACGTCTTTGCGGAAGGCGTTGATGACCTGCACGATGGCAGCGACGCTGAGAAATGCCGTGCCATCAGAGTTGTAGGTGCCGTCGACCGTCAGGTTGAGATCGCTGATGGCTTCGATGAACTGGTTGTTGCCCGGCGCCTTGGCGTCGAAGGTGGCGTTGAACAGCTTGTCGAACGGCAGCTTGGCGCCCTTCAGGGTCGAAACATCGACGAGCTTGCGGCCGCGAAAACTCTTGATCGCCTTGCCGGCGGCCTGATACGCGGCCGCGGTGTCGGTCACGTCGAGGTAGACCTTGACGGTGACGCCCTGGTCTTCGTCACATTTGAAGGTGATGTGTTCGCATTCGCCAGAATTACCGGTGATCGAACCCTCATCGGCCGGCAGCACCACGACCTTCGGGGCGATCAGCAGTTTGGGGGCGGCAACAACCGGGCCACCCATGGCGATGCAGACGACGAAAACCAGCAGCCTCGTCATGAACACGGCGGGGTGACGCCAACCTCTTCTGGATCCCATCATGGCACTTCCTTTCTCGCCGATCGCCGCCCCGCGGCGAAAAACATACGATATATTTCACGCATCAATACGACGTGCCGATGCTTGCCTTCACGTGTCTCCGCAAGAAACCGCTATCCTTCCGGGGTCCCGCCCAGATCGAGTTTCTGCAGGCGCAGCGTGCCGGTGGGTGCGGCGTCGTAATTGCCGGTGGCCAGCCACACCTGGCCCCGCTCGTCGACACATACGGGGCGGACCATATTCTG
>CAZADH010000151.1:0-14116 GCA_964483805.1 uncultured bacterium
CTCGAGAGCGCGGTAGCCGATCGACTCGCCGTTCCGATCGAGGGCCTCGATGAACCCATCGGTATAGAACAGCACCGCCCTTGCTTCGGCCAACGAAAACTCGAGATCCTCATAAGCCGATTTGGCACGCACGCCAAGAAGGAAGGTCGGCTTTGTCTTCAACTCACGCAGGCCGGTCGTTTCAACGGCATACGGGTAGTTGTGCCCGGCGTTGGCCACGGAAAAACGCCCGTCTCGTGGATCGAACAGCGCCATCAGACAGGTCATGCAGCGTTGTTTCTTCATGGTGGCGAGCAACAACTGGTTGAGCATGGCCAGGATCTCTGCCGGCCGGGCCGAGCGATCGGGATGGAAAACCATGGCCTTGGCCATGGCGACAACGAGGGCCGCCGGCACCCCGTGCCCGGTGACGTCACCGACCACGATCAACCAGCGGCCATCGGGCAATACAATGTAATCGAAATAGTCGCCACCGACCTGGCTGGCGGTTTGTGAGGTGCCAAAGATCTCCCAGTCACCGTCAGCGAGTTCGGCACCCGGAAAAAACGTGGTCTGCACCTCGCGGGCGACCTCGAGATCGGCCATGCCGGCGAGCAACCGGTTGAAGGCCGCGGTCAGGCGTCCCAGCTCATCATCGGTGGTCACCGGCAGGCACAGGGAAAAGTCACGCCGGCGCAGACTGGCCACACCACGCCCGAGCGCCGCGATTGGCGGGAACAACCCATTGGCCAGATACGCACCGACACCCCCACCGAGGCCGAGCAGAAATAGAACGATGACGGCGAGGCGAACGACAACCACCCGGTGCTCGCGACGGATGTCATCGTCGTCTGACCATGCATACAGGGGATACCGCGTATTGCAAAAGTCAATACCCGTAACCAACACGGTTCGCTCACCCTGCGACACCCGCAAAGTGATCGGCGGCGCCCCTTCCAGCACACGCAAGCGGATTTCTTCGAGGCGATCGGCAAGCCACGCATCCCGCCCAAGGCGCTCCGGTTTCTGAGCGCCCCAGGCCATCGTCACCCCTGGATACCGCCGAGCAAACGATGCCGCCTGGCTCAGGCCGAAACGATTGGCCAGGTGATCGCCCCATACCGCTAGAACCACGAATCTGGCTTTGCCGCTCCGGTCGTGCAATATCACGTTCATGACGTTGAACTGACCACCGGCAAAACTGCCGCTGGTCATGGCCCCTCGCCCACCCTGCAACATGGCGGCGATCTCGTCGAGGTTGGCTCCCGACGACTCGGCCGCGGCTTTCAAGGTCTGGTAGCGGGTCGTTTCCTGCATTGACATCGGGCGATGGTTGAGCACGGCAAACCGCTGCCCGATTTCCGCACCGATGAACGGCAGGACGGTAACGAATTGCGTGCGTCCGGTCTTGGCTTGCTGATGAAGACACCGACCCCGTTCGTCGAAGGCGGCACAGAGATCGGGCGGCCCCAGGCGCGCGACCTCGCGGGCAACCGCAATGGCGTCGCCGGGTCCGACATCGCGTCCCTTCAGGCGCCGGTCGCGAATCTGCAGAACCCGCGCTTCGATCGCCGCTTTGTAGTCGACGAGGCAGTTCTCGAACTGACGCAACGCATCACTCTGGCGGCGAAAAACGCTCTCCTCTTGCAATCCCTGCCGCTCGACCAACCAGCCCTGAGCAGCAAGGACCAGCACCAGCACCGGGACTGCCGAGGAGTAGAAGAACAGGGCGATCAGCCCAACACGGAGCGACTGCCCGGCAGGAAACCGCGTCCAGAGCACAAAAGCGACGCCGACAACGGCGACCACCAGGACGAGAAGCCAGCGTGCGCTCTTCTGCCAACGCCGGTGATAGGTGGCCTCGGCGCGATCGGGAAACGCCACCAGGAACATCTTTCGTGGTGTCACCCACGCGCGGGCCCACAGGTGCCCGGCCCAGGCCAGGATCGGTTCATCCTGTTGCGCCAGCCGGGCCACCACCATCGGCACATCCCCAGCCAACCGGCCCATCGCCTGGCCCCATGTTTCGCTGGGCGTACTCAGGTCAACCACGGTACGTGGCCCATCGACAGGCAGGGGGAACCGGCACGCCAGGTCGAAGACAGCGTCGCGCGCCGCCTTTGGCAGTGAGATCCAGACGATGACCCAGGGCCGCCCCGGCCGCAGTGACGAAATGTTGACGTAAGCCCGCTTGTGCACCACCGAACTGAGCCGCTGACGTGGCAACGAAGCGCCGCCGAAGAAAGGCAGGGCCATGGGGCCAAGAAATACTTTGTATTCATTGATCCGCCCATTGACCGATGGATCGCCACGCGCCACGAAGTTCTGCAGATCGACGCCGAAACTGGCCAGTTGCGCATGGTATTCGGGGAGATCGGAGGCCGCAGCGACCAGACGGCCTCGGCCATCAAACAGGGCATATTCCAACATACCCTGCATCGCGGCCTTCGTCGTCTGCAACTCGGCGGTCCACATCTCGAGGTCGCGTCGATGGCCAGCGAGCTTCACGAACAGATCGTCGGTGAACAGATCGAGAACATCCCGAACCACGTGCGCCGAGTGCAATGTGGTCATGCGCGTGTTGATCTCGAGCGTCGCCACCGCCCGCGTGGCCGCATGCTCGCGGACCAAACTCTCGTTGATGCCAATCACCACCAGCATGAGTGGCACCGCCAGTAGCGTCATCACCACCGCCAGGAACCCCGCGGCCTGCCAACCGACACCACCCCGTCCAGGTTTCATGGGTTCACCTCGGCAGCAACCCGTTGAGCGACCAAAAGCGAGATGTCGTCGGCCGGCAGATCTGCGCCGGCCAGATCGCGGTGCCAGGCCCGGATTGCCGATTCGGTGGCCACCGCCGTCGGACCGAGCAGCCCCGGCAGTGCCTGCAGGAGCCGATCGTAACCGATCGGCGCCCCATCGCGGCGGCATTGCGCCTCGACCAGGCCATCGGTGAAAAACACCACCACCTCATCGCTCAGCCGATCGGGGCCGCGCAAAGCCGGACGCCAGTTGCGAACACTGCCCAGCGGCAGGCCCACCGCGGTCATGAAGGCGGCGCGCCCGTGACCCACCTGGACCGGGTACATGTGCCCGGCATTGGCCAGCACGAGCGTGTCTTCTTCGACATCGAGCACCGCGAACAGACAACTCATCATCTTGCGCCGCCGTAGCACCGCCAAAAGAACGGTATTGAGAGCGGTCAGCGTCGCGCGCGGATCGCCCCGGGTCGCGGGATGGCTGATGATCGCCTTGGCCATCGCCACCACCAGCGCCGCGCCCACCCCGTGCCCCGACACGTCGCCGATCGCCAGCATCACCCGGCGGTCATCGAGCGCCGCATAGTCGAAGAAGTCACCCCCCACCTGGGCCGCAGCAATACACGAGCCATACACCTGCCACCCGCCCACCCGCAGTGGGGTTTGCGGAAACAGACACTCCTGGGTGGTCCGGGCCACTTCCAGATCGCGCAGATCGGCGAGCGCTTCGTTGAAGGATGCGGCCAGCAAGCCGAGTTCGTTGGCCGAGTCGACCGGTATCGGTGCCGAAAAATCGCGCCGCGCCAGCGACTGCACCCCCGCCTCGAGCTGGGCCAACGGCACGAGAAACAACCGCGACAGGAACGTGCCGATCAATAGACAGATGCCGACGATGGCGACCGCACCGACGGTGAATGCCGCGCGGATCTGGGTCAGTTGAGCCTGGATCGCCCGCCGTGGCGTCAAGACGATCATCGCGCAACGGTCGAGTTTGGTAACCCGCAGACCGGTGAGCAGATACGCCTCGTCGCCCAGGCAGGCGACATCGCGAAAACTGTGGCGACTGCTGACTACCCGCGCCAACAGCGGATGCAGGGTCCGCCGGAACCGCGAGCCCGCAGGAAAAAAGACGTCGGCATTGTCCAGATCCCAGAGGATGGCGTCCCCGGGCCTCAGATCGCGGGTGAAGGTCGCCAGGCCGTGTTGCACGTATTGCCGCATCAAGTGATCGTGGCTCCAGGCGAGCAGACCGACGTGCGTCAAGCGATTGGCAGCGTTGCCCAGCGGCAATTGCGCGAGGTGATACCAGTGGCGACCCACGCGGGACTGGAGCGATGACTCGATGTCGATCTGCATCTTGGTCGCCTGCAGCAACGAATCGACCTGGACGATGCGACGTCCCGGATCGGCACCCGCCGTCGCGAAAGCGCCACGATTGGCCAGGGCCAGCACGGCCCGCACGTATCTGAGTGGCATGCGGAAATGGTCGTCGGTAACCACCGGAAACTCAGGGGTTTCAAACGAAAACACCGTGTCACCGTAAAGGTCGATGATCCGACAGTATTGAAATCCGTAATCGGCCTGCACCGCCGCAAACCGCCGCACGAAGTCGGCGAAACCGTCGGAGAGCGGCTGGTCGCCCGACACCATGTGCCGACTGACCCGTTGGGCGATGCCCGTCCAGAAACTGGCGAAGCCGGCATCGAACCTGAGGATGGCACGTTCGGCCCGATCGTGAGCGGCACGTTCGAGAACCCGCGCCCGTTCGCCGAGAAACTGCTGCGCCGAAACCGCCAGCACCAGCAGCGGGACCCCGGCCACGTAGACAAAGCCGAGCAGCAGTCGCGCCCGCACCGACACCCGCCGACCCCGGCGGGCGACGAGACCGGCCAGAAGAACAAACAATACAACAGCAATACACACCCGACCGACCCCGTCCAACTCCCCATCATCGGTCAGGTGCTCGAGGCGGCGCATCTTCCGACTGCCGACCAACCAATACGACGGCGACAACGCCCGTCGCATCACCAGGGTGTCGCCGAGCCACACACTCGACCCGGGCGCGCCGTGGAGCGCCTGCCACCAGACATTGGCGACCTCGGGCGGCAGTCCGAGGGCGGCGGTCACCGCGCGGGCCGAAGCTCCTCTTTTGACCAGGGTCACGCGCACGTCATCGCGCACGTTGCGCGAGAACAGGTGCAGTTGGTCGATCAGCGCTTCTTGCAGCAGCGGGTTCTTCGGGGTCAAGAAAACAAAGAACATTCCCTTGTCTGTGGGCCGCGAGAAGTAGACGTACTCGTCGATCGGAAACAATGAATACACAAACAGTTCGCTGTGGTTCGCCCGCTCGGTGTTGACGTGAGATCCGAGGAATGCGCGCATAAACGACTGCAACAACGTGCTCAACGGGCGCCGCTGTTCGAGGAAATCGCGGTAGCCACCAAAGAATTTCTGGGCCAACTGACGGGAGACCGGACGGTCAACGAGTCCCGCAACCGGGCTACCGGTGCCGTCGAGAACGACGACCTTCACCTGCTCGCCGAACCGCCTGCCGAGAACCTCGCGGAAATTCCGCCAGAACGCGAGGTAATTGGGGGCCGCGTTGGCCCGCCGTTCGAGACATCGCAGGTAGCGGGTGTAGAAGGCGATCGGATCGCTGTCCGCTTCGATCGCGCTGATTGCGGTGTCGAGTTGCCGCTCGGCGGCCACACGCTGGTGGTCCGTGGCGTTGGGAGCGAGCAACGTCCGCCCGCTCATGACCAGAACCATGGGCAAACCGAACAGCAAAACCGCCAACACGCTCCGAACCACCGAGCTGTCAGCCCACCCCCGTCCACCACTGCCGGCACTGCCACGTTCGTGACTCATCGTCTACTCAGCATTATCCCCCACCCGCAGAAAAAGGCAACCCTTTGACACGGCTTCGTCATCCGAGTAGAAATAGGCGATTCACTAATCCAGTGACGGAAGGAAGTCCGGCATCATGACCACTCCCGAAACCAATCCCACCACCGCCCCGTCGAATTTCATTCGCGACATCGTTGCCGAGGACATTCGCACCAACAAGTATGACGGCCGCGTCTGCACGCGGTTTCCGCCCGAGCCGAACGGCTACCTGCACATCGGCCATGCCAAGTCGATCTGCCTGAACTTTGGTCTGGCCAAAGAGTTCAACGGCAAATGCCACCTGCGCTTCGACGACACCAATCCCAGCAAGGAAGAGCAGGAGTACATCGACGCGATCAAGCGCGACGTGCGCTGGCTCGGCTTCGATTGGGGCGAACACGAGTACTACGCGTCCGATTACTTTCAGCAGATCTACGAGTGGGCCGTGGCGCTCATCAAGAAGGGCAAGGCCTACGTCTGCGATCTGACCGGCGATCAGGTGCGCGAGCATCGCGGCACGCTGACCAAACCCGGCAAAGAGAGCCCCAACCGCAATCGATCGATCGAAGAAAATCTCGACCTGTTCGAGCGCATGAAGAAGGGCGAGTTTGCCGACGGGTCGCGCACGCTGCGCGCCAAGATCGACATGGCCCACCCGAATCTCAACTTCCGCGATCCTGTCCTGTATCGCATCATGAAGACCCATCATCATCGCCAGGGCGACAAGTGGTGCATCTATCCCATGTATGATTTCGCCCACGGTCAGTCTGATTCGATCGAGAAGATCACCCACTCGATCTGCACGCTCGAATTCGAAGACCACCGCCCGCTCTACGATTGGTACATCAAAGAACTGGGCATCTACGCTCCCCAGCAGATCGAATTCGCGCGCCTGAACCTGACCTACGCGGTCATGAGCAAGCGCAAGCTGTTGCTGCTCGTCAACAAGAAACTGGTCGCCGGCTGGGACGACCCGCGCATGCCCACCATCGCCGGCCTGCGCCGCCGTGGCTATCCGCCCGCCGCCATTCGCGACTTCTGCGAGCGCATCGGCGTGGCCAAGGCCAACAGCGTCGTCGACTACGCTTTGCTCGAGCACTGCGTGCGTGAAGAACTCAACAAGAACGCGCCGCGGGTGATGGCTGTCTTGCGGCCGTTGAAGGTCACGATCACGAACTATCCCGAGGGTCAGACCGAAGAACTCGAAGCGATCAACAATCCCGAAGACGCGAGTGCCGGCACGCGCAAGATCCCGTTCTCGCGCGTCGTCTACATCGAGCACGACGACTTCAAAGAAGTGCCGCCCAAGGGTTACTACCGCCTGTCGCCGGGCAAAGAGATGCGGCTGAAGTTCGCGTATTACATTACCTGTCAAAAAGTCATCAAAAATGCAGCCGGCGAGATCGTCGAACTCGAGTGCACCTACGATCCCGAGACCCGCGGCGGCACGTCGAAAGACGGCCGCAAGGTCAAGGGCACGGCGCACTGGGTCTCGGCGCAGCACGCGGTTCCCGCCGAAGTGCGCCTCTACGAACATCTCTTGTTGAAACCGGTCCCCGGCGATGAAGAAGACGGCGCCGATTTCACCACGACCTTGAACCCGAAGTCGCTCGAGGTGCTGCCCAACTGCCTGGTGGAGCCGGGGTTGGCAAAGGCCGAGATCGGCACGCGGGTCCAGTTCGAACGCACGGGCTACTTCACGCTCGATCAAGACAGCAAACCCGGGCACCTGGTGTTCAATCGCACGGTGTCGCTGCGCGACTCGTGGGCGAAAGAACAGAAAAAGCAGGAAGCGTAACCGTAAGGTCTCAGTTACGAGTGGCGCCGACGCGTTTCGCCCGGAGGCCGCAACGCGGCCGACCGCGGGGTGTGAGGCTCGCGGACCTGTGCCGCGAGCCGAGCGGGGGCGCGTGCCCCCGCTAACTGAGATGTTACGCGTAACCTCCGCGTTACCACGACAAATGCGGGCGGGCGACCAGCGGTGACACCCGAGAACTCGGTGATCCGTGTTGCCCTCCTGCAGTTGTCTTCCTGCGGCTTCGACCAGGACCGCGCATTGGCGATCGGTCTCGCCGCCTGTCGGGAAGCCAAAACGCAGGGTGCCGACGTCGCGGTTTTTCCCGAACTGTGGAACATCGGCTACACCCCGTTCTCGGCCGAAGTCAGCGCCCCCGGTTTCGATCCGCGGGATCCGCGCCACACCGCCGCCGCCCAGGCGTGGCAGGATCGCGCCATCGGGGCCGACGCGCCGTGGGTCGAAGCCCACGGCCGGCTGGCCGCAGAACTCGACATGGCGATTCTCGCCACCTTTCTCGAGCGAAGACCCCACGGGGCACCGCGCAACACCGCCGTTTTGTTTGACCGGCGTGGCCGGCGCGTGCTGACCTACGCCAAGGTCCACCTGTGTTCGTTTTCGCTCGAAGCATGGTGCGCTGCCGGCGACACGTTCCCGGTCACCGAACTGGACACCGCGGCCGGGCCGGTCCGGGTTGGTGTCATGATCTGCTTCGACCGCGAGTTTCCCGAGGCGGCCCGGGCCCTGACGGTTGGGGGCGCCGAACTGATCCTGGTTCCCAATGCCTGCGAGCTCGAGGAGAACCGCCTCGGCCAGATCCGCACCCGGGCCTTCGAGAACGCGGTCGGCATCACCGTGGCCAACTATGCACCACCCACCGAGACCGGCACCTCGGTGGCCTGCAGCCCGATCGTCTTTTCGCCAGACGGCCAGACGCTCGACCCGTGGCTGGTGCGGGCACCGACCGACGCCGCCGGCGTGTTCGCGGCATCGTTCGATCTGACCGCCATGCGCATCTGGCGCCGCCGGGAACCGTGGGGTTTGCCGGCACGCCGACCAGAGACATACAACGTATTGACTCTTTGCCGCGCCGTCGAGTGATGAAGAAGGCGGGGCGGCCCGAAACGCAGTTTCGGGCGGTGCAAACGACCCGAGCGCACGATGCGCGAAGTGGGCGTTTGCTGCCACGGACGGCGGCCCGAAACGCAGTTTCGGGCGGTGCAAACGCCCCGTGGTATGATGCAGCCACATTGCCTCGATTGATATCCACCAGGAGGTTCTCATGCGTCGCCCGTTATCGACACTGTTGATTCCGTTGTTGTTGGTTGCCGCGCCGGTTTCGGCCAAGGCCAAGAAACCGGAAAACAAGACTGCCACCATGACGCCTGCCGCCAAGCCGGTTGATGCCACCGACAATGCCACGGTCCTGCACCGCCACGAATATGAGATCGCCTTCGACCCGCACCCGACGCAGTATGAACCGCTGGGCAAGAAGCCCGTCTTGGTCGACGGCAAGTGGGTCAGCTACCGCGTCGAGCTGCAGGAAACCTGGAGCGGCGATGCCACCCCGGTTTTGCAGGAACTGGGCGCCAAGGTGACGGTGTTCGTCGACAAACAACCGCGGGCATTGTTGCTCTTTCCCAAGACACGCGTCGATGCGAGCCGGGCCACCAAGGGGCTCGTGCTCGATCAACAACGCAGTGGCACACTGGGAGCCCGGGTTGTCGTCACCTCGCCGCGCGTCGACAATAAGCGCCTGATTGCCGTCACCGTGGCCACCGAGCTGCTGAGCTTCCCCGATGCATCTCCCGCCGCCACGGCAACGCTGGCGACCGAAACCGTCACTACGCCGCCGCCCGACACCGGACCGACAGAGGTCTTCGAGGCGGCGGAACCCGGATCGATTCCGGTCGACACGGATCCGTCGGAGCGACCGACAACCGGGAAGTCGCTCACGGCGATTTCCATGGCCAGAAACCTGGTCGCCAGGGCCGGGGCCATGACCAGCCCGGCAACGCAGGCCGCGCGCACGCAACTGCTCCAGCGCGCGCTGAGGGTGCTCGGTGATGCGAGAGACCCCGAGGCACTCGCACTGAGCGCCGAGATTCGTGAACAAATGGACGGCGCACCCGGCCTCCCCGGCAAAGATGCGCCCGGTGCGCCAACACCTGCACCCGACCCCGCGAGCCCGGCGGCAGGAACCGGCACACCGACCGATGTGGTCCCCGCCGCAACGACGACCACGACGCGTCCGGAAGTCAATACATCATCAATACAACCCATGCGCGCCGAGGTCAAGGCCCTGCTCGATCAGGCTGAAAGCAAGTTCTTCGCAGGCAACGACAAAGACGGCTTCGACCTGATGCACCAGGCGACCTGGAAGGACCCCACCTGCCACGAAGCGTGGGTCCGACTCGGGCGCAAAGCCTATTCGGTTCAGGAATACAAAGAAGCCCGGGACGCCTTCGACCGCGCCGTCGCGCTGAAGAGCGACGACGCCGACAGCGCCTTGATGAGCGTAAAGGCAGGCGTATTCATCGCCGACGAGGGGGGCAGCATCGACCAACTGACGCGCATGGTACAGCAGCATCCCGACAAGGTGGCCGTGCGCCTGGCCCTGGCCGAGGCGTTCTACTTCGCCGCCAATTACTCCTCGTGCGAATCGCAGTGTTTGCAGATCCTCGAGAAGTTTCCCGGCAACGCCCGCGCGCTCGAACTGCTCAACAAGACGCGCGACCGGACCCGGTAGAGGCGACGCGAGGCTCGCTGCCGCAAAGCGGGCCCGCGGGTCGTTTGCACCTCGTGTGCGGGCGGGTCCGAAAAAAACAACCCCGGGGTCTGCGACCGCAGCCCCGGGGTTGTCGTTATTGTCGGGATGTCTGGCGCCGACCCGGCGCCGGCATCGATTGCGGACTACGGCTTGGTCACCCGCAGCGTCAGCCATTTGCGGGCATTCGCATCGTCGCCCTTGGCAATCTGTTCGAGAATCAGCTTCTCGGCGTCCTGCTCGGTCTTGACCTGTTTCTCGCTGTACACCGTCTTCGTCTTGCCGTCGCTCAGCGTTCCGGTTTTCAAGTAACCCAGGTAGGTTTCAGCCATCTTCTTCATCGCATCTTTCGCATCGCCCTTCACATACCACTTGAACAGGGCATCGTTGCCAATCGTTGCCGCCAGTTTGGTCACGAACTCGACCCATTCGGGGTACGCGGCAGCGCACGCTTCCTTGCGTTTCTCACAGACCTTCATCGTGAAATACTGGGTCACCCCTTCGTTGAGCGCATTGTTGGCGGTCTGGATCGCGCAGATTCCGCCCGGGCCCGAGCAAATGTGCACCAGCTCGTGGATCCCATCGCTCTTGGCCGCAATCTTCTCAACCATGTACACGGTGTCGGTGTGGTCGGTGAAACCGCGACACTTGTTTGAAGTGAACTGGTCTTTTGCGTCAGTTTTGCAGGTGGTACATGCGGTCGTCGCCTTGTGAGCCTTGTGACAGAGGTCTTTCGCCATGGCGTCGATCACGGAGTCGGTCGCCACCCATTTGATGCCACCGGCATTTTCGAGTGTCTTCACAGCATCGGCCAACGCGGTAATCGCGTCGTCACCACTGCTGATACTCTTGCCTGCGAGACTCGAGCGCACCGCGGCCGGGTCGGCCATCGCCGCTCCCGCCATCAACACAACCGCGCAACAAACCGTCATCACAACCCGCACCCATTGTTTCATCTGCCTGCCTCCTCGTCGATTTGGAAGCGCCAAGCGCCCCAGACTCTCTCCCTTGCGCGCGGCGGTCGACCGACCTCGGTCACGCAGGGATTCGCCGTGGGGGTACATACCATGTCAGGGGTCAGACGTCGAGTCGATGGCAAATCCAACAAGCAACGCCGGCAGACATCGCTGGACGAACCCAGGCAAACTGCCGATGGTCTGTGCAGACGAAAAAATACCGACGGAGGCACTCGACCATGATGGCACTCGAACTGAAGATCCTGGCCCTGACGCTGATCTATTTTGTGGGCTGGTTCACTGTCGAAAAAGGCCTGGGCGCACTGTGGGACTGGTGGAAACGGCCGTCGGTCGACGCGAAACCACCGACCAAGACCCCTGCCCTGCGCGCCGTTCCGGGATTCGGCACCATCACCCCGCTCGACCAGACCGGACGCTACCTGCGTGGTCTCAAGAGCCCCGACTGGAAAGTCCGCCGCATCTCAGCCATGCAACTGGGTGAGAAACGCGGCTCGCAAGTGGTGGCGGCCCTGATCGACGCCCTCGACGACCCGCGCGAAGAGGTCTCGATCGCCGCTGGCGAATCGCTGGCCCGCATCGGCGATCCGCAGGCCATCGAAGCGCTGACCCGCAACTGCGAGCGCCTGCAGTCGTCGCTGCCGACCGCCTACGAGCGCTCGCGCAAGGCAGCCTGAGCGAACCGGAGGCACGACCATGCGACCCACCGCATCCCCCCACTTTCACCACCGTCGTCCCATGCAGCCCCGGAACGAGGTCGTCACCGCCCTGATGCTGGCAGCGTTTGTCGTCACCATCATGTTGTCAGGTTGCGGGGAACGAGTGACGAAAGAGAACTACGACAAGATCCAGACCGGCATGTCTCTCGCCCAGGTCGAAGAGATTCTCGGCAAGGGCGCGGCCAAGGGCAGCGGCGGCGCCAACATCGGTGCCCTATCGGTGTCGGGCGGCAGTTACGAGTGGCAGAGCAACGGCAAAACGATCTCTATCGTGGTGCTCAACGACAAGGTCATGACCAAGATGCAGTCCGGTCTCTGACCGGCATCGTTTCAAACCCCACGACAGACGCCCCCGGTCAACAGACCGGGGGCGTCGTCATTCGGCGCGGCGGCAGCACCCTGCCGGCCGGACAATCAATATAACGTATTACATACTACCGCGCCGACGTTTCGCCGGGAATAATGCCTGCTGCCGATGCCAGTGCCGCCACCCGTTGTTCGATGCGGGCGCACTCGTCTTCAGACAACCGGTCGTGCAAGCGGGCCAGTGCGTTGCGGGCCTCTTCGACGCCATGACCAGCCGCCAGTGCCAGATGGGCGCCACCTTCGACAACGTCGGTTGCAACGCCGACGCCGTACGCATAGCAATAACCGAGATTCGAATACGCCGCCATGAGCCCGCGCGCCGCCGCATAGCGAAACAGGGCCACGGCGCGCACCGGGTCGGTGGCGACACCACGCCCGGCGAAATGCATGTTGCCGAGGTTGAACACGCCGACGACGGAACCGGCCGACGCCGCCCGTTCGTACCAGCGGCAAGCCTGCAGGGCATCAGCGGCGGTACCGAGACCGGTGTCATACATTGTGCCTACATCGGCCATGGCCGCCGTCCACCCGGCCCCGGCCGCCCGTTGATAGAGGACCAGCGCAATCGCCGGGTCTTTCGCCACCCCGACGCCTTCCCGATAGAGACGGGCCAGATGATACGCGGCCTCGACGAAACCCTGGTCGGCCGCCGATTTGAGCCAACTCGCCGCCGAAGCGGTGTTGGTGGCGCAACCGACCCCTTCCAGTTGCAGCAACGCCAACTGACATTGCGCTGCCGGATACCCCTGGGCACTGGCGCGACCAAACCAATCGACCGCCGCGACAGTGTCGGTGGCGATGTCGACGCCGACGCGGAGTTGCTCCGCCAGCAGATATTGACCCTCCGGCACCCCGCGCTCGGCCGCGACCCGCACCAGGCGCAACGCCTCGGCCCGGTCGGCGGGGATACCGTCCCGCCCCTCGGCAAGCACGATGGCCAACCGAACATGCGCCATTGCGTGTCCTTGTTCGATGGCGCGCCGGTACCACGACACCGCTTCACTCGCGTTCGCGGCCGTTCCGAAGCCCTCGTCGAACGCGACCCCAAGGTGGTATTCGGCCACGCCGTTGCTCCTGTCGACGGCCCGGCGAAACCAGGTCAACGCTTTGGCCGGGTCGCTCGCGCACCCCACGCCGTGCTGCAACATGGTGCCGACGTTGATGCTTGCCTGCGGGTGTTCCTTTTCGGCCGCCCGGGTGTACCAACGCAAAGCCGTCGCCGCATCGGTAGCCACCCCAAGCCCCTCGCCATAGATGCGGGCCATGCCCAACTGCGCATCGACATGGCCCCGCTCGGCCAGTGGCGCAAACTCTTTCATGGCTTCGGCATAGCGCCCGCGCTGCAGATGATCGAAGCCGTCGCTCAGATTGGGTTGTTGCCAACCGCCGAAGACGAAGAAACCCAGGGCACTGACGATGATGGCGACGAGTATCCAGGGAACGGTCGAGCCGGTGGCCCGCGTGGTTTGCCGCGATTGCATCCGCTTCTCCTCGAGTCAGGGTGTGCCAGAGTATAGCAGATGCGCCGCCCAGGCGGCACCCCTCACTCCACGGTGATCGCGATCTCCTCGGCTTCCTGGGCCGGCCCCAGCGCGGTGATGCGGTGGCGGCCCGGGGTCGGTTCCCAGATCACCTGATACGGTGGCGGGGTGCGGGCCAGTTCGACGCCGTCGATGAGCCACATGATTTCCGACAGATCGCGGTCGGGCACCGCGCGCAGGATCACACGATTGGGCATGCCCGGCGCCACCACGATATGGTCACCATCGTGCGGGCTGACGATGTTGACCCGCCCGAGCCCCCCTTCGTTCGCAACCTCGGGGGCATCGACCATGAGCACGCGTGACCGGCCCGCGCCGACAGAGACACCA
>CAZADH010000152.1:0-13995 GCA_964483805.1 uncultured bacterium
CCGGGCGGGCGGTGCGCGAGGTGTTCTTCACGCCGCTCGACCGCGATGCGAAGTATCGGGCGAAGGGGTTGATCGACACCGTTGTGTTTCGCACCGGCGATGGTCTGGCGTCGTTGCTGCTCGTTGGCGGAAACCTCGTGGCGCACAGTTCCGTGGGGCCGCACTGGTGGCCGGTGCTCCCGGCGTTGGCCGTGGTGCTGTTGTGGTTGCTGGCGGCGCGGGCCCTGGCCGGTCGGTTCGGCGAGATCACCACCGCAGCGGCGTTGCACGGTGCCGGCGATCCTGATAACCTCGAAGCAGGCGCGGCGGCGAGCCGGCGGTCGTGAACCCGGTCGGCGCGCGAGCGAAGGCAACGAAATACATTGTATTGAAATTCAACGCAAGGGGAATACTCGATGAGCGTCAAGATGGTCGTGGTGGGTTCGGTGGCATACGATGCGGTGGCGACTCCGGCCGACAAGCGTGAACGCGCGTTGGGCGGTGCGGCCGTCTATTTTTCGACGGTGTCGAGTTTCTTCACCCAGGTCGGGTTGGTCGGCGTGGCCGGCACTGATTTCGCCCAGGCCGATATCGACTGGTTGAAGTCGCGCAAAGTCGACCTCGACGGGTTCACCCAGGTCAACGGCAAGACCTTCTTCTGGTCGGGCTCGTACGGCCAGGATTTCGGTGACGCCACGACCCACGCCACCGAGCTGAACGTGTTCGAATCGTTCGATCCGAAGTTGCCGCCGGCGTATGTCGATGTGCCGTATCTGTTCCTGGCCAACATCCACCCGGCCCTGCAACTGAAAGTGATCGAGCAGGTCAAGAAGCCGAAACTGATCGCGCTCGACACGATGAACTTCTGGATCGGTGGTTTCCGCGAGGCGTTGCTGGCGGCGATCAAGAAGGTCGATGTGTTGTTCGTGAACAAGCAGGAGGCGTTGCAGTTGGCGGGTGAGACCAAACTGGTGCCGGCCTATCGCAAGCTGTTGACGCTGGGGCCGAAGCGCCTGGTCGTGAAGCTGGGCGAGTTGGGGGCTTTGACGGTGACGTCGCAGGGGTCGTTCATGGTGCCGGCGTTCCCGCTCGACCATATCGTCGATCCGACCGGGGCCGGCGATTCGTTCGGCGCGGGTTTCATGGGTTGTGTGGCCGAGTCTGACGATGTCAGCGAAGCCGGGTTCCGCCGGGCGATGACCTACGGTTCGGCCACCGGCTCGATCACCTGCGAGAACTTCTCGATCGACTCCTACCGCAAGATCGACCGCAAGACGATCGACCAGCGGCAGCAGGCGATTGCCAACATGCTGCGTCTCGACCCCAAGTGAGCGGTTCGGCACGGCAGGTCGGTGGCCTCGCTCCGGCCCGGCGCGGCCTGTTCGGGGTGGTCCTCGTGCTCGTCGTGCTTGCGGTCATGCCGGCCTGGGCCCGCGAGATTCCGTTGGCACCGCAACAGCCGCCGGTGGGTCCGGGTGGGGCGTGGGTCGAGCATCGCGGCATTCGCCAGACCGAGGTCGGCGTCGGTGAAGACAAGTTCTTCCTGTTCGAACCGTTGCGACCCGAGCCGGGCATGACCCGCGTCATCGTCTTGCTGCATTCGGCGTTTTACGGCCATCCGTATTACTATTTGGGCTGGATCGAGCACCTGGTCCAGCGCGGCGATATCGTGATCTTCCCGTGTTACCAGGGCACCGGCGATCCGATGTCGCGTTGGCTCGACAACGTGGCGCGGTCGCTGCTGCATGCATACAAAGTATTGAAGTCTCCGCACCACGTGGCCCCTGACCCCAGGCGGTTGGCGGTGTTCGGTCATGGATGCGGGGCCACGCTGGCGGCGAATCTGGCGGTGCTGGCGACGCCCTACGGTCTGCCGCAACCACGGGCATTGCTTCTGGCCAATCCGAGTCTGGGTGCAGGGTCGGCGAACGCCGGTCTGCCGTTGGCGCGCCACGATACGATCCCGTTGGGCACGGTGCTGGCCGTCGTCGTCGGCGAGGACGACCGCAAGGCCGAGTGGGAAACGGCGCGTGACCTTTATTACCGGGCGAGTTCACTGCGCAGCGACGACAAGGTGTTCATCACCCTGCGCACCGACAATCGGGGCAAGCCGGGTTTGATGGCCGATCACCAGGCCCTCTGCTCGCCGATCCGGCGCGAGGGCGAACGCGACATCGACCGGCGGCGCTACGAGTACGTGCAGTTGCATCCGGACCGCTTCTTTGCCCGCATCCTGCGCGGGGCCGACCGCGACGCCCTCGAGTACTACGGTTATTGGAAGATCGCCGACGGTCTGCTCGACGCGGCGTTCGGTGACGGCAAGGCGCGGATTGCCGCACTGGGTGAAGGCGAATACCTGAGGTCGATCGGTCAGCACAGCGATGGTGTGCCGGCGACCCCGCTGTTGTCGAGCGAGCGGCCCTGACTGCGAACGGCGACGCCGTGACCCCACGCCCGGCGTGCACGGGCCAGACCCGGGATGAAGCCGACCCGGCGCCGACCTGGGGTCAGAGTGGGGCGGCGCTGGGCATCATACTCATATTTACACTGTATGTTTACTGTTTTGCCGTCTTCGTGCATGTGGTCGGCGACTACGATCCGTCGAACGCCGAGATCGACGGGTATGTATCGCGCATCACTGATTTTCGTCTGGGGACCCTGCCGCGCGACCCGTACCGGCCTCTGCTCTATCCGGCGCTGGGTGCGCTGATCGCCGGGCGACACGGCGACAGTTTCTCGGGTGGGCAGATGGTTTCGGTCGCGGGTGCAGCTTTGTCGCTGCTGTTGACGTGGTTGCTCGGGGTGCGCCTGGCCGGGCCTCGGGTGGCCCTCTTCGCCGTCATGGTCGTGGGGTTGAGCGTCGATTGGTTGATGGCGGCGGTGCGGGTGGCGTCCGACGGGCCGTTTCTCGCGCTGAACTTGCTGGCATTGTGGGCGGCGTGGCGCCTGGCCGAGCGGCCCGGGGTTCTGCGGGCCGGGGTGGCAGGGTTGTCCCTGGGAGCGGCCTGGTCGCTGCGGTATCCGGCGGTGTTGGTGGTGTTGGTTTGGGCCGGGTTGGCCTGGCAGACCGAACGGTCGCGCCGGTGGTCCTGGTTGGTGGCCGTCCTGGCCGGCCTTCTCGCCGCGCTGCCGCAAATGGTGGCCAATGGCGTGGCCTGGGGGGACCCATTCTACAACGAGAACTACCGCAACCTCGCCCTGTTTCACTTTGGCAATGGCGATTGGGACTACTTCATGACCGTCGAGCGCGCGACGTTCTGGGCCGCCTGTTGGCGGGAACCCTGGATGCTCGTGACCAACGCCGGGCGCAGTCTGGTCAACCTGGCGGTTTCCACGGTGCCGGCGTTCTTTGGCGGAGGTTGGCCGGGAGCTCTGCTGGCCGGGTTTGCCGTCTGGGGCATCGGCCTGGGCCGGGGTCGCGCCACCGGGCCGGGACGGGTGGTCTGGCTGTTTGTTCCCGGCTACGCTGCTGCCATTGTATGCACATTTTATGTGTGGCCACGCATCCTTCTGCCGACGCTGCCGTTCTGGGCAATTGGGGCCGGACTGGCCTTGTCTGCAGTGGCAGCCCGTTTTGGTGGCCGGCGTGCGCCCGGGTTCGTCCTGCTCGCGGTGGTCGCCGTGCTCGCCTGGCGGGTAGGACCGGCGGTTACGGCCTTCGCCGATGCCCACCCACTGCCCGAATTGACCGCGGCCCGAGCGCTGCAGCAGGCGCGCGGCAAACGAATCGCCGTGGCCGGTACCGCCAATACCGTCGGTCGCCTGCTGAACTGCGATTACAGCGTGGTGCCGGCGGCCACCCGGGCCGAACTGGCCGCGCCGGACCCTTACTGGCAGCGGGTTTATGCGTGGCTGAACAGCGCGCGCCCGCGGTTCATTGTGGTCGGGTCGCGATCGCTTGGTCTGCGACCAGCCGCCTGGTGGCAGGGAACGTTGCCGGCCAGGTTGCGCGGTCTCGAGACCCATCTGCTGGCACCCGGGGTGCGTGTCTATCGCGTCGGGGCGCCGTGGTATTGACGTAATAAATACAGTGCACGCACAAACAACCACGCCGCGAACCGTGGGGTCCGCGGCGTGGTTGGCTGCTGGTGGCGGTCAGGTCAGGGCGGCGAGGGTTTCCTGACGGTCCTGCCACCGTTCGAGGGCGAGGTTGATCAGCCGGTCCATCAGTTCCGGATACGGGATGCCGGTCGCCTCCCACAGCTTCGGATACATGCTGATCGAGGTGAAACCGGGAATCGTGTTGACTTCGTTGATGAAGATCTCGTCGGTGTTCTTGTCGACGAAGAAATCAACGCGGGCCATGCCGGCGCCGTCCATCGCTTTGAAGGCGCGCACCGCGTAATCGCGAATCCGGGCGATGCCGTCGTCGTCGAGTTTGGCCGGGATCAACAGTTCCGATTTGTTGTCGACATACTTGGCGTTGTAGTCGTAAAAGTCGTTGCAGGGGATGATTTCGCCGGGAATCGACGCGATCGGCTCATCGTTGCCCAGCACCGATACCTCGACCTCGCGGGCCGCGACGGCCTTCTCGACCATGACCTTACGGTCGTATTTGACCGCCGTCTCGATGGCCTTGATCAATGCGGCGCGGTCGACAGCCTTGGAGACGCCGACCGACGAGCCACAGTTGACCGGTTTGACGAAACAGGGGTAGCCGAGCGTGGCCTCGACCTGTTGGCAGATGTCGACCGACTTTGAGCGCCAGGCGCTGCGCAGGATCTCGACAAACGGCACGATCGGCAGGCCCGCATCGCGGAAGATTCGTTTGGCGGCGACTTTGTCCATGCCCACCGCGCTGCCGAGCACGCCGCAACCCACATAGGGCACATTGGCCAGTTCGAACAGACCCTGCAGGGTGCCGTCCTCGCCGTAGGTGCCGTGCACGATCGGAAAGTAGACGTCGACATTGACGCGGTCCATTTGCTTGGCGCTGTCGAGCACGAGCAGACCCTTCATGGTGGGGTCGGCGGTCATGCCCGCGTTGGTCAATCGCTTGGCAGACTGGGTGTGGTCGGGCAGGTAGTTTTCGGGACCGGCGCCCACCAGCCACTGGCCTTTCTTGGTGATGCCGATCGGCACCGTCTCGTATTTGCCGTGATCGAGCGCCTTGATGATCGACTGGGCCGAGATCAGCGAAACCTCGTGCTCACTCGACCGACCGCCAAACACCACGCCGACCCGGATCTTCTGCAAACCACTCATGCTGCCTCCTGGGGTGTCGTGACCGAGTTGCCGGTTAAAGACGGCTCTGTCGACACCGAATGTTAATCCAATTATCGGCAGGCGGGAAGGGGGCCGCGAAGAGGAATTTGTCGAGCGTTGCCGACCGCCAGGGTTGGCAGCGGATCGAGGAAAGGCAAATGTGTAAATATAAAGTACTCGTCCGTCGCGGCCTGGCCGCAACCGCGGCGGGCTCCGGGTTACTTGGCGGCGGCCTCGATTTCGGCGAGCGCCTTTTGACTGCCGGCCGCGACCGGAATCGACAATTGCCGGTGCAGCGACTGCGTCGAGAACTGGGCCAGACGCGGGTGCAAGGCACGAATCTCGCGGGCGCCGTTGAACAACGTTTTCGAGATGAGATAGACGTCATCGTCGGCCAGATCTTTGCGGGCGATCAGCAAGGCATTGATCTCGACGGCTTGCACCGGGTTGTTCTGGCCGTTGTAGGTGCTTGCCGGAATTTCGGATGGAAAGTAGAACGGGTATTTGTTGACCAGTTTCTGCGTGAGTTCGGGGCTCAGGCCGATGAACGAGATCGCCATCTGGCTGGCCAGGATCTTGATGCTGGTGGTGGGCAGCCCGGCGGTGTAGACGAAGGCATCGATCTGTTTCTGCTCGAGTGCCCGCGGCGCGTCGGCGGCGGGAATCTCGATCAGTTTCAGTTTGTCCCAGACTTCGACGAGCGAGAAGATCTGTTGTGAGTTCGTGTAGGTGCCGCTGTCTTTGCTGCCGACCGCGACCTTGCGGTTGGTGAGGTCGGTCAGGCTCTTGATGCTGTCGTCGGCGCGGGCGATGATCTGGACGACCTCCGGAAACAGCGTGGCGATGCCCACGAGTTTGTCGTGGCGGTTGCGCTCGAACATGCGTTCACCGTACACCGCGTAGTGGGCGATGTCGTTTTGCACCAGAGCCAGTTCGCACTTGCCTTCTTCGAGCAGTTTGATGTTCTGGATCGACCCGTCGGTTTCAATGACCTGGATCTCTTTGACCTCGGGGAACTTCTCGGCGAGAAACTTCGAGAGCGCTTCGCCGACCGGGTAATAGGTGCCGCCTTTCGCCCCCGTGGCGATGGCCAGGCGCTTGGCCGAGAGCTTGCTGGGCCCGCCGCAACCGGCGAACCACAGCGGAGTGGCCAGAAGAACTGCCAAGAGTGCCAGCGGCACCCACCGACCTGCGAAACCATGCCTCATGGCCATCTCCTCAGTGACGTTCTCGTCTTGCGCCCACCGTGTTCGAGCATAGCATGCGAAAGATTCTCAGGCAACGCGCGTACGCAGGAGTCATGTGGTATGATCCGGGCCATGAGCGGTCTGCGACATTGGCTCACCACCCATCCACTGTGGAAGTTCCCGGACTTCCGCTGGTTTTTTCTCGGCAAGTTGACCTCGGCCATTGGTGATAAGTTCTTTACGATCGCGCTCAGTTGGTGGGTCATTTCGGGCGAGGGCGGCGAGACGGCAAACGCGAAGGCTCATCTCGGCGGCCTGATGGCGATGAACTTCCTGCCTGTGGTTCTGTTTGGGCCGTTCATCGGCACCCTGGTCGATCGTTCCGACAAGCGGGCGGCGATGATCGTTGCCGATGTCTGCCGGTGTCTGCTCATCGTGTCGATGTGTGTGCTGCTCGTGCACCAGCAGCTCGGTCTGCTCGAGCTGTACCTGTTCTGTTTCTTCATCGCGCTGTTTGTGCCGCTGTTCGAATCGGCGGCCGGGAGCGCGCTGATGCGCCTGACCGATGAGGAAACGTTGCCGCAGGCCGCCGCCGCCGACTCGGCGATCGTCAACATCTCGGGGGTCATCGGGGCGGCGCTGGGCAGCATCATGCTTGCGACCATTGGTGTTCTGGGAGCATTCGTCGTTAACGCGGTGTCGTTCGCGTTCTCGTTTTTGATGGTCTGGCGTTTGCAGGCCAATCTCGCCCCCGCGGCCACGATCGAATCGGGGTTCAATACCGATATGAGTGCGGGGCTCGAGTATCTGCGCAAGAACCGGCCGGTTTTGGCCTTGTTGGGGGCGTTTGCGCTGCTCAACTTTTTTGCGGCTCCGTTGTTGGTGTTGATCCCGATGATCGTCAAATTCGTGCTCAACGAGACGGTGTCGTGGGTGGCGATCTTCGAGGGGGCCATGGCGTTCGGGTCGGCGTTGACCGCTCTGGTGCTCAGTTTTTGCGTGCGTTTCCGCCGTATCTATCCGACGTTCTTCGTCAACATGGTATTGATGGCGGGTGTGTTCGTGGTCATGGCAATGACGACCGACAAGCGATGGTTGATTGGCGCCTTTCTGCTGGCAGGGGTCTCGGTGGCTTATGTCAATGCCCTGGCGATGATGCTCTTCCAGATCAACGTTCCCGACATGATGAAGGGCCGGTTCTTTGCGATCCTCTCGACCGTTTGTTTTGCGGTGATCCCGCTCACCTGCATGATCACCGGGGTGGTGAGTGAAATGTATTCTATTGCCACTGTATTGCAGATCAATGCGGCCGGCATGCTGGTCTTGGCGGGGTTGCTCCTCGTGATTCCACGGCTGCAAAACGAAGTGGGCGGTGAGACCGCGGCACCGGCGTCCTGACGTGGTGACCGGGTCCGCGGGGCGTGGCGTCGCAGGGTGAGCTGATGCCGGCGGTCAGTGCCCGGAAAACACGGCAGCGCGGCACTCGTCTTCGTCGATCTCGGTGATGTGGACGGCCACTGTGGTATTGGTCTGCAGACAGGCGGTGGTATCGGCAATGCGGCAGGGCAGATACTCGCGCGAGAAACCGGTGACCGTGCCGCGGTCGCGCCGCTCGATGAGCACTTCGACACGGCGACCGAGAAACCGCGCATGAAAGATGCGGCTGGCGGCGCGGCGCACCTGTTCGGCGCGTTGCATGCGCTCGCGCTTGACCCCATTGCCGACCTGGCAGGCGAAACCGGCGGCCGGTGTGCCCGGGCGCGGTGAGAACGGGAACAGGTGGATGCGCGAGAACCCCAGGGTCGCGACGAAGGTCAGGCCGGTCGCGAACCGGGCTTCGTCTTCGCCCGGGAAGCCGACGATGAGGTCGGTGGTGATGGCAATATCGGGTATTGCTTTGCGTACCCGCTCGACGACGGCGCGATACTCGGCGGTGTCGTAGGGACGTCGCATCGCCGCCAGGATCTCGTCGTGGCCCGCCTGCAACGGCAGGTGCAGGTGGTGGCATGCCCGCGGTGACCGGCGCAACCAGTCGAGCAGCCCGGTGTCGACTTCCATCGGCTCGAGCGACGACAGGCGAATGCGCTCGAGGCCGTCGAGGTGATCGAGACGGTGCAGCAGGGGGGCCAACCCGGACCCGTCGGCGGCTGCATAGCGGCCGAGATGCACGCCGGTGAGCACCAGTTCACGCCGGCCCAGGGCGACCTGGCGCGCTGCTTCGGCGAGAACCGCGTCGGGTTCGACGCTGCGCTCGGGACCGCGCAAATCGGGAACGATGCAGTAGCTGCAGCGGTGGCGGCAGCCGTCCTGGACCTTGAGAAAACCGCGGGTGCGTGGGGCCGCGGGGTCAACCGGATCGTCGTGGTCGGGGGCCTGCGGTTCGTGCACGTGGTCGGGGTGCGCGGCTGCGGCCGGGGCGGTGACCGGTGTGGCGTCGGGTCGGGCTGTGGGTGGGCGTTCGCTCAGCAAGCGGTAGAGCTGCGGCATCTCGTTACGCCAACGCGCCGGCGCGAGGATCATGTCGGCGAGGGGCGTGCCGGGGTCGGTGCCGACCTCGCCGGGGGGCGTGGGGTGATCGCCCAGGGCGCGGGTGCCTTCGCAGCCAGTCAATACGATGTATGTCGACAGCCAGCGACGGCGGGTGGAGCGCAACAACTGGCGCGCTTTCTGCGAGGCGCGCGCGGTGACCGCGCAGCCGTTGAGCAGAAACACGGTCGGCGCACCGTCGCCCTTGTGGCGAACGAATCCGTGGTCGAGCAGCAACTGTGACAGGGTGTCGCCGTCGACCTGGTTGACTTTGCAACCCAGGGTCGAAACGAGAAAGGTGGGTGTCGTCACTCGGGGTCTCCAAAACGGGCAGATCGTCGCCGTGCCGATGGGGGCCGGCGCGAGGTATGCTATCACAAAGCCGTGACGAGAGCGGCGTGTGGCAATGAGCTTGAGCCGCGCGCCGGTGCGTTCTACAATGGCGGCATGGCCGACACCAACAGCGAGCGACTGATCGACAACATCGAGCGGGTCATCAAGGGCAAACGCGACGTCATCCGGCTCGTGGTGACCGCGGCGTTGGCGAATGCGCATGTCTTGCTCGAAGACGTGCCGGGCACCGGTAAGACCATGCTCGCGCGCTCCCTCGCCCTTTCGGTCGAGGCGGTGTGCAAACGGGTGCAGTTCACGCCCGACCTGCTGCCGATGGACATCACCGGCTCGATGATCTACAACCCCAAGACCGCCGAGTTCTCGTTCAAGCAGGGGCCGATCTTCACCAACATCTTTCTGGCCGACGAGATCAACCGGGCCACGCCGCGCACCCAGTCGAGTCTCCTCGAAGTCATGGAGGAACGGCAGGTCAGCGTCGATGGCGCGGTCCGGGCGGTTCCCGAGGTGTTCTTCGTGCTGGCGACGCAGAATCCGATCGAGCAGCACGGCACCTATCCGCTACCGGAAGCGCAACTCGACCGCTTTCTCTTCAAGCTGTCGATGGGTTACCCCGACGCGGCCGGCGAGATGGCGATGCTCGACGGTCACGAGCGCGGCGCGCCGATCCAGCAACTGGCGCCGGTCCTGTCGTTGGCCGAGTTTGCCGCGATGCAACGGCGGGTGATGCAAGATACCCGCGTCGTGCCCGAAGTGAAACGGTACATCCTCGACGTCGTCGGCGATCTGCGGCGGCACGCCGACCTGGCCCTGGGGCCGAGCCCGCGGGCGGCGATCGCGCTGATGCGTGCCGGGATGGCCGCCGCCGTGGTGGCGGGGCGCGATCATGTGCGGCCCGACGACATCAAGATGCTGGCGCCGCACGTGCTCGCCCATCGCCTCGCCTTGAAGGCCTCGGCGCTGATCAAGAAGGTTCAGGCGCGCGACGTGGTCGGCAGCGTGCTCGACCGCGTGCCGGTGCCGACGATGCGGACCTGACGTGGGCGTGCCGGCAGTGACCCCGGTCGCCCGCCCACGACTGCCGCCACGGACGTGGGCAGGAGCCCCGGATCGGGCCTGCGCCAGGGATGGCGCGTCTCGGCCCGAGCAGGCGGCGTTTCGGGGTGGCACCCGGACGGTGCCGCTGCCCCGATGGGCGTAGTGGGGCAGCGCGGGGCCGTCCGCGCCTTCGCCCGGCAACCCTGGCTGAAAATCGGCCTCGGGGTCAGCGTTCTGTTGGGTCTGTATCTGCTGCCATCGGTCGGCCTCCCGGCGCTGGGGTTCGTGCTGTTTCCGCTGGTGGTCGGGCTCGTGTCCTGGCAATACGTGCGGGCTAACGATGGCGGCTTTCGCTTGCTGGCACGGGCGATGCCGTCGGCCTGCTACGAGGGCGAACGTCTGTACATTGTATTGACGCTTGCCTGGGAACGGTCGCTGCCGTTTGTCTATGCCACCGCCCGCGATCAGTTTCCGCCCACGGGAAATCTCGAGGGCCCCGAGATGATGGTCACCGAGGCAGCCGTTGGGTTCGATCGGTTGGTGCGGCTTGCCTACGAGATCGAGGTCAATCGGGGCCACGGTGATTTCGTGGTTGGCCCGCTGGTGGTGACCTTGTTCGATCCGCTGCGCCTCTTTGCCCGCGAGCAGGTGATTGCTGCCCCGGCGCCGTTGCGGGTGCACCTCGCACCGGCGGCGACCCCGGTCGATCTCGATCTTGCCAATGTATTGACACCGATGGGTGATACTGCGTCGCAGCGCACCGGGCACAGCCTCGAGTTTTTTGGTATCCGCGAGTTTCGCAGCGGCGATGACCCCCGCTCGATCTGTTGGACGAAGTCGGCGCAGTGCGACCGGTTGATCATTCGCGAATTCGAGCTCGACTCGAAGGCCTCGGTGGTGGTGGTGTTGAACACCGACGTCAAGAAGATCAAGGGCATGGGCTTCGGCAACAGTCTGAAGCGGGCCATCCTGCCGGTGGCGGGGATCATCGATGCGTGTCGTCGCCGGCAACGCGAGGTGCGCCTGGTGGTGCCGCTCGCCGATGAACCGCGGGTGCTCGAGATTCTGCCGACGCCCGCATCGGTGCTGTTCAACCTCGAGCTGTTGGCCCGGTTGCCGGGGTCGACCGGTGTCGACTTCACCACGTTGTTGGCGAGCGCGGCCGCTTTCATCGGTCCGGGGACGGTCGTGTTTGCGGTGTCGCACACGCTCGATCTCGACCTCGAAGGGGTGCTCGAAGCGCTTCTGGCCATGCGGGCGCGGCGGGCGCGGGTGGCGCTGTGGGCCGTCGACGACACGGGCATGCTGCGCTTTTCGGAACAGCAACCGGTGCCGCTGACCAAAGACCAACTGGCCGAGCGGCTCGGCGAGTTGGGCATCGAGTTCGCCTTGCTGCCGTCGGTGCGCGAAGGTGCCGGGCCACCGGCGCCGGTCGAGGCCGGTGGGGCGCGGGTGGCCGAAGGGGGACGCCGGTGAACGACGAACGACGCGCCAGGAGCGACGTCGAGGTCATGCGTGCGCCGACGACGGCGGACCCCGACAGCGAGCACCTGGGCATGGGTGAGCCGGTGCGTCGGGCCCGCGCCCTGCTCCTGCTGGTCGCCATGTTGATGACGGTGCTGTTGGTGCTGGCGGTCCAGTTCATCCTCGTCGATGCCGACGGCATCGTGTTTCCGTTCACCCGACCGGCCGGCAACGGCGCCGCTTATCCGGACGGCATCGTCGGATCGTTGCCCGAACTCGATTTCGGCCCCGCGCCGCGGGCCGCCGACCAGGGGGATTCTGCGGCGTTCTTGCGCGATGCCGTCTGTGTGATCGGAGTGGCGACCGCGTCCGCCCGGACCCTGCGCGACCGCCTGTATCTGCGGGTGCGTACCTATGAAAGGCTGGGCCAGTGGCTGGCTTTCACCCGGCAGGGTTTCGTCGAAAACGACGACGCGTGGAATTTTGCCGTTTTTGCGACGGAACCGCTGGGGCTGTCTGGCGAAATGACATACAATGTATTGTTTCTTCGCCCGCATGAGCCGGTGTTGCCGCATCTGCCGCGGCTGCGGCGGCTGGTGACCGATCACTGTTACATGTTCGGGCGCGACGGGGCGATCCGCCTGGCCCAGACCATCGCCGCCGGCGACTGTTTCACCCTGCAATCCTGGCCACAGCCACTGTTCAGCCACCGGTCACGGGTCGCCTCGGTGTCGGCGGGCAGCCCGTGGTTGTCGGGCGGCGATCTTGGTGAGCCGAAGTTGCGGCAACTGGCAGACCAGGTGGTTTCGGCGTCCGGCACGCCGGAGCAACGGGTCGAGGCTGTGCGCGGGTTCCTCGAACAGAACTGCCGCTACACCCGGTTGCCGCCGCCCGTTCCCTATGGTCAGGGTCCCCTGCCGTTTTTCCTTCTGCAGTCCCGAGCCGGTCACTGTCAGCACTATGCTGCGGCCGCCGCGTTCCTGTTGCGGGCTGGCGGCGTGCCGTGCCGCATCGCTGGAGGTTTTCTCACATCACGGGTCGACAAGGAGACGGGGACGTATTACGTGGGCATCGATGCGGCCCATGCCTGGCCGGAGGTATTGACGACCGATGGTTGGGCTATTCTCGAGATCGGCCCGCGCACGGTGGCGGTTGGCGAGCGCGAGGCCGGGGCAGCCCTCGAAAAACTGCGGCTGCCGGCGTTTGCCGAGATGAAGGCCCGGGCCGCCCGCGAGGCCGAGGCCGGTGCCGACAGCAGCCTGTTTGCAGAAGCGGCGCGGCGACGGCAGCGGGCGCGTGAGCGCCGACCGAGCCGGGAGTGGGCGGCGTCGCCGGAGCGATTCTCGGCCTGGCGTTCGCGTGGCGACGGGTTGGCTGGGCCGCCGACGGCGGTGGCGCCGGATGCGGTGCCGGGACGCGATGGTGCCGAGGGGACGGCGGCGGCCCCGCGCCAGTGGCGGGCGTTGGGGCGCGCCGCCCTGGTCATCCTCGTGGTGGGCGTGCTCTGGGTTGGCGGGTTGGTGCGGTTATTGATGCAATACACGATGTTGCTGTGGCAGTCGTGGGTCCGCCGCGATCGGCGCCGCTCCGAGCGCGCCCACGATTCGCTCAAGCACGCTGGCGGGGGTGACTGTCGCTGGCCTCGCAGACGAACTGGCGGCGCGATCCGGGGAGGCGCAGCCACATTTGCCGGCCGATGACGTGGTCCGCTGTTTCAACGACTTCGCCGCGACTCTCGGCACGACGGCCGGTCTGGGCCGGCAGGCAGCCGAGACGCCGCGCGAGTATCTCGAACGTCTGGCCCACGCGCTTGGGGTGCGCACCACCGAGGTCGCGACCGCCGCCGAGACTTTTGCGTTGGCCCTGTACGGTCGCAAGGATCCTGACCCGGCAGCGGCACGTGCGTTCTGCGCGGTGCTGCAGGCCATGCTCGCCCGGGTGAGCGCGCGGGGGGCACCGGGGGGGTGAGCGGTCAGTGACCGGCGGTGTCGACGACGTCGGTAGCCGTGTCGACCCCGATGACCGGGGGCAGATCGGCCGCGTTGGCAAACGGTGGAATGACCATGGGTCCGAGGACCTCGTAGACCGGGATCGGTTGCTCTTTGCCCTTGACCGGAATCGCTTCGTGCGCGAGCGTGTGCACGCGGCCGGCGACGTCCTGGGCCGTGGTGCGCCCGATGAGAATCTGCCCGGGACAGGCCTGATCGCACAGGCGCGAGGCCAGGTTGACGCTGTCGCCGATCGC
>CAZADH010000153.1:0-11724 GCA_964483805.1 uncultured bacterium
TCGGCCGGTCTTTGTTCGAGGGGCCGGCCGACGTCGAACTGCGTTGGCTGGTCGGCGCTTTAGCCTACCGCCGCGCGTCGGCCCGCGCCAGCAGCGCCTCGATCTCGGCGGCGGTGAGGCGGCCGAGGCGGCGGCCGCGGGGGGTGCCGTCGTCGAACAAGACGAGGGCGGGGTACCCGTAGACGCCGTGGGTGCGGGCCCACTCGGCATAGTCGGCGAAGGGCAGACGCAACAGGTGCAGTTGGGCGCTGCGGTTCTCGACGGCCTGCAGGGCCTCGTCGAGGGCGACGCTGGCGGTGTCGTCAGCGTTGAGCAACGCGACCAGCACCGGGCCGCTCTGCAGGCCGATGAGTTCGTCGAGTTCGCTGGTTCCTGAGGGCGGCAGGGTCATCGCGGGCGACCTCTGACAACGTATTGACAATGTAACATATTCAATTGCTCGATTGTTTGCGCCCGTCGTCGGCGGCCGGGCGTTCTGCATTCGGGTTGGTGGCAGATGGATCGTCGTCGTCGCCTTCGTCGGCCGGGGTGCCGGCCTCGCGCGCCAGGTCTTCGCGGGTGATGCCCAGGGCCTTCATGCGGCGGTAGAGCGTGGCTTTGTGCACCCCCAGCCGTGTCGCGGCCTGGGTCAGGTTGCCGCGGCACGCCTGGTAGGCGGCGCGAATGGCTGGTCCGTCGATCTCGGTCTCGGGCGTCGGGACCGCCGCCTGCGCGAGACGGGGTGGGGCGATCGGCAGCGGGCCGGTGGTTGTGTCGCTGCCGGCCATCGGCAGTTCGATGCGACTCGGATACGGCAGGAGCGTGACCGCGGGGTCGACGTGGCCGCTATCGGCGAGAGCTGCGCGTTCCTGGGCCCATTCCTGAAAGGCGCGACGGCCCAGAACATCGACGTCGTTCTCGGCGAACACGCGTTCCATGAGATTGCGCAGTTCGCGAACGTTGCCGGGCCAGGAGTATGAAGCCAGCAAGGCCAGGGCATCGGGGGTGATGCGCGACACGTGGCGGCCGTAGCGTTCGTTGAACTGCTCGATGAAATACTCGATGAGGAGCGGCAGGTCTTCGCTGCGCTCGCGCAGTGGCGGCAGGCGCAGACGCAAGACGTTGAGGCGGTAGAACAGATCGGGGCGGAAGAGCCGTTGCGCGGCAGCGGCCTCGAGATCGACATTGGTCGCCGCGATCACGCGCAGATCGACGGCGATCGGTTGCTCGCCGCCGACCCGCTCGACGACGCGGTCTTCGAGAACCCGCAGCAACTTGGCCTGCCCGTTGAGCGGCATGTCGCCGATCTCGTCGAGGAACAAGGTGCCGCCGTGGGCTCGCTCGAACCGGCCCTTGTGCGTGCGCAACGCCCCGGTGAAGCTGCCGCGCTCGTGGCCGAACAGCTCGGACTCGACCAGCGATTCGGTCAGGGCGCTGCAGTTGACCGTCACCAGGGCCTGCCGGTGGCGGCGACTGGTCAGGTGCAGGGCGCGCGCGACCAGTTCCTTGCCGGTGCCGGTCTCGCCGGTGATCAGCACCGGGGCGTCGACCGGGCCATACAGTTGGATTTTGTCATACAACCGCAACATGGCCGGTGAGGCCCCGACGATCCCCTGAAACGAGCGGATCTGCCCGTGCCCGCGCATGTCGGCGCTCCGCCCGCCTTGAATCGTGGGCGTCCGCATGGCCCGCCCGCTTTCAGTGGGTTCCGGCGAAACGGTGGGTTCCTGTAGCGAGCCGGCCTCGGCAATGGTGATGACGATCTCGCCGTTGGCGCTGAGTTGGGCGGTGGTGCGCAACGGATGCGTCTGCCCGTGCTGGTCGCGCACGGGCACCGTGTAATCGAGCACGGCAGCGCGCGTGGCCGCGACGTCATGGGCAAGGGCGGCCAACCCCGGAGCCTGCTCGCGCAGCACCGTGCCGATCGGTTGGTCGACTAGGTCGGTGACCGGCCGGTTCAACCAATGGGCCAGCCAATCGGGCATGGCGCGAATGATCAGCCCACGCGAACTGGGCCCGACGATCAGGTCGGGGAAAACCGGCAGCAGCGGCCGGACCTGGCCACCGGCCGGACGGTTCGTCGTCGTGGTGTTGCCGGATCTACTCATGATTGCCTGGGTTGTTCGGGTTGCTTTCGTCGCAGCAGTCGTCGTTGGATCAGGTTCACGGCCTGGGTGACCTCGGCGATGCCGGCCACGCGCCCGAGCATGAGAACAAGGGCCAGCCCGACAATACCCGCAGCGGTCAATGCCAGTCCATTGGCAAGAATACCGCCGCCGCGGAAGCTCGTGCAACCCCAGGCGAGCAGCCCTGCCTCGAGGCCGCCGTGCAGCGGGCGCAGGGCGGCGGCGGCGATGGCGCCGATCACCGCGGTCTTCAACAAGGTGATGCCGATGCCGAGGCGCCCGGGGTTCTCGACGTGCCGGGGCAGGTTCCACCACAGTTGGGCGAAGTTGGCGATGCCGGCCAGCGAGTTGGCAAACGCCAGGCCAAAGACGCCCCAGATCGGGGTGAGGATCAGGCTGGCCGTGAGGTTGACGCCGACCGAGGCGAGGCTGGAGCGCACCGGCGTGCGGGTGTCGCCGAGCGCGTAATACGAAGGCCCGAGCACCTTGACGGCGGCGAAGGCGAACAGGCCGATGGCGTAGGCCGAGAGCGCGACGGCCGTCTGCTGCGTGTCATACGTTGTAAAGCAACCGTGTTGAAACAGCAGGCGCAGGATCGGTTCGGCCAGGCCGATCAGCAGCAGGCTTGCCGGCACCGTGAGCAGCATGGTCAGCCGCAACGAACTGCCCAGGGTGCCGGCAAAACCCTCGAGATCGCGGGCGGCGGCCTGGCGCGAGACCATGGGCAGATTGGCCTGGGCGACCGACACCCCGAACACCCCGATCGGCAGTTGCATGAGGCGGAAGGCGTAACCGAGCCACGACACCGGCCCGGTGCCCAGCGAGGTGGCCAGGACGGTGCCGACCGCAACATTGACCTGGGTGGCGGCGAGCCCAACCGTGCCGGGGACCATGAGCCGCGCGATCTGGCGCACGCGCGCGTCGGCGAAGTCGAGGCACCACGCCGGCCGGTAGCCGCGACGCCAGAGCGCAACGAACTGCACGGTCATCTGCAGGATACCGCCGAGCATGGCGCCGACCGCCATGCCGGTGATGGCCGGCCACCCGTAATAGGCCGCGAGTGGGCACAGCGTAAACCCGGCAACGATCATCGCGACATTGAGCAGCGCCGGGGCGATAGCGGGAACGAAGAACTCGCCCAGCGAATTGAGCATGCCCATGGCGATGGCGGCCCACGAGATCTCGAGCAGATACGGGAACATGATCTGCGTCATGGTTACCGTGACCGCAAACTTGCCGGGAACCGTGCGATATTCGCCGGCAAGCAGACCCACGAGCCAGGGTGAGGTGAGAATGCCGACGATGGTGATGGTGCCGACGATGACCAGCAGCGCGCTCAGGACCCGATTGGTGAGGCGGAACGCTTCGTCGCGCCCGTCGCGGGTGAGCGCTTCATTGAAGGTCGGCACGAACGCCGAACTCATGGCGCCTTCGGCGAAGAGGTCGCGCAGAAGATTGGGGATGCGGTAGGCCACATTGAACGCGTCGGTGAAGTCGCCGGCGCCGAAAAGAAAGGCGAACACCTGTTCGCGGGCGAGCCCGGCGACGCGCGAGAGCGAGGTGGCGACGCCCATGACGGCGGCCGAACGCGCCACCGAAGCTCCGGCGGGCGGAGGCGGCAGCGGGGCACCGGGCGCATCGGGCGCCGTCGACTCGTTGGGGCGATGCCCGTCGCTTGCGGGCGGGGCCGGGGGCTGCGGGGACTCCGGGTGGTCGTGTGGGTTTGTGGTCATCGTATTGAAGATGTATGTAATAATGCGTCGCGGGCCGCTGCCTGAATCTGCACGAGATCGGGCCGGCGATGCCAGTCGAGGTCGGCGTATTTTTCGCACAGATGGGCGACCGCCGTCAACTCGGCGTCCGTGAGGCGATCGGGGATGGCGCCGGTGGTCAGGTCGAGGTCGACGGCCAGTTGGGCGGCGATGAGTCCGGGCAGGGCGGTGATGCGCTCGGCCGGCAACCAGCGGCCCAGTTCCGCGGTGGGCGGGGCCTTGGCGCCGCGGGTGTCGGGTTGGATGCCGGCGGGTAGGGGCGAGGCGGCGAGAATCATCGCGCCGTGAATCATCATCACGCCGTCGCGCACGAGTCCGGCGGCGCCGACGAGTTTGCGCCCGTCGAGCAGGATCGAGTGGCCGGCATGCGTCGCAAAACAGTGGGGGTCGCGGCCCGTATCGGTGCTGCTCGCACGGCGGATGGGTTCGGCGAACGTGGCGGGCAGGCCGAGAGCGCACAAGGCCGTGACGATCGGCTGCATCAAGGTGCGGAACCGCGCGAGAAAGTCAGTGGGTCCCGGAACCCTCTCGTGCAGCCAATCGAGTCGGGCGGCGACCGAGAAGGTCAACTCGTGGTGATGCAACACCATGCGGCCACCGGTGACGCGGCGTACCAGGCCCAGTCCGGCGGCTCGCGCGGCAGCAACGGACACCGCCGCGGCCATGTCCTGGGCGTAACCAAACGACAGGGTCGGTGGATCCCAGCGATAGCACCGTAATATTACCGGTGTATCGTGCGCTTGCCCGGGCGGCGGATTCGCCAATCCCAGGGCAAGAACTTCGTCGATGGCCATATTGCGGGCCGGCGACAGGGCCGGATCGTCGAGCCGGCGCAACCGGGGCACCACCGTGGGGGACCTCGCCAGCGGTCCGGGTCAGGCCGTGCGGCGCAACGCGAGAAACGCCGCGTCGTCGCGGGCGCCGCGGCGACTGGCCACCGCGGTCAGCGTGTCGCGCAGGTTCTGGCGGATTTCGGTCAGAGGGGCGTTGCGGCGGGCGAGCAGGAAGTCGCGCAACCCGGTGACTCCGTGGATCGCCTCGGCGTCGCCGCGCAACTCGATGACGCCGTCGGTATAGAGCACCAGCAGGTCGCCCGGAGCGATGTTCATGGTGCCGTTCTCGTAGTCGGCAGTTTCGACGCCGAGGGGGCAACAGGCCACGCTGGGCACCTCGAGGTCGCGGCCGTCGGCAGAGAGGTGGAGCGGCGGCAGGTGGCCGGCAGCCGCATAGGTGTACGTGCCGTTTCTGGGGTCGAGCAGGCCGGTGTGCGCGGTGGCCAGAACGGTGCCCTGGTCGATGCTTTCGCGCACCCGGGTATTGAGAACCGTGAGCAGGTGGGCCGGGTCGCGCGACTCGTGCGCCAGGTGGCGAAACAGGGTGACGACCATGACCATGAGCATGGCGGCGGGAATCCCCTTGCCGGCCACGTCGCCGATGAGCACGGCAAGCTGGCCATTGGCCAACGGGATGACATCGTAGAAATCGCCGCCGACAAACCGCGCCGGCTGCAGAAAACCGTCGATCGACAACCCCTCGACGCGGGGCCACGGCCGACCCATCAGGCTCTCTTGCAGAACGCGGGCCTCGTTGCATTCCCAGCGCATCGACCCAAGATCGGCGCCGGTGAGCTGCTCGAGCGAGGTGACGGCGAAATGCAGATCGCGGGTTTCGAGCGAGCGCTTCATGACCACGCGGGTGCGGGTGACCACTTCGTGCATCGAGAACGGCTTGGTGATGTAGTCGTCGGCACCGCTGTCGAGACCGCGGATCTTGCTGAACAGGTCGGTCTTGGCCGAGAGCACGATGACGGGGACGTGCGCCGAACGTGGATCGACGCGCAGGCAGCGCAGAACCTCGTAACCATCCATTTCGGGCATCATCAGGTCGAGCAGGATGAGGTCGGGAGGGGTGGTCTGGATCGCTTGCAGGGCCGCCGGACCCGACTCCGCCTCGATGACGGTATAACCTGCCTCGGCGAGATTGATGCTGAGCAGATTGCGGATGTCGCCGTCGTCGTCGACGACCATGACCGACATCGGGCGCTGGGCGATCCCCTCGCGTGGCGCCTCTGCGTGTTCGGTATGGCCGTGGGCCGCGCTTTGCGGTCGCTGGTTGCCCGCGTTGGATTGGTCGGAACTCATGGCTGTTTTCTCCCCCTCGACTCGTCGCGATGACTCTGTTGCCGCACACCACCGAGCCGACAGCATAGCAGGTTTCACCTGCCTGCGCCAATGGCATGTCACGGCTTTCGCGGCTGGGGCACGTCCGGCTTTGACGCGTGGGGCCGCGGGGGTTACAATTGCCGCATCCTGACAACCCTCGGAGGTCCAAGCCGTGATGCTGCAGACGCCGCACCCGCACTCCCCGATTCTGGCGATACCAAGAACGAGGCATTGCCGGCTCGCACTGCTCGTGGTGACCTGGCTCGTGGTGTTGGGTGTGGGGTCCGGGGCGTACGCCGCTGTATTGACATTAGATGACGGAACGAGCCTCACGGTCGAACAGTTCACGGCGACCGGCACCGCGGCGCAGTTTCGCGTCGGCACCGAAAGTCGCTCGCTGCCGTTGAACCGTATTCGTGACCTTTCATTTGCCGACCGCCATGGCGAGATCGGGGCCGGCATGGGCGCGACCGCGTCGGCGCCGGCCGATCTGGTGGTTCAGCGCGAGAAGGCGGTGGCGACCCTGCGCCAGCATCCCGATGCCACCATGGTGCTGGTCGTCGATGACGGTTCGTTCGTCTACCGGGCCGACGGCACCAATACCTACCGCTACCGCAGCGTCGTCTACGTGGCCAAAGAAGAAGCGCTCGGCGTGGGGGCGCAGTCGCACTGGTTCGACAAGGAACGCAACCGGGTCAAGGTGCTGCACGCGCGGTCGATGAGTCCTGATGGGGTCGTTCACGAACTCGATCCGCAACAGATTCGTATCGCCAAGAGTTCCGGTGGCAGCGAGTTCTTCGACAACTATCTGACCATGAGCTACACGGTGCCCGGCGTCGAGGTCGGTTCGCTCGTCGATGTCGCCTACGAGACCGAGGAGTTCAATCCATTCGATCGCAAACTGTGGCAGTGCGGCTATTTCTTTCAGGGTTCCGAACCGGTGGTCGAGTCGATCATGCGCGTGGTGGTGCCCCATGACCAACCGCTTCATTACGTGGCCCGGTGCATGCCTGGCAACACTGCGTCGCCGACCGTCGAATCGGTTGATGGCAATCGTATTTACACCTGGCGCGTTCTCGGCAGCGCGCCGTTGATCGCCGAACCGCGCATGCCGCCGGAGTCTGATGTGCTGCCGCGGGTCAACTGCTCGTTGCAGAAAGAGTTCGACTACATGTTCTCGGTGCTCAAACCCATGCACGACAAACGCTTTCAGGCGTCGGCAGGGGTCAAGGCCAAGGTCGAAGAACTGGTGGCCGGGGCCAAGACGCTCGAAGAGAAGATCGGCCGTCTCTACACGTTCTGCCAGCGTGACATACGTTATATTTCTATCAAGGGCAACCTTTCGTCGAACCAGGTGGGGCATGCGGCCGAAGAGACGCTGCGCAACCGCTACGGTGATTGCACCGACAAGGGCATGCTGCTGGCGACGATGTTGGAGTGCATCGGGGTGAAAGCGTGGCCGGTCGGGATCCGCACCAACGATGCTGGCACGGCGTTGCGCGAGATCGCCGTGTTCGACTCGAACCACTGCATCACCGAGGTCGAGTTGCACGGGCAGCGGATGTTTCTCGATTCGACGGCGTCCGATTACCGCTTCCCGTGTTTCCGGGCCGACGACCATGGCACGCTCGCGGTTAACGTGATGACCGGCCAGATCAATCCGGTGCCGGTGCCGCCGCCGGCGAGCAACGCGATGCTGGTGCGGCGCGAGCTCGAGGTTGCCGCCGACGGGACCACGGTGGTCCGCTACCACGGCGAGATGACCGGAACGACCGAGGCGAATCAACGCGGCGCTCTGCGCAGCATGAAGCCCGAGGAATACGAGAAGGAGGTGCGCGAGAGTGTGGCCGGCCTCGCGGCCGATTACCTCCTGACGCTCGCCACCTTCACCGATCCGCTCGACTTGACCACGCCGTTGGCGATCGACACCCATTACACCTTGCGGCGTTATGCGCCGCGGTCGGGCAGGATCATGATCTTCTCGATCCCATTCATGGGGTTTCGCTTCCCGGAGGTGTCGCTGCCGGAGCGCCGGTTCGACATCGTCTACCGCACCACCTCGCTGCGCACCGATGATGTGAGTATTGTGGCGCCGGCCGGCTTCGCGGTCAAGTATCTGCCCCCGCCGCTCACGGTCGATACCCCCTACCTGGGCTACACCGGCAGTTACGTGCAGGAACCGGCCGCGGGTGGCAAACCGCTGACGGTGCGCTACCGCGGTTGCCTCGAGTTTCGGCAACGTGTCGTGCCCGTGGCCGATTACGCCGCCTACAAGGCGGCGCTCGAGAAGCTGTCGCGGTACGGTGAAGAACGCATTTTCTTCGAGGAAGTCGGGGCGGCGGCTCCCGCTGATGCCGCGCAGGGAGGTCGCTGACCATGACGCGTGCAAACATCACCGGCGGTCTGTTGTCAATTGTATTGCTATTGTGTGTCTGCGCCTTGCCGGCCGACGTGCTCTACTTCAACCAGGGCGAGGAGTTGACCGGGCGGTTGCTCGGAGTGTCCGGCGACACTTTGACGTTCCAGGAGATCGGCAAGGCTCCGGTCACCTGGCCGACGGCGACGGTGGCCCACGTTCTGGTGTCGACGCTCCGCGAGGGCGACGAAATCGACGAGGTCGCGAAACTCACCGATGGCGAGTTGAAGAACCTGATTGCGCAGGCTCCCGGGCTCGAGCGTTTCCCCAACAGCGATTCGCTCACCTTGCGGCGTGAACGCCGGTTCACCTTTGCGGCCGACGGTTCGGTGGTCTACCGCCGGCGCGTGCTCAAGAAGGTGCTCAAGGAACCGGGGCAGGGCGAGGCGAACCTGTCGATCTATTACTTCCGCGACCGCGAAGAGGTGAAGATCGTGCATGCGCACACCTACGCGCCGGATGGCCGCATCCACCACCTCACCGACGATGCGCTGGCTGACGAGGCGATTTTCGAGTCGACCCCCGAGTACGACAAATTGCGGCGGATCAAGTTCGCCATGAAGAAGGTCGACCTCGGGGCGGTCATCGACGTCTGTCATGAGATCAAGACAAAGTATTACGGGCCGCTCCTGCCGTTCCTCATCGATTTCACCTTTCGTGAGCGCGAGCCGGTGCTGGTCGAGCGTCTCGAGATCGTGGCGCCAAAATCGCTGGCCCTGCACCGCGAGTTCCGCCGTGGCGGGTTGCCCTATGCCCCGAAGTTCACGCAGCGTGACGATGGCGACCGGGTCGTCCTGACCTGGGAAGCAACGAACCTGCCAGAAACGGTGCCCGAGCAGAACATGCCGGCTTACGACCGCATCTTCCCGCGCGTGCTCGTATCGGCGCAACGTGATTGGGCCTCGGTCGGCCAGGCGTGGGCCGAGGCCGAGCGCAAGGCACGGCAGGGCAGTGAGGCGGCAATCGAGGCGGCGCTGCGGGCCGCCCTGAGCGAGAGCGTGGCGACGGGCGCCGAAACGCGCATCGCGCGGTCCGAGAAGCAGACCGCGCGGGTGCTCTACGAGTGGGTCTTGAAGAATGTGCGCCTGGATGGCGGCAGCCCGGCCGACTGCACCTTCGAACCGGTGCCGGTGACGACCACCCTGCAGAAGCGCTACGGCAACAACCAGGCGCGGTTGGTGGTGTTGCAGGCGCTGCTGGCAAAAGCCGGCATCGGGGCGCGGTTCGGCTTCACGCGGCCGTGGTCGGAAGAGGACGTGGCCTCGGCGGTGCCGGAACTGGGCCAGTATTCCGAAGCGATTCTCGAGATCTGCTGCGATGGTGTTACAAAGTATTGCATGTGCGTCAACGACCACATCTCGTTTGGCATTCTTTCTTCGGGGTATCAGGGCGGGGCGGCGATCTTCATCGATGCGGCCGGCAAGCCGGAATTCACGATGTTGCCCGAGACCACCGACGACGACAATCTGCTCGATCGCCTGGTGAATGTCGAGGTGGGGGATGACGGCAGCATGAAGGTGCGGGACGTGCGGCAGTTCGCCGGCCCGTACGAGTCGGGGTTGCGCCCGTTGCGGGCGTCGAAAGAGAAGGAGTTGAAGATCTGGGCGCAGCGCCAGGTGCGCGCGGTGCATCCCAAGGCCGAGCTGCTCGACTTTGCCATCGTCGATCCGACCGATCTGGCGGCGCCGTTGTTGCTCACGCTCGAATACCGCATTCCCGATGCGGCGTTGCGGGCGTCCGACCAGTTGATGGCGTTTCGCAACTACTGGGTGGGTTACAGCGCTTCCAGTATCTCGTTGGCGTCTCGCACGTACCCGATGCAATACGGCATTACCGAGCGCAACAGCAATACGGTGATCTTCCGCATGCCAAGTGGGTTCCGCTGGGTGCCCTGGGGGCAGAAGTTCCAGTATGACTCGGGCGATGTCCGCTATACCTCGGCGATGAAGGAGAATGGGAGCTTGTTGGTGTTCACCGATCGGTTCCAGTCGTGGCGCAAATATTACCCGGATGCGGTGTCGTACGACCGGTATCGTGGGTGCATCACGACGATGAGCGACCTGTCGAAACAGTGGATCGTGCTGGAGCGCGCCGCGGGTTCGCCCGGCACGACGGTGGCGCCGATGCCCACGGTTCCGCCTGCGACGGTCCCCGCCAGCGAACCGGTGCGTCACGAAGCGGCGCCCGATCCGCAAGGATGAACAGCGGCGAGATCGTGGCTGCAAGCGCCCACTGCGCCATCCGTGGCGGGCGGGCGCGCCAGGGCGCCGGTGGTTGCCGACAACGTATGGGCTGAAGATGCAGATAAATCATGTCGAATAACGAAAACACCGTCGACGACGAGGGCCGCCTCGGTCAGATCATTGCCCTGTGGCCGACGTTGGCGTTGGCCCTGGTGCCGTTGTCATACAATGCACTCGGCGAGTCGCTGACGGTGGCGGGCACGCAAGCCATCGCCGTGGTGTTGAGTGCGCTGATGGTGCAGAGTCACTACTACCGGCCCGGAGACTCGTGGTCGCGGGCGTTCTTCCGCTTGCTGTTGTTGTGGTTGTCGGTGGTCGGCATCTCGACCGTCGCCGCCCTCGATCCGGCCACGGCGATGCAGGTGTTCACCAAACTGATCGGCCTCGTGTTCGTCGTTGTCAGTTGCCGATACGCGATGATCAACAGTGATGCCGTGGGCTGGCTGGGGTTCGCCGCGGCCGTGGGCTTGTTCGGTCATGGCATACTCGGTATTGCTCAGTATCTTCGTGGCATGTCGATGCCGGGCAGTTGGGTCGATCCGTCGCAAAGCAGCTATGTGACTGCGCGCGCCTTCGGTCTGCTCGACGACCCGAATCTGTATGCGGCGTTTCTCGTGGCCATGGTGCCGTGGGCGCTGGCCGGTTTCCTTGCTCCGGTGCGCTACGGAGTGGCGCCCCTCTACTGGGCCGGCCTGGCCGCGGGCATCGGCGGGATCTTCGTCAGTTTTTCGCGTTCGGGGTATTTCGCCTTGATCGCCGCGCTGGTGGTGTTCTACATCCTGCCGCGCGGGCCGGTGGCAGCCACCCCCACCGATGCACTGCCCGACCGGCGATACACCCGGCAATCGCTGCTCGTGTTGGCGGTATTGCTGCTCGCTGTGTTCGTTCTCGGCTCGTTCGGCAAGCGATTCGTGAGCAGTTTTCACGCGGGCGACATGACGCTGTCGCAGCGGTTCCTCATCAACAAGGGGCTGGTGGCCCACTGTCGCGAGGTGCCGGTGTTCGGGTTTGGCCTCAACAGCTTCA
>CAZADH010000153.1:11734-13669 GCA_964483805.1 uncultured bacterium
AATGCCGACGCTCGCCTTGAGATTCAGTCTTCAGCAACGACACCGAACGCCAATGGCATGCAGAGCTGGTTCGAGACCGGCCCGCTCGGCGCCCTGCTCGTGGTGGTGCTCGTCGTGGTGTTGCTCGGCCGCGGCATCTGGCGGATCTGGCGGCCCGGCGTGCCGGTGCCGTGGCCGCAGGTGGCGGGCCTGGCCAGCCTCACCGGCATCGCCGTGCAGAACCTCAGCGGTTTCTCGGCGCGCATCTACCCGATCGCCGTGTTGCTGGCGGTGGCGGTCGCCGCCGTGCTATCGGGGTGGATGCGGCAGAGTGCGGCACCGCGCCTGTGGGTGCGCCGCGGTCGGGCGATCACGCTCGGGTTGGTTCTGGTCGGCGTGTTCTTTTTGTTAACGTTGCGCAACCTGCACCTGCAACTGGCGCTGGCCTCGGCGCGCTGGCACCTCGCGCAGAACCGCGTGCTGACGGCCGACAGTCTGATGCACAGTGTATTGCTATTCAATGCCGACAATGCCGAGGTCCATTACGTGCTCGCCCAGGTGCACGAGGCGAACGGCAACCTGCCGGCGGCGCAGCAGGAGGCCGCCCTGGCCGCCGGTTTGAATCCGCACGAGGCGCTGTTCTGGCGTTATCGCGGTCACCTCGCCGCCAAGGTCGGCGGCCCCGAAGATCAGTTGCCGTTCCTCGAACGGGCGGTGGCGCTCGACCCGGCTTCCGAGCAGTTCCGTCTCGAGGTGGCAAACCTGCTGATCAGGCTGGGCCGGCCGCGTGACGCCCTTGCGCACCTCGACGCCGCGCTGGCGACCTCACCGGGGTTCCACAAGGTCTACACGGGGTACCAGGAGGTCGAGAATCTGCGCAAAGCGGTGCAGGTGCACCTCGACACCGGGTTGCCGCTGACCCTGCCGTCGGCTTTGGCCACCGGGAGCATGCAACCGGCGGTCGACCCCGACACCGTTGTTGACGGTTCGATGTTGCCGGTGACCGTGACCAGCCATGGGCAGTGGGCGAGTGCGGCAGCGGGGTTTGCCGACGGGACCGGGTTGCCGTTGCGGTCGATTCCTGCAGTGGCGAGTGCCGGCCAGGTATGGCCCCCGCCCGCGCCGGTGTACGACACGGCAAGCGGGAGCGCCGGTGGCGATGCCGGTGGGATCGGCAATCCGGCGGAGGGTGGCGAGATGCTGCCGCCGACACCGCCGGCCTCGGCGGCCGACGATCCCGACCGCATATTGCGCCCGCCGCCGCAGCCCCCGTCGCGGGGCGGCATCGACCTCGGACCATGAGCAATACGATGGTTCGCCGCGATCGGCTGGGTGCTCCGGCCGCCGAGCGGTCGCGTGACCCCGTGCTGTTGGCGCACACGTCTTCGCGGCGGTTGCGTCGCTATGGCACGCTCGAGCGATGTGCCGGGCGGACGGCGCCGTTGGGGCTGATTCTGTTGGCCATGCAGATACGCGCCGACTGGCTCGATTTCGGTGACGAGCCCCCCGCCGAGACGCATCCCGATCTGGCGGCGCTCGGCGCCGGCACTCTCGTGGTGCGGGCGGCGTCTGACTGGGACGCCGGCGTGGCGGCCCGCTGGTTGGCGGCGCTGCGCCGGCAGGCCCCGCGGGCGAAGATCGTCCTTGCGGTGCCGTCGCCCCGGGGTTGGTCCGGGTGGGACGGCATGCTTCACGGCACCGGGCTCGGACTGAGCGGCGGCGACGATGCGGCCGGGCTGTCGGGCTGGCCGCTGACCGCCCCGGCGGCGGTGCTTGCCGATGGTCGCCCGGCCTCCTTGCCGAATCTGGGCGGCTACCGGGCGGGCTGGTTCGAGACCGGTGCCCAGCCAGCGGTCGAGGTGTTCTGTCCGTGGCTTGGCCTGCGCGAGCGCGCCGGCGCCGAACCGTGGGTGCCGCCGGTAGCGCCGCCGCCTGCGTCGGTGGTCCCGGCGATGC
>CAZADH010000153.1:13679-13925 GCA_964483805.1 uncultured bacterium
AGCAGCGGTTGTGCCAGAACCTGGCGACCCAACGATACCGCGCGGTGCTCTTCGTCGTGCCACCGCCGCCGGCCGAACTGCCGGCGGCTCTGGTGTCGTAGACGGCGGCGGCACATGAGGCGGGCTTGCGGGCCTCGTGGCGTCTACCCCTGACCGCTGCCGTCTTCGAGGCGTTGCGCCAGTTGCCCGACGATGTATTGCCCGAGTATGTATGGTTGGTGCCGCCGGTAGCGCCGCCGCCTGCGT
>CAZADH010000154.1:0-13891 GCA_964483805.1 uncultured bacterium
AGCACCAGCATGGTCACGACCACCGTCCACCGTTGCCTCGTCATGGCGACACCTCCTAAGCGAATACCGGTCACATAGTAGCAATCAGTCGTATTGTCTGCCTTACCACTGCCGAAGTCAAGACAACTCGCACCGCCGACCACGACGACAGACCACGGCGTGCATCAGGCACCGGCGGGTGGTATATTGCCCCTGTATGTATTGCGAGCATGCATGTCGCGCCTGACTTCGCTCGGTCTGCTCTTCCTGCCGATCGGCCTCCTGGCTTTGATTGGCGGCATTTTCGTCGCCGAGCGCCGCGATCGCGTCGGCGAACAGGCGGCGCAGCGACTCGAGGCCACGCTCGAACGCACCGCAGCCACCGCCGAAGTCGAGGGTCATCTGCGCGCCACCGTCTGGCCACTCATCGCGCAGTTTCGCCAGAACCCGCGCCGGCTGCGCCAGACTGCCGCGACCAGTCTCGATCGCTTCTCCAGGGCCGGGTTCGTCGTCGATCTGTTCTTCTTCGACGACGCGGGTGCGCTCACCGCGGTGATGCCGGAAACGGCCCCGGGCCAGTGGCTCATGCGCCAACTCGTCAAAGGACTTACGCTCACCGACGTCGCCGTGGCCCAGTCGCTCGAACGCCGACTCAAGAAGGCCCTCAACGACGCGTTCGGGCCGGGTGTCGGGCTGAGTCTCTTGCGCAGCGCTCGCCACCGGATCATGCGCATCGACCGCAACGCCGGTACGGGTTGGCTGTGTTGGACGACCGCGGGTCATCACGGGCTCGTCGTCGTCGTCAGAGCCACACCGCCGATCGGGACTCGTTTCACCCGCGCCCTGCGTTTCTGGCGTCTGCACCGGTTGCCCACCCTGGTCGCCGGGATCGGCCGCCCCACCGAACAGACCTGGACCTTGCACCACGCAGGTGCCGATACCCGCGACGTGACGGCATCGGCTGCCGCTGCGGCCTTTCGCACCGCCTACCACCGGGGCGAAGAGCGCGTGTTCAGCGATGAGCGTCTCTGGGTGTTTCGTCAGGGCGACGACGGCCGCGTGTTCTTCATGGCGCTGCCGTGGCCGCCGTCCACCACCATTGCCTCCGGTGTCTTTGGCGGCGGTTTCGCGTTCGCAGTTGCGGGCCTGGTCCTCTTGTTCATCGTCACCAGCTTCGGCCGCGCCCGCTCCCTGCGCAAAGTGACCCTGGCCCTGTTCGTGCTGGGTGGGTTGACCCCGTCGTTGCTCCTCATCGGCGGCGCGATCGCGGTTCTTGCCGAGCGTTACGACAATCTGATCAGCCGCCTCCAGCGCACCCAGGGCGATCTGCTCAAGCGCCTCGACGAGGGCTACATTGCCGATCGCAGCCGCCTCAAAGACGACCTCGTCGGCATCCTGCGGCGCACCGGCCCCCTCGGCAACCCAGACGAAGTCGCTTCGGCAACGCAACCTCTGCGCGAAGGCGATCTGCGCGCCCACCTGGAGTTGCGCGCTCCCAACGGCGTGGCCGTGTATGCCTCCGTCGACGAAGACCATCAGTTCGGGGAGACCCTCGACCTGTTCTTCTGGAACCTCCTGCAGAAGTACGCACCGAACCGCTATGCCGAAGGCCGCCAGAGTCCGATCCGACGCGGCAACGCCGGCGGTTTTGCCGGCGGCGGTGGCGATATGACGGTGTTACCACGTATTCTTCATGACGTCGGCGCCCGCGGTGAACGCAGTTACTTCGTCTGGGATTTCTTCACGGACTCACGCTGCCCAACGGCCATTGGCGCTATCTACGTGCGCGCCGACCGGGTGATCGCGCGATATCTGCGCCGGGTCCTGCACCAGCGCACGGCGATCGCCGGATACCAGTTGGCGCTCGCCGCCGTCAACACCGCCAACGGCCGCTGGATCAACGTCAACGCCCCACGCCACCGCGCGATTTCACTGCTGATTGCCCAGGCCCGCTTTCTCAACCGCCCGGTCTCCGGCCGCATCCGCCTGTCATCGCGCGACTTCTGGTACACCATCACGCCGGCCCGCGAGCTGGCCCAGCATTGCCTGGTGGCGCTGTGTCCGGTCGAGGCCATCACCCGACCGACCGCCCGTCTCGGCACGACGCTGGGCGTGGCCGCCGGCATGGCGATGGTCGTGGCCGCCATGCTTGGCTCGCTGGTCTCGCAACGTCTGCTCGCCCCCCTCGGTCTGCTCGCCGCCGCTCTCATCGCCCTGCAGCAGCGCCGCTTCGATCACGTCATCCCCCTCGATCGTCCCGATGAACTGGGGCAACTCGCCCACGCCTTCAACGACATGTTCGTCGGCCTGCGCGAGTTCGATCTGGCCCGCGCGGTCCAGGCCGGACTCATCCCCCGCACCTTTCCAACGGTGCCCGGATACGACATCACGGGCACGGTGCAGTTCGCCCGCGACCTCGGCGGCGACTGCCTCGATTGCCGGGTCCTTCCCGGCGGCCGGGTGCTTCTGCTGATCGGCGATGTCAGCGGTCACGGCGTCGCTTCGGCCCTGTTCATGGCCACGGTCAAGGCCACCGTCACCCTGTGGTCGACGGGCGCCGCCGACCCCCAATTGGGCGATCTGGTGCGCAGCATCGACCGGATCATCCGGGAGTCCGCGCGCGATCGCACGTTCCTGACCCTGTTCGCCGCGTTGCTCGAACCGACCACCGGGCGCATCGACCTCGTGTCGGCCGGCCATCCATACGCCCTGCTCTTGCGCCCGCCCGCGACACCGACTTGGGTGGGCCGCCCGGCGTGGCCACTCGGCGCGCGCAAGCGGCCGCACGATGCACAGCAATACACTATACATATATTGCCCGGGGACACGCTGGTCTTTTATACCGACGGTCTCGTGGAAGCGCGCCGCTCGAATGGCACGCCTTTCGGTTACGATGGCCTGGCCGAGTGCCTGACCGCTGTCGGGAACCGGGCGCCGGCCGCACTGCTCGCGCACGTGCTCGCCAACCACCACGCACTGTGCCCGACGGTCGATGACGACATCACGCTGCTGGTCATGCGCCGATGAGCACGACCATCGCGAACTGTGACACCCGCGAGCGCCGCCCCGTGGCCACCACGCTCGTGCTCTTCGTCATCTTCGTGGCCGCGCCTGTCGCCCTCGGCCTGGGGCTGTCGCTGGTCGCCATCGATCAGTTGCAGCAACGCGACGAACAACGACTCAACCGTCTCGCCGAGGGTCGACTCGACCGGCTGGCCATTGACCGCATGCACGGGCTGCCGTTTTCCGGCGTCGTGCGTCGCCTGCAACTCGAGCTGTTCTCCGACATGATGGTGCGGGCGCACCTGGGCCACATCCGCCGCGAACTCGGCTCCGATACATTATTTGTATTGCTCGAAGATCGGCGCGTCTCGGTGCGCGATGGTCCCGCCTCGATACCCACGTCATTGATTGTCAATACAATACGTGGCATGCGTATGCCCGGTGGGGCAAGCAGCAATCTCGCCCGCCGACTCGATCCATGGTTGCGAGCGACACTGGGGCCGCACGTATCGTTGCGCTGGCTGCGCCGCAACAACGGCGCATTCGTGCCGATCCGCACGGCCGGCGGTCTCGGTCTGGCCCTGTTCGACACGCGTGCCGACGGGCAGTCCATCGTGCTGGTGGCCCCCACGCTCGCACCGTCGCATGGCGCCGCCTTGCGGCAACGACGCCGGTCGACGCACCGGCTCTCGGCGGGCCTGGGCGTCGCCATCCCGGCACTGGGCGTGTTCGAGGCCCCGACCAGCGCCTCGGTCACGGCCATGCGCCAGGCACTGGCCCTCGTCGAGCGCAGCGCCACCGACTGGACCGACGTGGGCGACCATCGGTGGTTCTGCCAACGCGATCGCTACGGCCGGGTCTTGACTCTTACCGTGCCATTGGCCGCACTGCACCAGCGGCAGGACCAGCGGCAACAGACCGCCTTCGCCCTCGCCGGCCTGCTGGCTGCATTCGGTTTCATGGTGATTCGCCGCACTCTCACCGGCGCCGGCGTCGAGCAGCGGTCGATTCGCCTGCAATTGTGGCTGCTTTTCGCATACATTGCTTTGCTCCCGCTGGCGGCCGCGCTGTTGTTGGGCTGGTCGGCGTTGCGCGAGCGCACGGAACGCCTGCGATCGAACGACCTGCGCGTGTGCTGCGAACGGTTGCAGATCATCGAAGGCCATTACCATCAGGCGCGCCAGACGATGCTGGCCTATTGTCGACGCCTGCGCAACGACCCCGAGATCCTCAGTGGCAACCCGACCCGCATCAACCGGCGCATGGACCAAGCCCGTCTCGACGGTTTCGCCGAGTGTTCGTTCATCCTGGGCGACAACGCGGCAACCTTGCATGCGCGCGTCTACAACAACCAGGTCGGCGATCTGACCCGCAGCCTGGTGCGCATCATCGCCAAGCGCTTCGCCCCCGATCGGTTGAGTCAGGAGCAACACGATGTATTCGATCCGATGGAGGTCGCCTTCGACGATCTGGCTGCCGGCGAGACCATGGGTGTCGCCACCCTGCTGCAGTTTCGCGACCAGATGCGCAGCATCTACCTGACCCGGGTCGGCTTCGACGCCTGGTGGGACGTGTATCCGGAACGCGCAACCGGACCCATCGCCATCTTTCTCACCCGCGAACAAGGCGACCTGATGTCGCGGTATCTCGACGAACGACGTCCCGCTCTGCGCGGCGATTTTCCCATGCATTACATCGATATGCGCTACGTGCGGATTCAACCGAAACTCACCGGCCCGCTCGCCGACGCCCTCGAGGACCTCATGGTTCTCTCGTGGCTGGGCAACCGCGTGCTGCAACGCGAGATTTCGCGCGACGGCACGACCTGGTGGGTCGCCTGCATGCCCGACGGCATCTTCAACCGCTTCGGACTGGTGTGCCACCGGCGTGCCGACGACACGCTCGCCGCGCTGAAACCCCTGCGCATCGCCCTGGCAGCGGGCCTCATCGTCTCGATCCTCATGGCCTGGCTCGCCGGCCGCTTCCTCGCTGACCGCTTCCTGACGCCCCTGGCCGATCTCACCGCCGGCGTGCAGGCCATCCACCAGCGCCGTTCCGACCACCGCGTCCCGCGGCGGCGCGATGATGAACTCGGGGCCCTGGCCACCGCCTTCAACCGCACCCTTGCCGATCTGCGCGAGCTCGAACTGGCCCGCATCGTGCAGACCCGCCTGTTTCCCGCGATCCTCCCGCAACCCACGGGCTACGAGATCTTCGCCGAGAGTCGCTCGGCCACCGATCTTGGCGGCGACTACTACGACGCCCGCCTGCTGCCCGACGGCCGTCTGCTCTACCTGATCGGCGACGCCACGGGGCACGGGATCTCGGCAGCACTCGCCATGGCCGTGGCCCGCACCGCCTTCTCGTACGCCGTGGCCCAACCCGACCTCACGTTGGCCGACGTGCTGGCCACGATCAATCGGGTCTTCAACATCGAGATGAAACCGGGGCGAAAATACATGACCATGGCTCTCGCCTTGCTCGATCCACATAGCAATACAATGACCATACATAACGCCGGCCACAATCCGTCGATCCTGTATCACGCCGACACGCGAACCACCGAGACCTTCATGCTGCCCGGTTTGATACTGGGTATGCGCCCCAAGATCACGGCAGGCACTCGCGTCATCACCCTGGCAGCCGGCGACGTGCATGTGTTCTACACCGACGGTTTCACCGAATGCCCGATGGGGAACGGCGAGTTTCTCGATCTCGCCCCATTTGCCGGCTGGGTTGCCGAAGCGGCCGGAACGCGTGCTTCGGCGTCCGAGATCTGTCGACAGTTGTTCGCCCGCCTCGAGCGCGAACGGCAGCCCGGTCCGCTGCCCGATGACGTCACGTTGTTCGTGATACGGCGCCTGCATTCATCGTGAATCGGTGATACAATTCCCCCATGCGCAAACTCCCGATCGGCATCCAGACCCTCGCCAAGATCCGCGAAGACGATTACGCCTACGTCGACAAATCGCACTTCGTAAAGATGCTGGCCGACACGGGTTCCAGTTTCTTCCTCTCGCGACCGCGCCGGTTTGGCAAGAGTCTGTTTCTCGACACGCTCAAAGAGGCCTTCGAGGGCAACCGCAAGCTGTTTGCGGGCCTCTATCTCGAGCACCATTGGGATTGGGCAAAGAAGCATCCGGTCATCCGCATCAGCTTCGGTAGCGGCGTGCTCAAAACCCGCGCGGAACTGGACCAGACGATCCGGGAACGGCTCGCGGAGCACTTCCGCCGCCACGGATTCACGCCCTCGGCCGACTCGATCGGCGGCATCTTTCGCGAATTCATCATCTGGCTGCACGACCGAGGCGGACCGGTCGTCATTCTCATCGACGAATACGACAAACCGATTCTCGACAACATCACCGAACCTGACCGTGCCGTCGAGATGCGCGAAGGCCTCAAGAACTTCTACTCGGTCATCAAAGACGCCGACCCGTATTTACGTTTTGTGTTTCTCACCGGCGTCAGCAAGTTCAGCAAAGTCAGCTTGTTTTCAGGGTTGAACAACCTCAAAGACCTCACCCTCGACCCGCGCACCGCCACGATCTGCGGTTATACTCAGCGCGATCTCGAGACCGTGTTCGCCGAACACCTGGTCGGGCACGACCTCGACGCGATCAAGCGTTGGTACAACGGCTACTCGTTTCTCGGCGAGCCGGTCTATAACCCGTTCGACGTTCTGCAATATCTCGATCTGGGCGAGTTTCGCAACTTCTGGTTCGAAACCGGCACACCCACATTTCTGTTGCAGACCCTCGAACACCGGCGCCGATTCATCCCGGAACTGGCTCGGGTCGAAGCCAACGAATCAATGCTCGCGAGTTTCGATGTCGGTAGCATCGAACTGCCAACGTTGCTCTTCCAGACCGGCTATCTCACGATCACCGAATCGCAACTCGGTTCCGAGGGGCGGTCGTTTGTGCTGGGTTTTCCAAACCATGAAGTCCGCACCAGCCTGCATCGCTCGATTCTCGGTTGGCTGGCCGGTGAGGCCTCGTCTCCCGATCAGACCCGACCACGACTCGAGCGAGTTCTGCGCAGCGGCGGCCTCGACGATCTGCATGAGATCTTCCACGCCTTCTTCGCCACCATCCCGCACGACTGGTATCGCAAAAACCAGCTCGCCGGTTACGAGGGCTACTACGCCTCGATCGTGTATTGCTATTTTGTTGCTCTCGGCCTCGAGGTCATTGCCGAAGACGTCACCAACCACGGCCGCATCGACCTTACCGTCAAACACGCCGGCCGCGTCTACCTGTTCGAGTTCAAGGTCAAGGGCCTCGCCGGCAAGGGCAACGCCGGCCGGGCGCGGCCGATGACCTGGCTGCTGAAAAAGAACTACCACGAGAAGTATCGCCCCGCCGCGCCCGAGGTCTATCTCGTCGGCGTCGAGTTCGACCCCGAGACGCGCAATATCAAGTCGTTCGAGTGGCGCCGGGCGTTCGGATAAACAGAGCGCGGCGGGTTTAGCACGGCCCGAAATTGTGTTTCGGGCAACCCGTAGAGGCAGCGGCCGCCGGCGGCCCCGGGCACCACGCATATCGTGTGCGGGCGGCTCCTCACTGAGCCCGGCTGTCTTCCGGTGCACCGACCTGCTGGCACCGCGATCTCGTCGCGGCGCACTACGAGCGTTTCACACCGAGCGTTTCTCCTTGACTCGCCCCCCTCCCCAGTGTACGCTCGCAGCATGTTTGAGACCTGAGCTTTCAGGTCTCGTTTTACAACTACCAGACAGACTCTGAAATCTTCAACCCTGGATCGCAATACCCGATCCGCTGCCTGGCAGCGAGAAGGATCGAGAGGAGAACGTATGTATAAAAAACTCATTGGTGTTTTCGTTTTTGCCACGCTCGTTGTCAGTTGCATCATTGGCTGTCAGAGCGGCGACAGCTCATCGCCCGTGGCGCCGGCGGTTTCGGTGCAGGCCCCGGCGGGTGGGCCCGCGGGCGGCGCGTCGGTGCGATTGGCGTTTCAACTCGACCCGGTCGCACCCGAATTGAACCCCGACGCGACAGATGAGTCTGGAGTCGCCCCAACCATCCGGGCGGCCGCCAGCACGACCGCTCAGGTTCTGGTCAAGCTCGTCACGGTGCAACTCGGCGTCGCGACCCAGCCAACTACAGTGCTCGAGGGGGTCTTCACTCCCGATGTGAACAATCGCATTACGGCGGTCTTCAACAGCGTGCCGGTGCAGACCACGGTTGCGCAGGTGCACGTCGTCAGCGGCACCATCGCCGGGCTCACTGACTTCCACGGCGCGGGTGATCTGGCCCCAGGCGCGAACACCCTGGTTGTGAATGGTTCGGGATCGAAGATGTTGTCCGACCTGGCCGCGCACATGATCCTGCGGATCGCCAACACGCCCAATTGGTTTGCCCGCGCCCCGGGCAGTCTCGCAACCCGCGTGCGGCTTGCGCTCAGCGGCATCAACCGGGCAGCCACGACCGCCTATCAAGACGCTGAAACCATCATCCTCGCGCAGGTTCTGGGCCTGTCCTCGACCGGCACCACGGGCACGGGCACCTCGACGGGCACCACCACGGGGGGCCGGATCGCCGGTTCGGTTAAAGTCGACGAGGGCGCTGATACAAAACTTGTCGTTGGCGCACGCGTCTACGTCGAACAGCACCCGAGCATCCAAACCACCTCGGATGCCAATGGCCAGTTCACGCTCGAGGGCGTTCCCGAAGGCGCAGCGAACGTCATCGCTGAACGCGGTTCGGCCGGCGCCATGTTCCGCATGCGCTCGCCCGAGGTCCAGGTGCTGCGCGGCATTCTTGCTGCCCTGGGCGAAATCAAGATCGTCTCCGCGCAGAATTCGATCTCAGGTCGGGTTATCAACACGTCGAATCAAAGCGGCGTGTCCGACGCCGTCGTCAACTGCTGGGGCCAGATTTCGACATCGGATTACAGTGGTCGCTACACGGTGTTCAACATGCCCCAGGGCACCTGGCCAGTCTCATTCACCAGGGCCGGATTCATCACCAAGACTGTGCAGATCAGCTTCGGCGCAGGCCAGTCGACGAGCTTCGATGTCGGCCTCGAACCGGTCGCGGTCAACACCGGCACGAGCACGGCCACGGCCACCCAAACCGGGACGATCACCAACCAACCACCGGCGGTCGCGATCATCGCACCGGCCAACGGTTCGACAGTTCACGTCAACGACAATGTGACAGTCGTGGCGAACGCGGTCGACAACGACGGCCAGGTCACGTCGGTGCAATTCCTGATCAACGGCAGCGTGACCGGCAGCGACAACACCGCCCCGTACAGCGACTCCTGGGTCACCACCCAACCCGGCACCTATACCATCACGGTGCTGGCCGCCGACAACAACGGCGCGGTCCAGGTCTCGCCACCCGTGACCGTCATCGTGCAGGCATCAACGGGCACGAACACCACCACCGGCACAGCCACGACCAATGCGACGCCGACCGTCTCGCTCGTTCTGCCAACAAACGGCTCGGTGTATTCGAACGGCCAGTCGGTCGCCATCGTGGCCAATGCCGCCGATTCGGACGGCTCGATCACGCTGGTGCAGTTCATGGCCAACGGCGCCTTGATCGGCAGCGCAACATCGGCCCCCTATTCGTTCAACTGGGGTAGCGCAGGCGTCGGCACCCATACGCTCACGGCCATCGCCTTCGACGACAAGGGCGCGGCGGCGAACTCGACCGGCGTGACGGTCACCGTCAACCCGGCCGCACCAGCGATTCCAATGGGCGTATCGGCAGCAGCCGGCGACGGTTCGGTCACGCTGTCCTGGACAGCCGTCAGCGGCGCCACGTCATACAATGTATATTGGTCGGCCACTCCCGGCGTCACCACCGGCAATGGCACCAAGCTCACCGGCGTGGCGAATCCATACGCACACACCGGCCGCACCAATGGCACTACGTTGTATTACGTCGTTACCGCCTTTGGCCCCGGCGGTGAATCCGGCGCATCGTCACAAGTTTCGGCCACGCCGCAGGTTGGCATTCCGACCGCACCGACCGGCCTCGCCGTCACCGCCACTGACGCAGCAACAATCTTGACCTGGAACGCCGTCAGCGGCGCCACGTCATACAACGTATATTGGTCCACCGCCGCCGGCGTCACCACCGCCAACGGCACCAAGATCACCGGCGTGACCAGCCCCTATACGCATTCGGGGCGGACGAACGGCACGCGTTACTACTACATTGTGACGGCCATGAACGCGGGCGGGGAGTCGGGGCCAGCGGGCGAGGCTTCAGCACTGCCGGTCTCCACCTCTCAGTGGCCGGTGCAGTTTGGCACAAGTCAGGTAGACTTCTGCAGCTTTTCAGCCGTTGATGCAGTCGGAAATGTCTTCGTTACGGGAATGACAGGAGGAGCGCTTCCCGGGTTCACGTCACTTGGCGGATACGACGTATTTCTGGCGAAGTTCGATTCGCGGGGAAACCGTTTGTGGCTGCGACAGTGGGGAAGTGCCGCATATGACGAACCGAAGGGAATCGGGTTGGATGCCGTGGGAAACGTCTACGTCAGCGGTCGTTGCGAGGGCGCTTTCGATGGGCAGTCGGTGATTGGCGGAAGCGATCGCTTTGTGACGAAGTTTGATACCAACGGAACCCGGCTATGGACGAAGGTCTTTGGCACCCCAGACAATGATGGTGACTATGGGATGGCCGTTGACGCCTCGGGAAACTCCTACGTGTCGGGTGGCACGACTGGGACAATTCCGGGTGAAACAAGGGTGGGCGGAGTCGAGGATTTGATCCTGGCAAAGTTGGATTCCAATGGGAATGTGTTGTGGATTCGCCAATGGGGGTCGACTGCGAACGACTACAGTCAAGGCTGCGCGGTTGATCGCTACGGCAACTGCTACGTGGCCGGATGCATCAACGTCAACGGCGGCGGCACTGTCACAGTAGACGGGGTGACAAGCGTGGGGGCCACCGATGTTTCTGTTACTAAGGTGAGCCCGAGCGGTAGTCGCGTTTGGACGAAGATCCTCGGCACACCTGGGCATGATGCTCCGTACCAAATCGCGGTCGATCGTTCCGACAACCCTGTCGTGATCATTAATGTTCAGGGGGCGTTTCAGGGTCAGCCCTACTCCGGCGCGGCCGACATTCTCGTTCTCAAACTCAACTCGTCGGGTGACGTGCTTTGGGCGAGAGCCACTGGGTCAACGAATGATGACATCGGAGATGGCATCTCCGTTGATGCATCCAACAACGTCTTGATAAGCGGATACACAAAAGGCACGCTACCGGGTTGCCAAAGTTCAGGAGGCGACGATTACTGGAGCGCGAAGTACGACGCGTCAGGAAATCTCCTGTGGCTCAAGCAGGGAGGTACGACTGCTGGAGATTATTGGGGGAGCAATGCAGTCGACGGGGCGGGGGTAACGGTTGCTGTCGGGCACCCAACGGGCAGCTTCCCCGGATACACAAATGCGGGCAGCAATGATGCATTGCTAACCGCTTACGATTCCTCTGGGAGTCTGTTCTCGGGCTCTCTGACAGGTGTTACGAATGTGGCAGGCACGATCGTGGCGACACCATCCTGGAACCTGGCCGTGGCGTCGGGCACCTTTGGACCGCGATGGTTTCACAGAAGCCTCAACTTCAACAATAAATTGTGGGTCCTCGGCGGGGGAATCCCGACCAATAGTTATACCAGCGAGGTCTGGTCATCTGCCGACGGGGCAAACTGGACGCAGGTAGTTGCAACGGCGAGCTGGTCCGGCCGGGGCGCATTTGCGTCATGCGTCTTCGACGGAAAAATGTGGGTCATTGCTGGATCCGGAAGCGGGGGTCGGACGAACGATGTATGGTACTCGTCCGACGGATCAACCTGGACTCAGGCCACCGCCAACGCCGGATTCCCTACGAGATACGACTGTGTTGCAACGGTGTTCAATAACAAAATGTGGCTGACGGCTGGATACAATGGCAGCAGGTTGAACGACGTTTGGTCGTCCACAGACGGGGTCACTTGGACTCAGGTAACAGCAGGGGCCGCCTGGGGGGGACGCACCAACCCCGTATTCGTGGCCCATAATAACGCCCTGTGGATTATGGCAGGCGGAACTGGATCGGGCCCCTACGGTGACGTGTGGAAATCGACTGACGGAGCGACCTGGACTCAGGTGAAGGCAAGCGCAGAGTTCGGCACCCGAGATTGCCCCGAAGGAACGGTCTACAATGGCAAAATGTATGTCAGTTGCGGTATTCGGACGGGTCCAATCTGGCTGGCCGATCTCTGGTCCAGTTCCGACGGTCTGACTTGGTCCGCGGAACAATTCCCATCGATTCCTGGCCGATATGCGTTTGGACTCGAAGTATTCAACGGCAGAATATTCCTGACCGGAGGAGTCCAGTCCTCGGGGTTCGCCGACGTCTGGTGGTACGGCACGAACTGATCAACGCAGGTTCGACGACTCGAAAACCCGGGCGAGCGCACGTGGCTTGCCCGGGTTTCCCTTTGCATCGGCTCCCCATAGCACGCTCCTGGCGAGCGTGAATTCCGCTTTCGCCTTGCCAGCGAGGCTTGCAGATTCCGCATCCTCGAAGTCCCAAATCACACACGCTCTGACGGCAACCATCCGACCCGAGATGGTGATACAATTCCCCCATGCGCAAACTCCCGATCGGCATCCAGAACCTGCGTGAGATCCGCGAAGGCAACTACGCCTACGTCGACAAGTCGGCGTTCGTGCAGATGCTTGCCGACACTGGCAAGTGCTTCTTTCTCTCGCGCCCGCGCCGGTTCGGCAAGAGCCTGTTTCTCGATACGCTCAAAGAGGCTTTCGAAGGCAACCGCAAGCTGTTTGCGGGCCTTCATCTCGAGCACCATTGGGATTGGGCAAAGAAGCATCCGGTCATTCGCATCAGCTTCGGCAGTGGCGTGCTCAAAACCCGTGCGGAACTCGACCAGGCGATCCGGGAGCGCCTCGCGGAGCACTTCCGCCAACACGGATTCACGCCCTCGGCCGACTCGATCGGCGGCATCTTCCGCGAGTTCATCATCTGGCTGCACGACCGATGCGGGCCGGTCGTCATTCTCATCGACGAATACGACAAACCGATTCTCGACAACATCACCGAACCTGACCGTGCCGTCGAGATGCGCGAAGGCCTCAAGAACTTCTACTCGGTCATCAAAGACGCCGACCCGTATTTACGTTTTGTGTTTCTCACCGGCGTCAGCAAGTTCAGCAAGGTCAGCCTGTTTTCGGGGTTGAACAACCTCGAAGACCTGACCCTCGCCCCGAAGTATGCAACACTTTGTGGTTACACCGAACGCGACCTCGACGAGGTGTTCGGCGAACATCTTGCCACCTTCGATCGGGCCGAGGTCCGCCGCTGGTACAACGGCTATCGTTTTCTTGGCGAGTCGGTCTACAACCCCTTCGATGTGTTGTTGCTCATTCGTAACGGCGAGTTTCGCAACTTCTGGTTCGAGACCGGCACGCCGACGTTCCTCGTCGACCTGATGCGCGAGAAGCGCTTTTTTGCGCCACGCCTCGATCGGCTGGTCTCGACGTCTGACCTGCTTTCGAGCTTTGATGTCCCGATCATCGAACCCGAGACATTGTTGTTTCAGGCCGGATACCTGACGATCGCCGAAGCGAAATCATTGGGCGCGCAACAGCAACTCACTCTGACCTGGCCGAATTTCGAGGTGAAGTCGAGTCTTGCCGCGAGCCTGCTGACGAGTTACACCGCCAATCATGAAGCCATGGCCAACGCACAAACGAAGTTACTGCAGGTTCTGCACGATGGCCAACTCGACGCACTCGGCCCACTCTTCCACGCGTTTTTCGCCTCGATCCCGCACGACTGGTACCGCAAGAACCAGCTTGCCGGTTACGAAGGCTACTACGCCTCGATCGTGTATTGCTATTTTGTTGCTCTCGGCCTCGAGGTCA
>CAZADH010000155.1:0-13858 GCA_964483805.1 uncultured bacterium
GAGCCGAGCGGGCCGACGTGGAACGGGCGCGTGCCCCCGCTCACTGAGATGTTACTGTTGCGCTGACATGAGCCGCCTTCTGGCGGCAGATATGCTATACTCAGCGCCCGATGACGCCGAAAACCTTTCACCTCACGACCTTCGGTTGCCAGATGAACCAGGCCGACTCGCAGCGGTTGCGCGGCCTGCTCGGTTCATTGGGGTACACCGAGATCGACGCGCCGGAAACCGCCGACTTCGTGGTGTTCAACACCTGCTGCGTGCGCGAACACGCCGAAGAACGCCTGCGCAGCCGGGTGCAAGCGCTGAAGAAGGCGAAGAAGGCCAACCCGCACATGGTCATCGCCATCGCCGGTTGCATCGCGCAAAAAGACCGCGACCAGGTGCTCGAGCGCCTGCCGCTCGTCGATCTGGTTTTTGGTCCCAACGACCTCGAGACGCTGCCCGAGCTGTTGGTGCGGGTGGGGCAGGGCGGTCCGGTCACCGGCGCGTTTGCCCCGGTCGGGCAGTTCTCCGGCGACCAGGCCGACGGCATCGTGCTCGAAAGGCCGCATGCCGCCTTCGTCAACATCGTTCGCGGTTGTACGAACTGGTGCACCTACTGCATCGTGCCGGCGGTACGCGGTCCGGAAGTCTCCCGACCGCTTGATGAAATCGAACGATTCGTCCGTGATCTCGTCGGGCGCGGTGTGTGCGAGGTCACCCTGCTGGGTCAAAACGTTAATGTCTACGGTCGCGATATCGGACAACCCGACGGCCTGGTGCAGCTTTTTTCGCGGCTCAGCACCATCGATCGGCTGTTGCGTCTGCGTTTCCTGACTTCGCACCCGCGTGATTTCGATCATGACACGGTCGCGCGTCTGTTCGCGATTCCGAAGGTCATGCCGCAGTTGCACCTGCCGGTCCAGAGCGGCAGCGATCGCGTTCTCACCTTGATGAATCGCGGATACAGCCGGGCCCACTACGTGTCACTCGTTGCCGCGGTACGCCGGGCCTGCCCCGAGGTCACGCTGAGCACCGACATTATCTGCGGTTTTCCGTCTGAAACCGAGGCCGAGTTCGCCGAGACGTTGTCGCTGGTTGACGAGATCGGTTTCGATGCCGCCTTCATGTATTACTACTCGCCGCGGCCGGGAACCCGCGCTGTCGGCCTGCCGGGGCAACTCGACGAGTCGGTGCGCAAAGAACGCCTGGCCCGGCTGATCGAGCGGCAGAACGCGATTGCGTTGACGCGGGCACAACGTCTGATCGGCACGACCGAGCGGGTCCTGGTCGAGCGCACGGCCGCCCGCGCGCCAGGCCATGTGCTGGGCAGCACGCCCGGGGGGCGGATCATTGATTTTGCCGGCGAACCCGCACTGATCGGCACCCAGGTGCCGGTCAGGATCACCGCAGCCCGGGCGGGAACGTTGTCGGGAGAGCGCGTCGCGGGGTAGCGACCTGACGAAGTTTCGGAACCACAGATGAACACAGATGAACACAGATGTCGGATACGCCGCAGGGATGCATCGCCGCGCCCCCGACGGAACCGCCAATGAAAACGAATGAACCCCGATGTGAACCGCGTTGTAGGGGCGCATCGCGATGCGCCCCCGACGGATCGTCGCATTGCGACGATCCCCGCAATACGTTGTAAACAAAAAGGAGCCGTCGATGTCACCGAACAAAGGTAAGCCCAAAGTTTTCGCTGCCGGCCTGCGCTGCCAGGGACCGGCCGACAACCACGTCGCCAAGATCGGCAAACTGGCTGCGGCGGTGGGTCTGGCCAATGCCGACTTCGACAAGAAACTCGTGGCGGTCAAGGTGCACGTGGGCGAGCTGGGCAACGGGGCGTTCTTGCGGCCCACCCTGGTGCGGCCGATCGTCGAGTTGATCCGCAGTCGCGGCGGTGAACCGTTTCTTGCCGAAACCACGACCCTCTACACCGGCACACGCAGCAGCGCGCCGGCCCACATCATGACCGCCCATCGGCATGGTTTCGGTCCCGAAGTGACCGGTGCGCCGATGGTCATTTGCGACGGCTTGTCGGGGCGCGATGCCCACAAGGTGGCGATCAAGGGCCAGCATTTTCAGGAAGTATCGGTGGCGTCGGGCGTTTTCGAGGCCGATGCGCTGGTGGTGATCTCGCACTTCAAGGGCCACGAGGTGACCGGGTTTGGCGGCGCGATCAAGAATCTAGCCATGGGGTGTTGCTCGCGCACGGCGAAACTGGCCATGCATGCGTCGTTGCGGCCGAGCGTGCTCGAACAGCGGTGCGTGCACTGTGGTAACTGCCTGGCGTGGTGCTCGGTCAAGGCGATCCGCCAGGACCGCGCCGACGGCCCGGCCATCATCGATTCGGCGAAATGCCAGGGTTGCGGCGAGTGTCTCGTCGCCTGCCGCGTCGGCGCCATCCGCATCAACTGGGATTCCGATGTGCGCACGGTGTCTGAGCGCATGGCCGAGCACGCGTTGGGCGTCGTGGTTAACAAACCGGGTCGGTGCTACTACCTCAACGTCGTTACCGACGTCGTGCCGTGCTGCGATTGCTACGGGTTCAACGATGCGCCGATCGTGCCCGATCTGGGGTTTGCCGCCTCGACCGATCCGGTGGCCCTCGACAACTTCTGCATGGACTGGGTCAACAGCACCGCGGCACTGCCGAATACCGCCCTGCCGGCCGATGCGGCGCCCGGCGCCAACAAGTTTGCCTGTCTGCACGAGGGCATCGATCCGCTGGTGCAGATCGTTCATGCCGAGAACATCGGCCTGGGGCGACGCGACTACGAACGGGTCGGCATCTGAGACGGAGGCGGCGCGCGGGATGGTCGGGCGATTGAGGAATACAATGTATGGCTGGTGAAGGCCTGACGCCTTTGATGGCGCAGTATTTTGACATCAAGCAGAAGCATGCCGATGCGATTCTGTTGTATCGCCTCGGCGACTTTTTCGAGACCTTTTTCGAAGACGCTGTGGTGGTGGCCCGCGAGTTGAATCTGACGCTGACCGCCCGCGACAAGCACAAAGATCAACCCGTGCCGTTGGCCGGGTTTCCGCATCATGCGGCGATGAACTACATTGCCCGCCTCGTGGCGAAGGGTCACAAGGTGGCGATTTGCGAGCAGATGGAGGATCCGAAGCTCGCCAAGGGCATCGTCAAACGCGACGTCGTCCGCATCATCACCCCGGGCACCGTGTTTGAACCCGATCTGCTCGACGAATCCTCGAACAACTGGTTGGCCGCCTACGGCGAGAAAGCGGGCCGGTTCGTGCTGACCGCCGCCGATCTGTCGACGGGCGAGGTGATTCTGACCGAAGGTGAGTGTGGCGCGGGCGCGCCGTTGGCCGAGGAGTTTCTGCGCCTGGGCGCGCGCGAGGTTCTGTTGCTGGCTGGGGGGGCCGACGAGTTACCGCGGTCGGCCCTCGGGCCGGCGGCGGTGCATGAGCGCAAGATCGACGACGAAGAGGCGGTCTCGGTGGTCTCGGCCATCTACGCACGTGAGGCGCGGGCCCGGTTGCTCGCCTGGCCGCCGTTGCGGCTCCAGGTGGTGGGCGTGTTGATGGCGTTTCTGGCCGACACGCAGCGCACCAGCCTCAGTCACCTGCGCTGGCCGCGCGAATACCGGTTGGGCGACGGGATGGTGCTCGACGAATCGACCCTGCGCAATCTCGAGCTTCTGCCGGCGGGGCGCGACCGCGTGCTCGGCGGCAGCCTGTTCGAGTTGCTCAACCGCACCACGACGCCGATGGGCGCGCGGCAGTTGAAACGCTGGTTGCTGCAACCGCTCATCGACGTGGCCGCGATCGGGGCCCGGCAGGGGCTGGTGGCGGCGCTGGTCGACGACCCCCTGTTGTCGGCCGAGCTGCGCACGCTTCTGGGCGGCATCAACGATCTCGAGCGTCTGTCGTCGCGGGTCATGCTCGGGGGGCGCAATCCCCGTGACGCGGCGGCCCTGGTGGCCGGGCTCGAGCGCGTGCCCGGGTTGCAGAACCGCCTGCGCGACACGCCATTGGCCGCGGTTGGTGCCGAACTCGTGCCCTTACCCGAGCTGGTCGAGGCCGGTCGCAAGACGTTGCGGGCCGAGCTGCCCAACACCATTCTCGAGGGCGGCGTGATCGCCGACGGCGTTGATTCCGACCTCGACGAGTTGCGGGTGCTGCAGCGCGACGGCAGCGAGTGGCTGCAGCGTTTTGAAGAAGCCCAGCGCGAGGCCACCGGGCTGCGTACGCTCAAAGTGCGGCACAACAGCGTGCTCGGTTATTACATCGAGATCAGCAAGAGCCAGGCGGCGCAGGCCCCGGTGAGCTACGTGCGCAAACAGACGCTCACCAACGGCGAGCGGTTCATCACCGCCGAACTGAAAGATTTCGAAACCCGTGTGTTTTCGGCGCGGGATCGGGCCATCGCCCTCGAAAAGTCGATCTACGAAAAACTGATCGCCCGCTTTGGCGAGCATCTGGCGGCCATCCAGGCCGATGCCACGGCACTGGCACGGCTCGATGCGTTGGTCAGTCTGGCCGAGGTGGCGCGCGAGCGCGGGTTCTGTCGGCCGATCCTCGTCGATCAGCCGGTGATCTCGATTCGCGGTGGGCGCCACCCGGTGGTCGAGCGGTTCCTCGACCAGGGCTCGTTCGTGCCCAACGATCTCGAGCTCGACGCGACGGGCCGGGCGTTGGCGGTGATCACCGGGCCGAACATGGCCGGCAAATCGACCTATCTGCGGCAGGCCGCACTGATCATCCTGTTGGCCCAGATCGGCAGTTACGTGCCGGCCGAGGCGGCCACGATCGGGGTGGCCGATCGTATCTTCACGCGCGTGGGCGCCAACGACAACCTCGTGCGCGGTCAGTCGACCTTCATGGTCGAAATGACTGAAACGGCGGGCATTCTCGCGCAAGCGACCGCGCGCAGTTTTCTCATTCTCGACGAGATCGGGCGCGGCACCTCGACCTTCGACGGGTTGGCGCTGGCCTGGGCGATCATCGAGCATCTGCACGACCGCGTGCATGCGCGCACGCTGTTCGCCACGCACTATCACGAACTGACCGACCTTGCCGAATTGCGATCCGGGGTGTTCAACCTCAACTCGGCGGTGGCCCATGGTGGGGCCGACAACCACGACCTGGTGTTTCTGCACAAGGTGGTCGAGGGGCCGGCGAGCAAATCGTATGGCATCGAGGTGGCCCGGTTGGCGGGATTGCCGGGACCGGTGCTCGACCGTGCCCGCGAGGTGTTGTTCGAGCTCGAACGCAAGGAACAGGACGAGGTGCGCCGGTTCGCCCGTGCTGCCGCGCCGCCGCCGGTCGAGATGCCGGTGCGGCCCCAGCAGTTGTCGTTGTTCTCGAGTGACGATGCCGTTATTGAAGCAATACGTAGTATTGATATTGCCCGCCTGACTCCCCTCGAAGCGCTCAATCTCATCGCGAAGTTGCAGGAGCAGGTCGGTGGCCGCTGATCCGGTCTGGGACCCGATCTTCGCGCGGATCCTCACGATCCCCGAGGCGGTGCGCTGCCTGGTTCTCGAGACCCCGGCCCCGGTGCTGCTGCAATGGATCCGGCCGAACCCCCGTTTGTCGGCCCTCGTCGGACCATTTCTCAAAGGCGGCAGGTTGATCCGCGGCGGCGGCCTCGAAACGGCGCTGGTGCGTTATGCCCGCGAAGAACCGGCGTTTGCCAACCTGGTGTTGCGGCAGTGGGTCAACGATCACCCCAAGGTCTTCGCCTTTCTCACGCGGCCGGCGTCGCCTGCGAGTGACCTGGCCGAGTTGCGTTCCGGCAAGTACGGGGCGGTGCCGCGCTGGACCTTGATGGCCCATCTCGATCCGCGCCCCGAGATGGCCCAGGTGTATGCACAATTGATTGCTGAGGCGAAGACCCCGTCGCTGGTCGATCGTGCTGAACCGCCTGCGGCGACCCGCGATGCGGCGATCCGCGATGCGGCGACCCGCGATGCGGCGGCCGGCGATGCGGCGATCCGCGATGCGGGGGATACCGGTGGCGAGCGCGACCTGCGCGAGCGGGTGCAGCAGCTCGAGGCCGAGCGACACGAGCAGAAACGCCTCCTGCGCGAGGCGCAGGCACAGCTCGAGAAGCTCGAGAGCCAGGTGGCCGAGCGCACGCGCGAGCGTGACCGCCTGCGGGACGAACGCGACGCCGCGCGTCGCGATGCCGAAGGGGTGCGGCAGACCCTGACCCAGACGCAGGCCAAAGCCGAGCGGGCGCAGACCCTGCTGACTGCGGCCGAGAAGCGGGCCGCGGAACTGGCCGCCGCCGGCGATGCCGAGCGAGCCCGTGGGCTGTCGGAGCGGTGCGCCGCACTGCAGCGCGAGCGCGACGATCTGGGCGAGCGGCTGGGGCAAGCGGAACGCAAGCTCGCGCGCGCATTGGACGATCGTGGTGCTGCCGAACGGGCGCGCGACGGTGAGGCCGATGCGCGCGGCCAGGTTGTGCGGCTGCAGGAACAGCTTCGGGCGGTCGAACATGAACTGGCGCGCTGGCGCCACGGGCGGGTCGGTCGCCTGGTGGCGGCCGGTGTCGAGGGCATCTTCGAAACGCTCGCGGGCGAGCGGTTGGTCCTGCCTGCCGATGTTCTCGCCCGCTATCCGGCGACGGTCATGGAATACGTTGTATTGATCGGTGAGCCGTCTGCGCCCGATGCCGTGTTCTCCAGACTCGAGGGACCGGTCGATGAGCGTGTCGGCGTGGTCCGCACCCCGCCCGGGGCGGCGGCGCCGGTGTTGGACTGCGGGGGGGAGCATCTGTGTCTGGCGCCCGATGCGGCTGTGGTGGTGGTCGAGCGGCAGTGGCACAACACACCGCTCGCCGGTCGCTGGCTCGCGGCCATGCCCGAGCGGCCCGCCGGAATCTGGGCGTTGCGTCAGGTGCGTGGGACCGCGGCCGCCATGGGCGCGTCTCCCGGTGAGGTCGGCAGCATTGATCCGCTCGACGACAAGCAGTACCGGGTCGCCTGGGCGGCACTGCGTCAACGACTTGGCGTCGTTGGTTTGCAGCCCGAGGCGGTGTTGCGTGCCTGTCAGCAAGCCGGAATCCAGGCGACGGCCGACGACCAGGGTATCACCTTCGACCGCGTGGTAGCGACGGTGCTGGCGGCGTTGCGCCCCACGCTCGAGATCGCGCCCTTGTGCCGACGGGCGGCGTGCCTTGACGATTCGCCGCGTTTCGCGCTCTATCGCTGGGGTGCCGTTGGCGACGTGTGTGCGGCCTGTCACGAAGAGATCGAGTCTGCACAGATCACGGGGCCGGCCGCGAATCCGGTTCACTATGATTTTGGGGGACGAGCGGTGGTGTTGCTCGGTGGCGACCGTGTGGGTTCGCACTATCGCGATCACCTGGCCGCCCACCGACTCGAGGTGACGTGGCACTCCGGCTTCACGCCGCCGGCGCGCTATCGCGAAGGCCTCGGACGGTATGCGGCTGTCGCCGTGATTCTGCGCGAGGTGTCACACACGGTATTGCGCGAACTGTTGCCGGCGGCGCAACGTGACCGGGTGCGCCTCGTTTACCTGCGGCGCCGCGGGGTATCGGGCGTGACCGCCGAACTGGCGCAGGCCCTGAACGCCCGTTCCCGCTGAGTATTTTCTTTCGTTAAGTTTTTCGCGCCGGTTGCCGATGGGTATGACGCTATGGCTTGTCAACGTCGCGCTCAGCGCCAGAACAACAATCACAACCAGAAACTCGACGGGGTCATCAAGGCCTACTTCCGCGAGTTGGCCGACCATCCGCCGGTGACCCGTGACGAGGAGCGCGATCTGTTGCGCCGCGTCAAAAACGGGGATCAGCGGGCCATGCGCGAGCTGATCATGGCCAACCTGCGGTTCGTCGTGGCCGTGGCGAAAAAGTACCAGCACATCAACGACGTCCCGTTCGAAGAACTGATCGCCGAGGGCAATCTCGGGTTGCTGCGCGCGGCGCAGCGCTTCGAAGACAGTTACAACGTCCGGTTCATCTCCTACGCCGTCTGGTGGATCCGGCAGGCGATCGTCCAGGTGCTGTCGCGTTACTCGCACCCCGTGCAGTTGCCGCTGCATCGTGTTCACCAACTGCTCAAGATCCGGCGTGTCGAGGAGGAGTTGGGCAAGAAACTGAACCGCCGCCCGTCCTTGTTCGAGCTGGCCGATGCGTTGAAGATCCAGCCGGCACGACTGCATCGTTTCCTCGAGAGCATTCCGCGCGCAACCTCGCTCGAAAATCCGATCGATGGCGACGAAGACCTCGAGTTGAAAGACGTGCTCTCGGACGAAGGTGCAGCCGATCCGTCGCTGGCCTGCGAAATGAGTGTGCGGTCGGAAGAAATACAACGTGCATTGAACACGCTCAAGCCCCGCGAGCAATTGGTGCTGGCGCATCGGTTTGGGTTGCTGACCGGGCGTCCGGAAACTCTCGAAGAGATTGGCAAGTTGATGAATCTCAGTCGCGAACGGGTGCGGCAGATCGAGGCCGAAGCGCTCGACCGGCTGCGGCATCCCGTGCGCTCCACGCGGTTGCTCGGTTTCCGCGATTGATGACCACGTCGTAGACGATCGGAGAAACCATGCCGGGTTTGCTCAGGTGGTGGTGGCACCGGATCGCCGGTGGCGACGAGCCGCCCGCGTCGGCCGTCGCGTCGCCCGCTGCCGCAAGCGCTGCTGCCGGCGGCTTACCCTTCGCCACCTCGACGGTCGGCGCTGAGTCGCCCGCCGACGCCGACCCGGTCACGACACCGATGGGCATGCTCAATCTGCGCGATCGGCTCGAGATTGCCGGCCTCGGCCAGAGCGCCCAGGCCATTCATCTCGATCGCGCTTTCATCTTGCATCGCGAGGTGATCGTGGCCGAACTCGCCCCGTATCTGGCCGACCTCGACCGGCGCGGCGTTCCGCGGACCTACGACTCGACCCACTGGTGGTGGTATCTCGACAAACCGGCGATGGTGCGCAGAGTGTGCGCGCGCATGGGGCTGCCCACGCCTGCCGACGACTGGGTCGACGATTTCTGGATGTCGCTTCTGGGCGACGGCGAGGCCGGCTACTGACCTGAGGGCTGCCTCGGCCCGGCCTGCGCGGTCAGAGGCCGAACCCGCGTTTCCTTCCCTGGGGTTGAATCCGTGCGCTGCCGCGCTTAGCATGGTGGCGTGACCTCAACCCAATCCAGCCGACCGACCGTACCCGAGAGCGATCACGATCAGGATTTGTCGCAAGCCCGCCGCGGCGGCTATGGCTTCGAGATCTTGATGGCCTGGGTCGCCGTCGTCGTCATGCTTTCCGGCTATTTTCTGGCGGGCATTCTGCGCAGCTATCTGCCCGGTTTCGTGCCGGGCAAGCTCATTTTCGGACTCTTTGTCGCCTGTGCCATCATGTCGTCGGTGTTGGCCGGCCTGGGCACCCGCTGGATCTCGGGCCGGGGCCGCGTGTTCGAAACGGCGTTCCTGTTGTTTCTCTCGCTCTTCGTGGCCACGGTGGCCAATGCGCAGGATCTCGCCCTCTGGTTGTTTACGTCGCTGCCATTCAAATCGAACCCGGTGCCCAATGTGCTCATCGTCGTGGGAATCGTCATTGGCACCGGCGGCATTACCAAGTTGGCCGCCCTTTGCGAGGTCAACCTGGGGGCGCGCACCTTCGTGTTCTATCTCGCCAATGTACTGGTCTACGTGCTCATCGGCGGTTGGATCGCTCCCGAACTGACGGGGCGCAACCTGTTGGTGACCGACAATCCCAAGGAAGTTGTCTTTGGTCTGATCTACACGTTGCTGGTCTGTTTTGTTTCGGCCATTTCAGCGCAGATCTGGCTCGAGGCGCGAGGCCGCCTGCAACAGGTGGCGCGGTCGACTGCCGTTGGCACGATGGTGCTGGCGCTGGGTTGCGAACTCTACGCCGCTGCATTTGTGCGCTTCGATGCGGCCGAAGCGGTCATGCAGCCGGCCATGGTGGTGCTGGCCGTGGGTTATGCGTTGATGGGAGCGGGAGTCTACCGGGTGGGCAATCTCGTGGTCGAGTACTTCGACCCCGCTGCTTCCGACCTGCCACCGACCGCAGCTCTGGTCGAGATTTTCGGCAACAGCATCGGTTTTGCGGTGTACCAGCATCTGTTGCAGCGGTTTCGTGAAACCGAGTCGGCGCGAATCCGTGCTGCCACCGAAGCCGAACTGCGCGCGAGCACCGTGCGCCAACTCGAATCCGAGGTGGAGCGGCGACGCGACGCCGAGTCGCAGTTGCAGAGGGCTCTGGCCGATGTCGAGGCAGCCGGTCGGGCCAAGGCCGACTTTCTCGCCATGGTCAGCCATGAGTTGCGGACACCGGTCGCGGTCATGATCGCCTACAGTGGGATGTTGGCCGACGGCATTGTCGCCGGAGATCGCTCCGATGGTCTCAATGTGCGGGAAGTCGGCAGCCGGATTCGGCGCAGTGGTGATGCGCTGCTCGGCCTGGTCGAGGGCTTGCTCGATACCTCCCGGGCCGACGTTGGCCGGTTTCGCGCCGATATTCGGCCGGTGCAACTGGTGGCGGAACTCGAACCCGCTTTGGCCTTTGTGCGCAGGGAGTCGGCCGCCAAAGGGCTCGAGTGCCAGGTCTCTCTGCCGGATCGGTCCGTGGTCGCCATCATCGACCCCGGGGCGGTCAATCAAGTATTGTTTAATTTGCTCGGCAACGCCTGTCGTTACACAGCGCGCGGGTCCGTTTCTTTTGCGGTGACCGTGTCGGGGCACGACCTGTCGATGGTGGTTCGCGATACCGGGTCCGGCATTGCGCCGGCCGACCTGGAACGGGTGTTTTCCCCGTTTGCGCAGGTTTCGTCGGGGAGTGGACAGAGGTCTGGCGTTGGCGGCCTGGGCTTGTCGATTTGCCGCCGTGTGGTGACGATGTTGGGCGGCACCCTGAAGCTCGAGAGCAGTGTCGGGCAGGGAACGACGGTCACCGTGAATTTTCCGGGGGTGATCGATCCGGTTGTCGGCCGCACGGCCGGTGCGCGCGATCAATGAGCGGGCTGTTGGCGGGGCACGGTTGTATCATGCCGGGCGGTCGCATACCATGGGCAGCATGACGCACGACGCTGTATCGCCAACTGGGCCGGTCTCTGAGGCTTCCCGTGCGGGTTCGCGGGGTGTCGGTTTCGGCCATGGCTTCGAATTGCTGATGACCTGGGCCATGGTCATCCTGATGGCCGGTGGTTACTGGCTGGCCTCCTTGCTTGCGGTCAGGTTGCCGGGGTTTGTTCCGGCCAAGCTGGTATTCGGGGTCTTCGTCTGCTGCAATACCATTGCCGCCGTCCTGGCGATTCAGGGCCTGCGCTGGATTCCAACGCGCGGGCGCATCCACGAGATGGCTTCCTACATCGCCGGTGCCGTCTGTGCTGCCGCCCTTGCGAACGCCGTCGACCTCGCCTTGTGGTTGTTGACCGATATGCCGTTGAAAACCAGTGCCATCCCAAACATGCTGTTCGTGCTGGCCATCGTGCTGGGGGCGGCCGGCATGCTCAAACTGGCGCATCTGAGCGACGTCGGTTTGGGAAGTTCGACCCTGCTCATCTACGTTTCAGTGCTGGCAGTATACCTGGGTGTTGGTCACATTCTGTTTCCGGAGTTGACCGGGAGCCGTGCGTTCGTCACCGACAATGCCAAAGAGGTGGTCTTTGGCCTGCTGTACACGTTGCTGATCGCGTTCATCTCGGCCCTCGCCGTGCAGATCTGGCTCGATGCCCGAGGTCGTTTGCGGCGATCGGCGCGATTGATCTCTCTGGGCACCTTGCTGCTTTCGTTCGGTTGTGAACTCTACGCGGCGGCCTTTCTGCGCACGTCGAGCGTGGCGGTGGTCATGAATCCGCTGATGCTCGTGCTGGTCATCGGTTACATGTTGATCGGACTGGGCAACTACCGCGCCGGCAGTCTGGTGGTCGAGTTTTTTGACCCCAAAACGTCAGAGTTGCCGCCGGCCACGGCGTTGTCGGAGATCTTTGGCGAAAGCGTTGGCCTCAAAGTTTACGAGCATCTGGTCGGTCGGATTCGCGAGTCTGAGGCGGCCTTGATCAGGACGGCGACCGAGGCGCAGATCAAGGCCGAGTCGATCGCGCTGCTCGAGTCCGAGGTCTCCCGTCGACTCGAGGTCGAGAAGCAATTGCGCAAAGCGCTCGAACAGGCCGAGGCCGCGGGGCGGGCCAAGAGCGATTTTCTCGCCATGGTCAGTCACGAATTGCGCACGCCGCTGACGGTCATGCTGGCCTACAGCTCGATCCTCGCCGAAGGATTGATCGACGAGGGCGAGGACGGGATGAATGTGCGCGAGGTGGGGGCCCGCATCCGGCGTTCGGGCGAGAATCTCATGGGGTTGATCGAGGGCCTGCTCGACACGTCGCGCGTCGAAATCGGCCGCTTCAAGAGCGACATTCGGCCCATCCATCTGGCCGAGGAACTCGCGCAGGTCGTCGAATACGGCCGGAAACAGGCGCTGAGCAAGGGCATCGAGTTTCGCGCCCTGGTGCCGCCTGCCGATGTCGTCGTGCGCACGGATCCGCATGGCATCCGGCAGGTCCTGGTCAATCTGCTGAGCAATGCCTGCAAGTTCACGGCGAAGGGTTCGGTCGAACTCGAGGTGGTCATCAAGGGGCGCAACCTCGAGATGACGGTGCGCGACACCGGCATCGGCATTCCCGAAGCCGACTTGGGGCGGGTGTTTGAGCCGTTTTTTCAGGTCAGCCACGGTTCCACCCGGCGCTTTGGCGGGGCGGGGTTGGGGTTGCCCATCTGCCAGCGCATCGTCGGGATGTTGGGCGGCACGATCGAGATCGAGAGTCAACTGGATATCGGCACCGTCGTGACCCTGGTCTTCCCCGGTGTCGTCGGCAGTGAAGAATCTGTGAACAGGTAAATACAAGCAATGTCAAAGTGTTTGGGCCTCGCCACGTCACGGTCTTTGCTTCTCGCGGGTGTTCGTGTGCTGGTGTTGGCGATTGCTGCCATGGTTGCGGCGGTTACGCCCGTTTCCGCCGCCGACGCGGTCGGTGCCCGTCTGCACGGGGTCGCCAGCGACACCGACGAGGCCGAACCGGTCGAGCCGTTGCCGGCGGTCGCGGCGACGTCGCCGGCGTATCTGCGCAGTGTCGCGGCGATCATCGAGTTGCTGCCGGAACAGCATTTGCTGCGGGCGGCGAGCCTCACCACCACGGTTGAACTGGCCACGGTCGCGGCGTCACTGACCTTTCACCTGCACCCGGATATCCAGGTGTCCGAAGTCAGGGTGGCCGGTCGGCCCGTGCGTTTCACGCGGGGGCGTGGCGACGAAGTGGCCGTCGATCTGCCTGTGGGGCTGGGCAGTGGCCCGTTTCCTATCACCTGGGTCTACGCGGGTGATCCATCGAATGTCGCCTCGGCACGTGTGGTGTGGGATTACCTTGGCAAGCAGGGGTGCTACCTGAAGTCGTCGGCCGACTACTATCCGCACCTGGGCCTCAATCAACCGGCGGCGGCCGACTGGACGATCACGGCGCCCGCCTCCTGGACCATCGTCACCCAGGGCCGGTTGACCGGTTGCACCGATCTGGCGCCGGGGCGTCGGCAGTGGCGCTACGTCACCGATGTGCCGGCCGATGGTTTTTCGCTGGTCGGTGGGGTGTATGTCGAAGCGAGTCGCGAGATCGACGGAGTGAAATACATCGTATTGCTTCGGCCGGAAAGCGCCGACAAGCGCTTTGCCTATCTGTCGTTGCTCGTCAGCGTCATTGCCCATTACCAGGAGCGTCTCGGGCGGTTCCCGTTCAGCAAGATGGTGCTGGCTGAGGTCGAGGGTGAGTTCCCGATGGGCTACGGTTCGCAGGAACTGCTGGTCATGACCGGGCGCGAGTTCGACAAGTTCCGCGTCGACCCCGGATTTGTCGCGCACGAGGCGGCCC
>CAZADH010000156.1:0-13812 GCA_964483805.1 uncultured bacterium
ATGCCCTCATTGCTCTCGTCCAACGTGCCGGCCACGACATCGGCCAGGACCAGGAGCGCTGCGAGAACGAGCTCAACGAAGCCTGCGGCGGGCTGTACCGCACCGAGATCGCCCAACTTGCGGCCGCCATTGGGGCCGAGGTTCCGGCCAATCTGCAGCGGTTGTGGTCCGATGTGCCGTTGGGCTTGCTGATCGCTCGTTTGTGGCGGCAACTGGTCGATGAGTTGCGGCTCACGCCGGAGCGCGCCCGTTGGGTGGTCATTTCGTGGGGCGTCGCCCTCGGCCGCATCACGCCAACCGAGGGAGCGTATCTCGACGCGGCGGTACAGCGCCCGGGCAATATCCGCCCTGTGCCGGTTTCCCCGCCGCCGTCGGAACCGGAACCGGCACAACCCCAAACCATGACGGCGGCCGCTTCCACACCGACACCAACCCCGGCAGTGGCGACCGCCACGGCCGCACCGACAAGCCTGCCCACGGTGGGCATGGTGGGCGTTTCGCCCCACGAAATGGCCCAAGCGGGTCCCGTTGCTCCGCGCGATACGAAGATTCAGGCAGGGCAAACGAACGGCGTGTCACAGCCCCGCTCAGAGTCGGTGACGACCGCCGACAGCAGCGTCACCTTCACGGCGTGCGGTTGCGAATGGCAGGCCGGCCCGGATCATGCCACGAGCTGGAATGAGGCACAGGCCTGGATCGAGAACCTCGGCGAGGGGTGGCACACCCCTTCCCCGGAACGGCTCAGCGCACTGTATGCTGCCGGCACGCCGCTGCCATTCCCGCAACTGGCGGCCGGTGACAAGAAAGCGTTCATCTGGAGCCAGGCCCGCGACCTGTGGTCGGCCTGGGGCGTCGGCTTCGGCAGCGGCGGCGTGCTGTGCGCCCCCCGCACCGACCGGGCCGGCGACGTGCGGGCCTTGGCCGTGCGCACGCGCAGCAGCACCCGCTCCACCGAATCGCCCCGTGCGACAACGATCCCTGCCGTCGATCGGCCTGCGTTCGCAGAAACCGGCACCGACGCCACTGCCGACAATGGCGAGAACGAGAGTGATGCCGGCGAGATCTTCTCGGCCTGCGGCCTCGAGTGGTGCGCCGGCCCCGACCGGCCCATGAATTTCAACGAGGCCCGCACCTGGATCAACCGGCTCGGCGCCGGTTGGCAGATCCCGAGTCTGGGGCAATTGGGCAAGCTGTTGTATGCACACGTTGCCTTGCCGTTTCCGGCTCTGGCGGTCAAGGGATCGAAACCGATCGTCTGGTCGCGCGAACTGACGCCGGTGGTCGGCAAAGACGCGTTTGCTCACTACGTCGATTTCGACATGATCGACGAGTTCCCGGTGCCGCCCACCCGCTTCGACGTGCGCAACCGGGCGCTGGCCGTCCGCGCCACCGGGCAGGCGCGAACAGCAACACAACGTATGCCGATCGCCCCGCGGCCCGACGGGGTCGATTCGGCCTCGGTGGCTGAGGCGACCGCCGCGACCGCAGTCGTCGACGAACCCATGCCGGTCAACGGCGAGGCGCCGGTGGTGCACCCGACCTTCACCGCCTGTCAGTGCGAGTGGATGGCCGGTCCCGACACCGCCACCGATCTCAACGAGGCCGAGGCCTGGATCGCCGGTCTCGGCGAGGGTTGGCAGACGCCGACCACCGACCAGTTGCAGCAGTTGCATGAAACGGGGCGCATCCTGCCGTTCCCCGAACTCGAAGCGGTCGGCCGCAAACCGTTCGTCTGGTCGACGGTCCGCGATGCGCACACCGCCTGGGGCGTCGGTTTCGGCGCCGGCGTCGTCGTGGCCGGCGCGCGCACCGAGCGGGCCGGCGACCTGCGGGCGATGGCCGTGCGACCGTCCACGTCAGGCACCGGCACCACACCGGCGTTGCGCTCAGAACTCCCGCGGCGCGATGCCGTCACCACGGTCTGCCCGTTCGAGTGGACACTGGGCCCCGACCGCGCCACCGACTTCGACGAAGCCACCGTCTGGATCCACGATCTGGGTGAAGGCTGGCGCGCACCGACCACGATGCAGCTTCAACAATTGTATGAGTCGGGCGTGCGGTTGCCGTTCCCGGAACTCGATGCTGACGGACGCAAGCCGTTCATCTGGGCGACCGGCCGCGACCCGCTGACCGCCTGGGGCGTCGGTTTTGGCGCCGGCGTCGTGGCCCTGGGCGCCCGCAACGAGCGGTCGGGTGACTTCCGCGCGCTCGCCGTCCGCCCGCGCTGAACCGCAAACGCTGCAACAACCAGGAGGCCCCATGGCGCAGATTCCACAACGATGGCAAGGATTCGGCACGTCGATCTTCACGGTGATGACCGAGGAGTCGCTGCGTTACCACGCCATCAATCTGTCGCAGGGGTTTCCGGATTTCGACGGCCCGTCCGCGACCAAGGAAGGTGCCATTTCGGCCATTCGCGTGGGCAAGAACCAGTACGCCCCCGCCGCCGGGATTCCGCCGTTGCGGGACGCACTCGTCGCCGCGCACCGCAACCATTACGGCCTGACCTGGGATGCCGCCACCGAGGTCACCGTCTTCTCGGGCGCGACCGAGGCGCTGTTCTGCGCCATCCTCGCGTTGTGCGAACCGGGCGACGAGTTCATCACCTTCGAGCCCTGTTACGACTCCTACGCGCCGGCGGCCATGGCGGCCGGCGCCACGTTGAAGACCGTGGTCCTGCGCGGCCCCGATTGGACCTTCGCCGAGGACGAACTGCGGGCGGCGTTCTCGCCCCGCACCAAGGCGATCCTCGTCAACACCCCCAACAATCCGACCGGCAAGGTCTTCTCAGCCGATGAGCTGGCCCTGATCGCGGAGCTGGCATGTAAACACGATGTATTTGTCATCACCGACGAAGTCTACGAACACCTGGTGTTCGACGGTCACCGCCACCTGCCTCTGGTCACGCTGCCGGGCATGCGCGACCGCACCGTCACCATCTCGTCGACCTCCAAGACCTTCAGCATGACCGGGTGGAAGATCGGCTACGCTTTCGCGCCGCCGCCGCTCACCGCGGCGCTCCGCGCCGTGCATCAGTTCACCGTGTTCTGCTCGGCGACCCCGCTGCAATGGGGCATGGTCGAGACGGCAAACCTGCCCGCCGATTACTACCCACAGCTCGCCAGAGAGTACGCGCAAAAACGCGATTTTCTGTATGACGTATTGACAGAAGTCGGCTTCACCTGTCGCAAACCGGCCGGCACCTATTTCATCAACGCCCAGTACGACCGCCTCTCGAACCTCGGCGATGCCGAGTTCTGTTTCTGGCTGACGCGCAACGTCGGGGTCTCGGCGATCCCGCTCTCGGCGTTCTGCACGGCGTCTGGGCGTGACCGCATCGGCGGCCGCTTCATCCGCTTCGCCTTCTGCAAAGGCATGAACACCCTCACGGCCGCCGCTTCCCGGCTGCGCAATGCGCAGTGGACGGGGCCCGCATAGTCCTTCATCACCCCAATCCCAAGGAGCACCCCATGAACCGCAGTTTCCGCACCCTGACCGTCCTGTTCGTTCTGCTGCTGGTCGCCTCGGTCGGCGCCGCTGCCGAGCAACTGATCTTCGCCGTATCGCTCATTCGGCATGGCGACCGCGCCCCCTACGCCGAACTCAAGAGCAGCACGATCAAGCATGAGTGGCCCTGGGGCATCGGCGAACTGAGCCCCGAGGGCATGCGCCAGGAATACGACCTGGGCCGCACGTTCCGCCGGCGCTACGTCGAGACGCTGAAACTGCTGCCATCGACCTATCAGGCCAAGGCGATCTACGCGCTCTCGACCAGCGTCAACCGCACCGTGGTCAGCGCGCAATGTCTGCTGGCCGGCCTGTATCCCGATGGCACCGGCCCGCGGTTGCGCAACGGCGCCCCGGCGGTGCCCAACCTGCGGCAACCGATCCCGATCATGACCATCTCATCGGGCAGCATGAACATCATCAACCCTGAATCCGATCACCGCGCCGAGGTCAAGAGACTGGCCGAGACCTACGCCGAGACGCAGCCCGATTGGATCGCCACCGAGCGTCGGGTCGCGCCCCACTTCAAGCGATGGAGCCGCATTCTCGGGGTCAAGATCGAGAAACTGGCCGACATGGCGATCCCGAGCGATCACGTCAACTGCATGGTCGAGCACGGCGTGCCGCTGCCGACCGGGTTGACCGCCAGCGATCGCCGGATCATCCTCGATGTGCAGAAAAAGGGCGTCGCCCTGCGTTTCCGCCCGCGCGAGATCGGCCGTTTCATGGCCGGTGGTCTGCTCAAAAAAGTCGGTGACGAACTGCGCGCTGCGGTTGCCGGCAAACAGAAGAGCCGCCTCGTGCTGTTCTCGGGCCACGACATCTCGATCCTCGGGCTGATGAGCGCGCTGGGCCGTCCCCTCGACAGCAACCCGCCGTATGCCTCGCACGTCGAGTTCGAACTGTACCGCGACGGAGAGCAATACTTCGTAAAGACATTCTACAACGGCGAGCCGGTCCGCCTGCGCGACGACCACGACGCCACCCTGCCGCTCGCCCTCTTCGAAGAGGCGATCGCCGCCGGGCAGTAACCGCGCGACGTTCTGCACCCCATCGGCCGCCGCAGCCTCTCCCGTCGGCAGGGCCTGCGGTGGCCGCGGCGGGCGTGACCGATGCAATAGAACGCTTTCCCGATCAGGCTTTACGCAGGGGCAGCGACTTGAAATCGAAGGTCGGATGTTCCTTCTCGACCTGGGCAAACGCCTGCTCTTTGGCGATTCTCATCTGGGCATCGAAGTTCTTCAGCTTCTTCTCGTCGCCCACCGCGAGAATCGACACTGCCGCTTTCAGAGCCATCCTGAGCATGCGGATCTCGACCTTCGCCGTCATCAATTCGGTTTCCATCGCTTTCGGGTCCATGCGTTCCTCCTGCCTTCGTGATGCCGTGCGCATCATTATACCTCAACCCCGACAACGCCATCCTTTTTTCGGTGACATGATACATATTTCTCGACTTGCTGGCGCACTTGTTTTTCGGGTGACATGATCCGCATTTCTTGACTTGCTGGTGCACTTGGGCCATACTTTCCGCATGAGTCGCATCGCCCGTCTGGTGTTACCCGACATGCCCCATCACATCACGCAGCGCGGCAACCGCCGCCTGCCGACGTTCTTCAGCTCTGCTGATTACGAGGCGTATCTCGAGCTGATGGCCGAACGGTGTGCCGCATTTGGCATCGCGATCTGGGCGTATTGCCTGATGCCCAATCACACACACCTGATTGCGGTGCCCGCAACCGAAGACGGGCTGGCGCGCGGCATCGGCGATGCGCACCGGCGTTACTCGCGGCAGATCAACGCCCGCGAGGGCTGGCGCGGCTTCCTGTGGCAGGGTCGGTTTTCGTCGTGCATTCTCGACGAAACCCATCTCTTGGCGGCGACCCGGTATATCGAACTCAATCCCGTGCGCGCCGGCCTGGTCGACAATCCGCTCGACTACCCCTGGAGCAGTGCACGCGCCCACCACAACGGCGAAGACGACGTGCTGGTGCAGGTGGCACCTATGCTCGAACGGGTCAAAGAGAAGTGGGCGAGGTTCCTGAAAGCGGGCCTGTCGAACGCCGAGTGCGAGCGCCTGCGCCTGCACGAACGCACCGGCCGCCCGATCGGCAATGACTCGTTCCTCGATCGGCTCGAGGCCCGGTTGGGCACAACCGTGCGACCCCAACCGCCGGGAAGAAAACCCCTGGCGCGCACCCCGGCAGCGAAGGCCCGCGCGGCCGGCAGCGGCAGCAAATCGAGGCGTCGCAAGGGCTGATCCTGCGGCAAGAGGTTGCCTGCCGTCGGCCGAACCGAGACGCTACGACCTGGCATCGGTCTTCGCCAGAGGAGTCGGGCCGCTTGACGCGACACGCGGGGGCCGATGCCCTGACGTCGATCTGAAATACGGATCATGTCACGGGGCTCCACACCGGGTTCCACCCGGTTCTTAGATATTCGGATCATGTCACCGATTTCGCGCGTCACCGATTTCGTGTCGAATTCCGGATCATGTCCCCTATTTTCCATGTCTCCGATTTTCTGCATCGGGTTCTGAAATCCGGATCATGTCACCAGTTTCTCACCGGTTTCTTCACCGGTTTCCCGGGCTGCGGGCCGCAATAGCAACGCCGCCCCGAGGCAGAAGCCCCGGAGCGGCGCATAGGGTTTTGGTAGAAACTTACAATTGGCGCATGAAGGCGACCAGTTGTTTCTTCTCCTTGAACGAGAGGTTCAGACCCTGGATCAGGTTGAAGAACTCAACGGTGTCCTCGAGGGTCAGACAGCGGCCATCGTGCAGATAGGGCGGCGAATCCTTGACACCGCGCAGCGGGAAGGTCTTGATCGGGCCGGTCGGCCGCACATACTGCTTGTGGATCATTTCGGACTTGTAGAACCGCTCGGCCTGCAGATCGTGCATCATGTTGTCGGTGTAGGCCGGGCCCGAATGGCACTCCATGCACTTGCCCTTGCCGAAGAAGATCTTCTGACCGGCCATTTCGTCGGCCGACGCCTTCTTCGGGTCGAGCTTGCCGTAAACATCGAGCTTCGGCGCGGGCGGGAAGTCGAGCAGCGCTTGGAACTCAGCCATAAAGTGGACCTGACTGCCCCGCTCCAAGACATTGACGCCTTTTTTGGTGGCGATGCAGGGATCGCCATCGAAATATGCGGCCCGCTGTTCGAACTCGGTGAAATCCTCGATGCTCTTGAGTCCGCGCTGAGAACCGAAGAGACGCTGCTGGTTCACACCGCGCAACGAGGGGGTATTAATGCGGTTGCGATGGGATTGTGGCCGGATATCGCCGACCAGGTGCGTTGCCCGATTGGTGTGGCCGTTGGCGTGACAATCGAAACAAGTCACGCCGAGGCTGGGCTTCTCGCTCTTGCGATCGTCGGTGGCGTTGAACTGCTGCTGCGGAAACTGCGTCACCAGCAGGCGCAGACCCTCGAGCTGCTTGGGATTCAAGAGACCATTGAACAGCTCGAAGTAATTGTCGACCGTGACGAGCTTGCCCTGGGACACATCGCCCGCTTCTTTGTGCGTGGTCAAGTAGATGGGTGGCGGAAACTCGGGCAGAAAATGTTCGGGAAGGTCGAAATCGAGATCGAAACGTTCGAGGCGCGGCAGCACCTTCAACACATGCTTGGGGAACACCATGCCGCCGACCGAGTGCTCGATGAAGGCCAAAGGTCGGTATGGGAAGATTCCGCGCTCTTTGATCTCGTCGGGACTCATCTTAGCCAACTTCTCAAAGGTCAATCCTTCGGGCAGCCGGGCCGTCGGCCCAACAGGCAGGGGCTTGCCGCGACTCATGGTCGCCAGTGGATCAACGCGGCGGGTCAGGTCGTAGCGAGCATTGAGATAGTCCATGTGCTCTTTCATGACCTGCGCCTTTTTGGCGATGTCTTTCTGCATGGTTACAGCAAACGGTTCAGACACCGAGGTCGGCGCAAAACTCGACTCGCGGGCCTGCGACATCACCGGTCCGCCCTCGGCCCACAACATGCCCAGACTCGCAAAAACACCCAAACAAACGCCCAACACTGCTTTTCGCATCCCTGTTTCTCCCCCGTTGATAATTCGATTCAGATCTTCGTCGGACGAAGTTCATCTTAGATCGTAAAGATACCTAAATGCAAGTTTTGGCCGTCTGGTGACTTTCTGAGGGACAGCCTCTGCCATAAACACTTTTCCAGGGACATGACTTTCAGGCTTTTACAGTGACATGATCCGTATTAGTTGCCTTGCAAACACGCACGACAGCACGATCCGCGCTCGGCTGAGGGAACGTTCGCCGAGCTCACTGCACCACCAGGGGTAATGTCTACGTCACCGGACAGGATTGACCAACTTGCGCACACGGATGAAACATCGCGATCGATCTTGACGTATAATGGTTTTCCGGACAATCACGCTCGCATCGAGTATCGAGTAAGGAGCAGGCGAACGGTATGAAGCGTCTCGTTCTTATTGTGTTGCTTGTTTTGTGTGCCTCCCAGGTCAGTGCCGCCGGGATCATCGGTCTCGTGGCCGACTACGTCGACGCGGTCGACCAGCGGATCGCAGCCCAGGCGCAGAATCTGGCCGATCCCGCCGCCGCCGCCCGGTATCTGCGTTGCAGTGCCGACGAGCAGTCGCTCGCCGCCCAGTTGCGCCAGATCTGCCACGGTGGTGATGACATCGCCGAAGTCACAATGGGTTACGTCACCGAAGCCGACATGGGCGATCGGGTGCTGTATTTCCAGACGCTGATCCCGACCGACGGTGACAGCCCGGCGGCGCACCGCCTCCTGGCCAAAATCAACAAGATCGCCCGGGAACGCCGCGTCGCCCCGCGCGTTGCCGCAGAGTTTGCGGCGGCCGCGCAGGCACTGCGCCGCACCGACACCGAAGCGGAACCCGCGGCAACGACGACCGACGACACCGACATCCCGCCTGACCTGGCGAAGTTCACCAAGATCGCCGACCAGAAACCGACCTACTACGTCACGCAGCGCGAGGCGGGGTTCCCGACGTCGGGCACGCTCTACGGCCAGAATTACGACGGCACCGAGGTCAAGTCGATCATGACGCCGAGCGGCGAGGTCATCGCCAAGACCAGCGGTCGCTACTTTGCTGCGTTGTGCATGCAGGGCAGCGGCGTGATCAACGATGGCCGCACGGTGTCGTTCATCTCGAACCAGCGCTTTCAGGTGGCCCCGCAGGGTTGCCTGGGCATCACCGCCACCGGCTACTGGGTCGTGCCGTTTCACACGCTGGCCGTGAACCGCAATCAGATCCCCTATCGCGGCGTCTATTTCGTGCCCGGCACCCGCGGGCTGAAACTGCCCAACGGCGAGATCCACGATGGCTACTGGTTCGCGCACGACACCGGCAGCGCCTTCAACAACACCACCAACCGGCTCGATATGTATGCCGACCGCGACGAATACTGGAAATGGATGGAAGCCAACTTCGTGCCGTCGTTCACGCCGGTCAAGTTCTACCGGGTCGACGACGCCACCAAGGCCAAGGTCTACGCGAAGTACCAGTCCCAACTCGGGCGGTAAACGCAACCCGGCGCCAACGCTGAAACGCCCACCTCCTCGCGGAGTGGGCGTTTTCAGTTACAGCACGGTTTCGGTGCCAGAACTCTTCAGATTTTTTTCGGTGACATGATACTTATTTTTCCGGTGCAATTGTTTTCGGTGACATGATCCTTATTTCCGCGTGCTTTTTCCGGTGACATGATCCTTATGTTTCGGGCGCCTACAGCGTCGGAAGGATTCGTGCAGACCGGCTCGAGAGCAGCACATCACCATATCTGCCACGCCGTTTTTTGCGGATCATGTCACCGGTTTTCTGCACCGGTTTTCTTCGGTTTCGTGTCGCCGATTTTCGCTCACCATTTTTACGGATCATGTCACCGGAATAAATGTACAACGGTCTTGCGGCACCGGTGTGTGAAATGCGGTATTGGCGAGGGAGGTCAGCGTCTCACTCTCTCCACCAGCGGGCTGAACTTCGCCGAGACTTTGTCGATCCACTCGAGGTGGCGGTGGGATTCGGCGTGGTCTTTGCCAAACTTGTCGTTCGGGCCCCAGCAGTACGACAGAATCGTGGCCTTGCCAGCGACCACCGGAACGCCCCAGAAGGTGCGATGGCGCTTCGACTTGAACATCCCGGAATTTTCGTCGTCGTCGGTCATGAATTTCCGCTCTGACTGCACATCGTATTGACCGGCCGGCAACTCGAACTCCGCATAATAGCGGGAGCCGATGAGCGGCCGCTGGTGTACGATCGTCTTTTCGATGACCCGTTCGTGCCCGCCATCCCCGTGTTTGCGGTCTTTGTCGTCATGCCCCTTGCCGTCCCGATGCTTGTCGCCGTGACCATCGTGCTTGATGACCCGGCGAACCTTCTCGATTTTCGGCGGCCCCCATTCACCGATCTGCCAGGTGCCGATGCAGGGTGCCTGCGCAATCGGGATCCAGTTGCTGTCGGGGCCGCGGCGATCGAAGTAGAGAAAGCCCGGGCCGGCCTGGATCCACTCTTTCGAGAAACAGACGACGAGCAACCCAACGCCCCGTTCTTCGAGGCCCTGCAGGCGAGCCTGGTATGCCGTCAACGGGGCCGGCTTCTCGACAGCCGGCGGCGGGCTGGCTTGCCCCGACCCGGCGTTCGCCGGTGCGGGGTCCGTCGCTGCCGAACCTGTCGGCATCGGCGTATTGCTGCGTTGCATTTCCACGATCTGCTCGTTGGAAAAGCCCAGGCGCTTCAGTTCGCGAATCTCGTCGAGCGTATAGCCGGACACTGCTGCCGCCCAGAGACAACAGAACACAACCACAAGGACTCGATAACCCCGGATCGCGTGGATAACGCGCGTCATCATATCGTCACCTTTCATGCCCGTGCGGAAATGCTACCATCGCAGCGATGGGAGAGTTCTCCAACACCACATGGTGCCACACGCATGATACGAGGCACCGTCCGGGAGGGCAAATGCCCATGGCGCGCACCGCGGCCGACCGGAGACGGACAGCGGCACGAGGGTGCCGTTTCTGCTATCATAGATGGGCACGACGATATCGCCCCGTGGCACCGCGCGGCGAGACAAACTTCAGCGGGAGAGAAAACCACATGACCATGCACAAGGGAACCCAAACGATTCTCGGGCAGATCGCCAGCAAGTACAACCTGCCGCGTCTCGCCGAGGTCATCAAAGACGAGAACTCGATCGTCTGGACCAAAGACGTCACGCTCTGCGTGGCCAACATTCTGAAGGCCGTCGAGGCCAACGGCAACACCAAAGAACTGCTCAAAGAAGCCAAGAACATGTACAACACGCCGATCTTCGCGATCAACGCGAAGGAAGGCAAATACCTGATCAAGGCCGAACCGAACCCGGCCAAAGCCGTCGACGAGATGGCCAAATACGATTTCTGTTTCAAATTGAGCCCGTATCACGTCATCAATACGTTCCTCTCGCTTCTCGTCGCGCAGGTCACCGAACAAGACCCGGCCGCGCTGGTCAAGAAGGGCGAAGAGCACCTCGAGGCGTTCATCGCCTTCTCGTTGAAAGACAATCCGAACTGGCAGAAAGAGAAGCTGATCACCAAGAATCCGCTGCTGGTCATCCCGATCGGGGCAGCGGGGTGCGGCAAATCGACGTTCTACCGGGAACTGGGCAACTTGGTCAATGCCTCGTGTGACAATATCCGGTATTTACTGTTCAAGGATTTCGGCCCGTGCTTCACCCCCTGGGAAAGCACCCTGGCGTGGTGGGTGGTCAACCGTCTGACCGACATTTACCTCGGTCGCGGCTACAGCGTGTTCTACAACGGCGTCAACACCGACCCCGAGTATCGCTCACCGATCACCATGGAAGTGCAACACCCGCTGTTCGCCGGCATGCCATACAAATTCAAGCTGGTGTATTTCGAACCGCCGGTCAGCCTCACCGACGCAGAACTCGCTGAGCTCAAGGGCATCAATCTGTGGGCCAATCCGCTCGACAAGATCGACCGCAGCAAACTGAGCGCCAACGTCAAGAGTGTGCTCGACCTGATCACCCGCAACTTCGAGCGCACCATGGAGCGCACCAGCGCCATCCGCGAAGGCAAAGCCCAACAGGATCCGTTCGACATCCTCTACTCGGTGCCGCCCGCCATCGTGAAACTCTTCGTCGAGCAGTCGTTCGCGAAGCCGACGGGAACCAACGTGGTCGTCGTCCCGCGCAAAGAGATTCCCGATGCCGGTCAGCGCGCCGCGTTCTACCGCGAATACGCGGCCAAGGTCATGGCCTGAGACAACCCGACGCGCCGGTCGCAACACCGGTCGGCGCTCCGATGACGCAACGGCTGCCCTGCATGGGGCAGCCGTTGTTGTATTTCTAGGGTATTTACTATGTATTTACTACGAGTTCTCTTCACCACCGCACACGATGTGCGAAATGCCCTGTGCCGCCGTGATGGCCGCGAAACGCCGGTTTCGCACGGTGTCGCAGGGCCGTCCCGTGGCCTGCCCGCGTCCCGGCCCCACCGCTTCAGTCGTCGTCGTCTCTGGTCACCGTATCGTTGCCGGCGAAACCGGTCTCGAGTTGCCGCTCCTCTTCAACCAGGCGCGGGTCGCGCACCGGGCGGGCCGCCCGCCCGGGCGGCGCCGGCACGAGTGCCCGCGACGCGGCCGGCAGCGCCTCATACAGCCGATCGAGATAGTTGATCGCATGGTGCGAGCCGACCTTCACGAAGGTCAGCCACTCGCCGTCGTTCAGCTCGATCTTGCCGTTGTGGTTGATGTTGTGCGGCTTGCAGACGTGACGAAAGCCAAGCAGGACCGGGGGCACGCGGGCGATGATATCGCGGTCGTTGACCCAGCGGTGATTCACCTTGATCGAGTCACGAAACGCCCGCACGAACTTGCTGTTGCCCACGCGCGGACTGCCAAACGACACCACCCCTTGCACGGCCACGCCATCGCGCACCAGCCGCAGGGCCGACAACGTGGCGAGGCCACCGCCGAGGCTGTGCCCGGTGATCCACAACGGCAGCTTGCGGCCGGCCTGATGGGCATCGATCAGGGCGCGCAACTGTGGATACACGACATCGAGTGCCTTCCAGATACCGCGGTGCACCTTGGTTCCCGGCCCCGCCGCCGGCATCGACACCTTGCGAATGTTCAGGTCGGTGAGGATCCAGTCGTGCACGAACTTCCCAGGACTGACCGTGCCGCCCCAAGTTTTCTCCGACCCGCGAAACACCACGATAACCGCGCGTTCGTTCGACATCACCATCACCTGGGTGTCGGCGGTCCCCTTCATCAGGTCGATCATGTCGAAGCGATCGAGTCCCCACGGACGAAACACACGTTCGAATCCGGGCCGAAAATCACCGCGGGTCGAGACGGCCGGATCGCTGCCCTGGAAGTAATAACTGGCCAGGATGAACAAATAGACGTTCTCGGGATCGTGACCGGTGGCCCGCGGGTCGAGCACCTCGCGATAACAGTCGCGCCCCATGGTCAGGTCGGTTTCCCACCCCGGCACGTAAACCTCGTTGGCAGGCGGCCGTCGAAAGATGCGACGAAACAGATCGACGAAGAACCGCAGAAAGCCCGGCAGACGCTTGCGCACGGCTCGCTTGATCGGTTCGATACTGATGGGTGGCGGTGCCTTCACGGCAACGGGGCCGACCGCAACCCGCGCCGCGTCGGAAGCCAACGCCCCGCTGGCCGACGGCGCCGGCGGACCCGGCGTGTCGGCACCGGTCGAGGCAAGCCGGTCTGCAGGAATCTCCTCGATATCAGCCGGCGGCAGAAACCCCGGCTTCACACCGTCCGCCGCCCATGCCGACGGTCCCCATAACAGACCGAGAAACACCACCCACGCCAGAGCGCCACCGATCGTCACCCGTTTGCGCGCCACAAAACACCTCCAATCGCCGCCGCCAGGCACCGTCACCGACTCATTTCGTCTTCAGAACAAACCGGCCATCCCAGCCCTCGGCCGGGGGATGCTCGCGAAACACCGCGCACCGTTCGAGGTAGGTCGCTGCCGGTCCGTCGTCGGGTCGCAGCGCGAGCACCTCGCGAAAGCGCGCATCGGCTTCGTTCCAGCGGCGGGCCAGGTAATGCGCCATGCCTTCGTCATACAACTGCAATATACGCTGCCACTGGTCGTCGGCCGCCCCGCCCTCGCCGATGATCTCATAGACCTTGATCGGTTGTTCCTTGCCCTTCACCGCCAGAAAGTCGAGCAGGCGCGACCGGATCACCCCCGCCGGCAACTGACTGCGCGTGCTGTCGGCCATCATCATGAAGGTATGATAGGCCTTGTTGGCGCCCTCGAG
>CAZADH010000157.1:0-10850 GCA_964483805.1 uncultured bacterium
TGAACCAGCAACCCCTGAGCGGCGTGCAACTCACCGGGCAATACTTTGTAAGCGGTGCGGCGGTGCGGCTGACGCGGGCGGGGCAGAACCCGCGGGCGGCGACCGCAGTCGCCGTCACGAGTCCGACGGCGTTGACCTGCACGCTCGATCTGACCGGCCTCGCCACCGGCACCTGGAACCTCGAGGTGACCAACCCCGACGGGCAGACGGCGACGGCGGCGAACTCGTTTGCGGTGGCGTATCCGGCGCCGACGGTGACGGCGGTGAATCCGACGACCGGGGTGAACAGTGCGGTGCTCGCCGGGGTCCAGATCACCGGCACGAGGTTCCTGACCGGTGCCACGGTGCGCCTGACCCGCGCGGGTGCGGCGGCGATCGCCGGCACGGCGGTGGTGTTCAATAGTGCGACGTCGTTGACGGGCACGTTCAATATCGCCGGCGCAGCGCCGGGCGCATGGGACATCGAAGTCACCAATGCAGACGGGCAGGTGGTCACCGGCGCCGGACTACTGCAAGTGGTCACGCCGACGACCCCGACGGTGAGTGCGGTGACGGCGGGAAGCACGGTGAACACGGGGGTGTCCGGCAATATCCAGATCACCGGCACCAACTTTGACCCGAACGTGGCGGTCTACCTGCAACGGGCCGGGGAGTCGCAGGTCGCGGCGATGAGCGTGACGTTCAACAGTGCCACCTCGTTGACCTGTACCTTCAACCTGACCGGGTTGCTCGCCGGTGCCTGGGACCTCAAGGTCAACAACCCGGGCGGAGAGAATACAACGTATGCCAACGCACTGACGGTCATGCTGGCGGCGCCGACGGTCTCGAGCATGTTCCCGGTCACGGCCGACAACAGTGGTGAGGTCGGCAGTGTGGTGATCAACGGCACCGGGTTCGTGAATGGCGCAACCGTCGCCCTCACCCGCTCCGGCATGGCCTCGATCACCACGTCGTTCCTCGCCTATATGTCTGCGACCCAGATGCAGTGCTCGTTCGACCTGACCGGAAGGTCGCCGGGGGCCTGGAACGTCGAGGTCACCAACGCCGACGGACAGGTCGCCACCGGCGCGAACCTGTTCACCGTCACGCAAGGACCCTGGAAGCGACCTCTTGGAGGTTCCGGCAGCGAGGGTGCTGTTTACTGTGTCAATACAACCGATGGCGGGTTCTTCGTGGCCGGCAGCACCGGCTCGAACGACCACGAGATGAGCGGTTTCAAGGGCGGCGCTCACGATGTCTACATTGCGAAAATGACGGCGACCGGCACAGTCATCTGGTCGCGCCTGATTGGCGGGACCGGCGACGACACGGTGACGGGCATGGTGGCAGCAGGCACGGGTTTCGCCCTGGCCGGCACGACCGATTCGCCGATGGGCGATTTGTGGCTCGGTTCGCCGAATTCGACGAAGCGCAACTGGTCGGCGGTGTTTGACGCCGCCGGAAACATCACGGTTCTCAACCAGGATGCCGACCCGGGCAGCACCCAGACCCGCGACGCGCGCGGCGGCATCCGGGCCTGTTCAGACGGTGGTTACATCATTGCCGGCACCGTGTTCGATGGCGCCTATTGGTACGGTTGGGCGGTGAAATACAACAGCCAGATGCAGGAACAGTGGCAGCGGCGCCTGGCCGCCAACAGCGGCTATGCCTATGCCAACGATGTGGCCGAGAATGCGGCAGGCAACATCCTGTTGTGTGGTTACACGGAGTTCGGAGCCGGCGATTTCGCGGGCAAGAACTACCACGCTGGCAACGACGGCTTCGTCTTCGAGTTGGACGGCACGACCGGAGCGGTGGTGCGGGGTCGGTGTTACGGCGGTTCCGGCACCGATCACTGCACCGGCGTGGTGCCGACCGCCGACGGCGGGTGTTATGCGATCTGCACCGCGGGTTCGGGCGACGGCGATTGTCCGGGCCCATACGTCGGTGACCAGGTGATGATCCTGAAGTTGAACCCCGATCTTACGATCGCGTGGGCAAAGAAGGTCGACTCCGGCGAGATGGGGCCGATGGGTGGTCGCGGGCAGTTGGCGCCGGATGGCGGGTTGCTGTTCCTCGCTTCTCTGGTCACCATCGACGGGGTCGAGGGCTTCTACGGGGTGACCGGCGGTGACAGCAGCCAGTTCTGGTTGGGCAAGTGCAGCTCGACGGGCACCGTCCTGTGGCAGGAGCGGTTCGGCGGCGGCAACCACGAGGTCGCGACCACGCTGGTGCAGACGCCGGGCGGCGGTTATCTCGTGGCCGGGTGTGGCCTCTCCCAAGACGGCGACTTCGGCGACCTGGCGGCCTACGGGTACAACAGCACCTGGATGTTCTTGTGGAAGCCGGTGTTGCCGTAGGGTGACTGGCGGGGATTGCTGCGTCGCCTGAGCACGAAGGGCGGGCGGCGCAGCGGCCTGGGGTCACCGCGCCGAATACACCCACGAGCCATCGTGGGCATCGGCAAACCCCATCGTTTCCCAGAAACCGACGGCAGTCGGGCGCACACGGTCGGCGATGACCGTGGTGAACCGGCTCTTGCAGTAATCGACGAACCTTCGACCGAAGCCTTTTCCGGCGAACTCCGGGTAGATGTTGATCGAGTAGATCGTCAGCGTGGCGCCGTCGATCAGGCAGCGTGCCTTGCCGATGCGCACGCCTTTGGTCGAGATGTCGGCCCAGTCGTACTCGGACCGTTGCTTCTCGCGGGGGATGAACTCGATCTTCATTCGTGCATACCTGGTATTGCTTACCTGAACCCACGGCAGAAGGTCAGGACGTTCTTGCCCAGGTCGGGCAGGTAGTAACCGCCTTCGAGCACGGCGAACCGCCGACCATTGGCGGCTCGATGGGCGAATTTCTTCATGATCCAGCCAATGGTGTAGAAATCGTCGGTCGACAGTCTTCGCCCCAGATCTTTTTCATACGAGTCGAAGCCGGCGCATACGGCGACGATATCGACCGAGCCCACGTCTCTGATCGTGTTTTCGATTTCCTCGAGATACAGTTTGGCGGTCTCGGCGTACGGGTTGAGAATGCGGCATCCCTTCCAGTCGGCGAGCAGGGCCTTGGTGCCGTCGCCGGTGTGGGCGTCGAAGTCGAGAATGAATGCCGAGTTGATGCGGCCCGCGGCCCTCAGTCTCAGCAGGGCGATCGCCATGTTACCGAAAACGCAGAACCCCCAGCTCGAATCGCGCGCCGCATGATGGCCCGGCGGTCTGGCGCAGGCGAATGCCGGGGTGCCGTTCATTCCGTGCTCGGCGGCAGCGATGGCGGCGCCGGCCGCGAGTATGGCCATGTCGTAGCGCTTTGTATTGACGCGGACGGTGTCGAGGTATGCCTGGGAGTGAGCCCGCAAGATATCATCGTCGCTCGCTGGTTGCGGGGTGACAACAGCGAAATCGGACTGAGTCTCGATGACGCTCATGATCGCCTCGAGGCGGCCGGGCACCGCGGCGCCATCGTTGGCATCGTTGGCGTAGTCGGATTCGTAGAACCTCTTGTCGAAGATGATCTTCATGGTTGCGGGAATTCTTTGGTGACGAGGACGACCGGACCACGCCGGTCTGCGGCCGACCGCCGTTTATCGCTGCGCGTCGTCGTCATCCTCGTCGGGATCGACGAACTCGATCACTTCGCCGCAGTGGGGGCAGGGCATCTCGTTGAGCGTCGTTTCTGCCGCCGCGGGAATCCGGACGTCGATCGCGCAATATGGGCAGGGGAAGACGACGGTCTTGTCGGAACGGTGTTCGGTCGGCCCCTCGCTGTTGCGTGTGCGATCCCGTTTGGGGTCGCCGGTTCGGGATCCCGTGAACTCACCCTGTGGTTCGTCGTCGGCGTCGTCGCCCTCGTGGCCGTCCTCTGCGTCGGGGTCAGGGTCGCGTTCGTCGTCATCGAGACTGTCATCATCGAGGTCGTCGTCGGGTTCGGGGTCCGGTTCGTCGGTGGCCTGTGCCAGTTCGGGGGGCAACTCGGCGCCGGGCACAGAGCCATCGGCGATGGCGATGTTGGCCTCGTCGATCAGCGCGTTGGCTTCGTCTTCGTGTTCGGGGTGGACGAATATCTTGTCGAGTTCGACGCCGCAACAACCGCCGAAGATCGGCGAGTGTTCGCCACCTTCGGTACGAAACCGGGGGAAGATCGGGATCTGGTGTTCGTTGAAGAGATCGACCATGCCTTGCATCACCGCACGGTCAGGGGTCTGAAACACCAGCACGGCATCGTGGGGCAGGGTCGGTGTTGCCGGATCGATCTCGGGGTCGCGGGTTGTTTTCTTGCGCGCACCACCACCGAACAAACTGGCAAACCAGCCCGGATCGTCGTCTTGCTCGGTTGGGGTGTCGACCAGGTCGACCTGGCAATCGGCGCAACGGGTAAAACCCTCGCGGTACTCGGCGTGGCACTTTGGACAATACATGGTATGTATGACCTCGCAATGATCCCGGATCTTAACGCATGAAGCCCTTCACGACAATGTAGATCGACATCGCGCCAAAGCCGGCCATGAGCACGACCGACAGCAGCCATTCGAGGCCCACGACGAGAAACCGCCGGTCGGCAGCGATGGTGGCGGGGATCCACAGGCCGGCCGAGGCTTGCAGAAGCGCGAGATAGGTGACGACCGCCACGGCGATGGCGCCATAGAAACCGGTGTCGCCACGACCGAAGAGGCCGATGCCGGCGACGAGCCAGCCCAGCCCGATGCTGATGGCGCAACACACGATATTGACAAACAGGTGCCACCAGTAGCTGGTGACCGCCTTGCTGCGGTCGTGGCTCGAAGCAACCGCAATGAAGTTGCCGATCGGCATGAGGATGCAGCAACAGCAGCAGCACGTGCACCCATTGTAGAGGGTGCCGGGGCGCAGGCTCCGGCGGGCGAGCGGATTGGCGAGCCGGCGGACAGTGCCGCCGTAGTTGGACGTCATCGAGAGAGGACCGGCCTCAGCGCCCGGCCGCCCAGTCGATCAGGGTTTTTGCGCGCCAGGGCAGCGACATCTGGTTCGAGCTCCGTAAATTCTTGTGAAACTCAGAGACGGTTGTCAGCCGCTTGCTGTCGATCGATTGGCCGCGCAGGCCGTCGAAAGCGAGGAACGTCACCTCGTTCCAGGACCGGATCCAGCGGCGGGCGAGATCGGGCGTCCAGTCCATGATCGACTTCACGTCGCGTTTGGCCAGGGCCAGTGCCGCGTTGCGCAACTCCGGGCGCACGGCCCGGGTCAAATTCTGAATGCCGCTCGACACGCAGTTGGCGCCGAGGAAGTGGTATTTCTGCACCTCGGGGCGATCGGATTTGTCGGGATACTCGGCCCGGAAGGCGCGAATCGCCGTGAGCGCCGCCAGGCGCGCGGCCTCTTCGACTTCGGCGAGGAAGAACAGGGCGATGTCGACGCGGCGCGGGTCGAGACGGTTGCGCACCTTGGCTTCGAGCGGTTTCGGCCCTTGAAACGCCTCGACCGAACTGGCCCGCATCTGCAGCAACTGGAACCCGATGGTGCCGTCGAGGCTGAACGCCTTCTCGGGGCCGGTGCCCATGACCAGTTCGTGGATCGTCGTGGTGCGACCGTCGCGCATCTCGAGCGTCAAACCCGCCGGGCCGAACCCGAACAGGGCTCCGAAATGGAACACGCCGGGCGCGATGGGTTGGTTGATCACGTCGGCGTAGGCGATCTTGGCCGGGTCGACCGTGGCCGACCACAGTTCTTTCTCGTGATAGATGTTGCCCAGGCGGATGCGCCCGTCGTCGAGCACGGCCGCTTGCGTGCAGGCCCGGTCGCCCTTGGCGAAGATGAGTCGCCAGGCATACGGGTGTTTGAGCAGGAAGCTCGGCACATGCATGCCGCACACGGTGATTTCGGCCGGCGTGCCCGGGGCCGGCTGGCTCTGATCGACGGCCTGGACCTGCCCCGCAACACCCAGCAGAACAACGGCAACGAGAGCGACAAGCAGACGGGTTCGCAAGTGGGTCATCGCAGTCTCCCTGACAAATACGTTTTGCGCTGCATTGCAGTGTCTTTCATTGTATCACAGCCAGTGGTTGGCAACAGGCCCCCGCAAATTGGATATCCTGATTTGTACACCGAGTTTGCAGTTGGTGGTGGGGCAGTGGTAGGATGGTGCGATTGTTATCGATCCCGCAAGGCGAAACCTTGGAGCGACCATGATCAAGCGGCTCACCATGAGCATTCCGAACGAGAAGGACTCCGAGCTCGAGGCGTGCGAACACCTCGAGACTTTTGCGAAGAAGTTGGGGTATTCCCCCGAGGCGATCGACGAGATTCGTCTTGCGGTGATCGAGGCGATCATCAACGGCAAAGAACACGCCAAAGCCGGCCAGGACGTGCAGATGGCGATCTCGGCCGATCCCGACAACCTGTCGATTCAGGTGCGCGATTTCGGCCAGGGGTTCAACCCGTCGTTGGTCGAGAAGCCCGACATCAAGAAGAAGATCAAGTCGACCTACAAACGCGGTTGGGGCTTGATGCTCATGGAAAAGCTCATGGACGGCATGGAAGTGACGAGCTTCCCGCCGACCGGCACGTTGATCACCATGGTCAAGAAGCGTCCGATGGTGCAACAGACCGTCGAGGCGAACGACCTGGTGCGCGAACGCAAGAACCTCGAGCGGCTCAAATACGTGCTCGGCTCGCTGATCGATCTGTCGTCGTTCCTGTGCGCCAAGCAAGATCTCGAAACCGGTTTGCGTTCGTTGTTGCGCATCCTGCTGGGCACGTTGGGCATTTCGCGCGGTGCGATCTACGTTTTTGACCAGGCCCGCAAGCACGCGGTGCGCCTGGCCGTCGACATCAAACTCAAGGCGATGGAAAAAGTTCCGTTCATCCAGCTCGATGCCAATGGTTTCAGCAAGCTGATGGGCGCCGAGAACGTCGAAGTGTCGGCGATGGTGCGCGAGTTGTGTCCGCCGTTCGATCAGGCGTTCAAGACCGACGAAGTGCAGACTGTGTTCCTGCTGCGGCTCGAAAGCGAGTTTCAGGGTTTGCTCGTGCTGGGGCCGCGCTTCCGCACCGAAGAGGGGCAACCGTTCGATCACGATCTGCTCGGCACGCTGTCGCGCAACATCTCGACGGCCATCAACACCTTCAAGTTGATGCACCAGCTCAAGGTGACGAATACCGAACTCGACTCGAAGATTCGAGAACTCGACGCGATCCACCGCGCCAGTCAAGAGATCTCGGCCGTCCTCGAACTCGAGAACTTGGCGCCGACGATCGAGCGCATCTTCAAAAACGTATTGCCAATTGATGCATTTTCGCTTGCTTTGTATGACCCCAGCGAAGACCGATTCAATCTCTATTGTGGTGACCGGCAACTGCCGCCGGTGCTCGACGTCTGGGATTCACCGATCTCGCGGCACGTCATCCAGAAAATGGAAGCCCTGCATGTCAAGGCGTTGACCGACGAGACCCGCTTCACCTATGTGCGGGAGGGGCAATACAAGAGCAAGTCGTTCATGGTCATTCCCGTGGTCATTCAAGACGAAGTGCTCGGCTTGATTTCGCTGACCGATCGTCGCGACGGCAATCCGTTCTCCGAGCAGGATTTCAACATGGCCCGCCTGCTGTCGGTGCAGGTCGGCATCGCGATCAAGAACGCCAATCTGTATCGCCAGGGCATTACCGACGGTCTGACCCGCCTCTATACGCATGCGTATTTCAAGATGCGCCTGGCGCAAGAGATTGCCCGGTTGCGCCGCGTGGTTTCGCCGTTGAGCGTGATCATGGTCGATCTCGACCACTTCAAGAGCTTCAACGATCGGCACGGGCATCAGGTCGGCGATCTGATCCTGGCGCGCTCGGCGAAGTTGGTGCGGCAGCATTTGCGGTTCAACGACATTCCGTGTCGTTACGGTGGTGAGGAGTTCGCGGTCATTCTGCCCGACACCGATCTCGAGGGCGCGGTCATGGTCGCCGAACGCATGCGGCGTGTGATCGAGAGTCATACGGTGGCCCACAAAGACGTCGAATTGAAGATCACCGCGAGCTTCGGGGTCGCCCAGTATATTGCCGAGCAGAATCTCGAGCAGGTGATCGGCGCGGCCGACAGTCACCTCTACCAGGCAAAGTCGCGGGGCCGCAACACCGTGTGTCACCCCGACATTCCGCCCAAAGCCGAGGAACCCGCCACTCCGTGAGCCGGTTCGCGCGCCGGCGCGAGCGTCTCGTGGGTGTTACGGCCAGTCTGCCACGTTCTGCCGACCCGGTTGACGTGACCGTGCCGTCGAGAGAACGGTCGATGGCGAGGCGTGCTTGGGCCGACGCTGCGCCGGCCGACATCCCCTTCGTTGCATGCACTTGTGCTGCGGATCCCGATGCGCTTCACGCCTCGGGATCCTGCGCCCATCGGGGACGTGAGGCACCCGCCGGGTGTCGCGCCGCAGCGCCGACCGTCGGTGGCCAAACCATCCTCACCGCAGAGAGTCAGGCCGGCTTCTGCGTAACGCGAACAAGGAGATCCGTCATGCGTCTGGTGAATAAATATGTTGTATGTATTATTGCGGCCGTTGTTTTCGTCGGCAGCGCGTCGGCCGCCCCGGGCGTGCGCAACCTGGTGGCGTCCGGTTGGAACTGCTGGCGCTCGACGGTTCGATCCGGCCGCCGGCATCGATCACCGGGAGCAGCTCGTCGGGAATGCCTTGCGAGCCTGCGTTCCTCGGTGAATTGCACCGCCGCTGGGGTCGCCTGCCGTGGGCGCGTCTGCTCGCACCCGCGCAGAACCTCGCCGCAAAGGGGTTTCGCGTCAGCCCGTATCTGGCCCAGATCGTGGCGCGCAGTCTTGCCCACCTGCGGAGCGAACCGCTGGCACGCGAACTGATGTGGCGGGAGGGCCGACCGGTGCTGGCCGGCGACGTCCTGCGGCAACCGCAACTCGCCCAGACGCTCGCCGCGCTGGCCAGCAACGGGCCCGAATGGTTCGGCTCACCGGCGATCGCGGCCCAATTGCGTGATGAGTTGCGGGCAGCCGGCGTGAACTACGGGGTCGATGAGCTGGCCTCGTATCGGCCCCGGTGGCGGCGGCCGGTCAGAGTGCGCGTGCCGGTGGCTGGGCAGGCGGGCGGCGATCTCGAGCTCGTGGGTTGTCCGGCCCCGTCCTGTTCGGCGGTAGCGATGGCGCTGGTGGGGCGCCTGTGCCGCCGTGAATTGACGCTGGCGACGCCAGAAGAATACATTGTATGGCTTCGTGAGCTGAAGACCGTGCTCAACGCCAAGCACCGGCGCCTGGCCGTGTTGTGGGCCGACCCCGCGCGTTTCGTCGCCGAGACGTTGGCGATGCCGACGGTGGAGGCGTGGCAGAGTGGGGCAGTGGCCGCCGAACCGTCGAAGGCGGCCGCGGCGCGGGAGGGCCTGGCGCCGGCCGATACGACCGATGGCGAGACCACGCACCTGGTCGTGTGGGACAAAAACGGCATGATCGTCAGCATCACCCTGACCCTGGGCACACACTTCGGGTCGGGGCGAGCGTCGAAACTGGGTTTCTTCTTTAACAGTGAAGGGGCCTTGTACCGGCGCAAGGTGGCGGTCTATCCGGCCGATTATCCGCGCATCGCCGGGCCGGTGGCGGCGAAGGCGCCGATGATCGTACTGCGCGGCGGCCGACCGCTGCTCGCGATCGGTGGTGCCGGCGCCGACCGCATCATTGCGAATGTCGCCGCGATCGTCTACCGCGTCGGAGTGCTGGGCGAGTCGGCGGTCTCGGCGGTGCGCGCGCCCCGGTGTTGGACCGGCGGCAGCAAGAGCGACCTGATCGGTGTCGAGAGTTCGCTCGATCGGTTGGCCAAGAACCTCAAGGAAATGGGGCTTCCCGTCGATGAGGTACCCGCGGCGGACGATCGGGCCGGACTGGTTGCGCTGGTGCAGGCGATCAGTGATGGTCGGTTGCTGGGCGTGGCCGATCACCGCCGTGATGGTGACGCGCGCGTCTGTGAACCTGGAATTCGCGCGGCCGCGGAGAAGCATCGATATGAGCGGACCCCCCGGTACCGCCACGGGATGGCGCCTGCGAGCGCTGGTGTTGCTCGCCGCACTTACGGGCGGCGTAGCCGTGCTGCCGCTCGCGCAATCGGCGGCGGCGTCGCGGCGCGAGCGGGTGAATCCGGCAGTGTTGCCGCCGCCGGCGATTCCGGCCAACCAGCCGGTGCCCGGGCGCACCGGGATTCTGCTGACCGGTCAGGAACCGTCGCCGTTCGCGGTGACGCTCAAATTTCCGGTGAACTACCGTGACCAGATCGAGCGTCCGCAAGGGTGGTTGCGCCGCCAGCACACCGGCGTCAACCCGTGGGTCGGCACCATGCAGGCCACGACCGAGTGGGTGGTGCAGAACCTGCATGCCCACGCCGACGACCTGCGCGGCCGCATCGAACCCCGGTTGGCCGCCATCGATGAACGGTTGCGCACGGTCATGGACCGCATCGACCACGGCGTCGGCACGGCCGTGGGCGGCACCCAGAGCGGGGGTGGCGGCGCGGGCGCGACCACAAGCAATACAACGTCTGCACGGGTTGGCGCCGGTCAATGGCCGGCCCCCGGTGGGGTGCCGGCCCACTTCTACGCCCGCACGAACGCGCTCGCCGAACGGCTGCGCGGTACCCGCATCCGCTCGGTCTACACCCCGCGCGCAGCCATCGCCAAGCCACGGGCGCGCTGAAACGCCGCGGTGGCGAGGGGGCCACGTTGGCGTCATCCCGCTGCTGGTGCTGTTTCTGCTGGCGGCGCTGGTCGGGCAGGCGCGCGAGAGCATCGAGATCATCAAGCTCAGAAGCGGTTCGGCCGGCGAGATCATGAAGGTGCTGCGCGCCATGTACAGCAACAAAGAGCTGCGCATGTCGGAAGCGCCCTCGGTCAACGGCCTGGTGC